>DAQP01000045.1:0-1286 GCA_002504435.1 Euryarchaeota archaeon UBA438
ATTTCGGAGTACCTAGCTACGAAGGAGGCGACATACCTCGGCATCACTGCTGACGACATCCTGGCCTACGACCTTCCGAGCGACGATCTGACCAAACAGGACACCGGTGCCCTAGAGGCGGAGCTCAGCGACCCCAGGTTCTCATCGGGGTACTGGCAGGAGCAGATCAAGCTCATGCAGGAGATGGGCAAGAAGGCGGAGCAGCAGTCTCTTGCCAAGTACGGCCTAGATTTCGTAACTGACACATATTTGCCAGAGAAGCTGGACGCCATAGGTCTAGGATATCGTTGATTTATTACGCTTCCAAACAATAAACTCGGTGTACTAAAAATTACCTTATGGTTTAATTATTGCACCTGAGCATGGATGAGCATGCCCGCAGTGATAGCCGGATACGCTAGGTCCCCATTCACCCCCGCGAAGAGGGGAGAGCTAGCCAGAACAAGACCCGATGACATAGCAGCAGCCGTGGTTAACGGCCTGATCAAGGAGACAGGCGTGGACCCCAGCCTGATTGAGGACCTGATAGTTGGAACCGCCTTCCCCGAAGCTGAGCAGGGCTTCAACGTCGCTAGGATGATAACATTCCTCACGGATCTCCCCGAGACAGTCCCTGGAGTCACAATAAACCGCTTCTGCGGGTCTTCCATGCAGGCTATCCACGACGCCGCAGGGAGGATTTCCATGGGCGCGGGTGAGGCCTTCATCGCAGGAGGGGTAGAGTCGATGACAAGGATCCCTATGACGGGATTCAACCCCATGCCAAATCCGAAGCTCAGCTCCGGTTACCCTGAGGCATTCACCTCCATGGGTATCACCGCCGAGAACCTAGCTGAGAAGTATGGCATAGACAGGGAGACTCAGGAAGAATTCGCTATAGAAAGCCAGTCGCGTGCATCATCCGCGAGGGAGTCAGGAAACCTGTCGGGGGAGATCATCCCAATCGACACCATCGACGGAACGGTCGACGCCGACGGGTGCATCAGGCCGGATACCAACGCTGAGGGCCTAGCCGGACTCCGACTGGCATTCGACGCAAGTGGAACGGTCACAGCTGGAACCGCATCACCACTCACCGATGGTGCGGCATTCGTCCTAGTTTGCTCAGAGGAATTCGCATCCGAGCACGGCTTGAAGCCTCTCGCCAGGATACTGAGCACCTCTGTCTCGGGTTGCTCCCCTGAGATAATGGGAATAGGCCCAGTCGAGGCCACTAGGAAGGCCCTTGACAGAGCCGGCCTGACAATCGATGACGTAGATATCATAGAGCTCAATGAGGCATTCGC
>DAQP01000045.1:1653-1858 GCA_002504435.1 Euryarchaeota archaeon UBA438
ATCGAAGGAGGCGCAATAGCGCTAGGCCATCCATTGGGCGCCAGTGGAGCAAGAATCACAGGAAAGGCTGCGCAGCTGATGAGCAAGAGCGAGGCCAAGCACGCCCTTGCTACGATGTGTGTAGGCGGCGGTCAGGGAATCGCAACGGTCCTAGAAAGAATGTAGGTGGTAGGATGGCAGGTTCGATAGAGAGGGTCGCTGTCAT
>DAQP01000045.1:2257-13481 GCA_002504435.1 Euryarchaeota archaeon UBA438
CTCCGAGGACAGGAGTGCGCTAGCGAGAGACGCAATTCAGAAGATGCACAAGTCAAATCCCGAGATGCTCATGCACAAGCGCAACGCGAAGAGGATCACCCCAGGTAACATAGAGGATGACCTAGAGAAGCTGAAGGACTTCGATTGGGTAGTCGAGGTCATAATCGAGAACCTCGACATAAAGAGGACACTCTACTCGAATATATCCAAGCACATCGGGCCCAATACCATACTCTCCTCCAACACCTCCACTTTACCACGCTCCGAACTGGTCTCAGAGCTACCGGAAGACATCGCCTCCAGGTTCCTCATCACCCACTTCTTCAACCCGCCAAGGTACCTTCCTCTCCTAGAGGTAGTGACAGCCCCCGAGGTGGATCAGGCAACCGTTGAGAGATTCTGTACATTTGCTGATCTGGACCTAGGGAAGAGGGTCACAATGTGCAATGACAGGCCTGGTTTCATCGGCAACAGGCTAGGAGTCTACTTCATCCAGAGGGCATTCAAGGCCACATTGGATCATGACTTATCCATAGAGCAGGCCGATGCCATGCTCGGAAGGCCTATCGGCCTGCCCAAGACCGCTGTCTTCGCTCTGATGGATCTAGTAGGAATCGATCTAATCCCCCACGTAACTGGGAGCCTGCTCTCTCACCTCCCCGATGACGATCCATTCCACGAGATAGCCGGAACCGGTGAGGGGATCGTCATGTCAATGATCGATGACGGGTACACCGGGAGGAAGGGCAAGGGCGGCTTCTATCGACTAAACCGAGAGGGCGGAAAGAAGGTGAAGGAAGCAAGGAACCTCTCAACGGGAGAGTATCACACGGCCAACCGCAGGGCTGCGTTCCCCTCGGCCAAGATGGGCAAGAGAGGGCTCGCGCCCCTGATGGACTGCGATGACGACGGCGCCAGATTCGTGTCGGACGTGCTCCTCGACTCACTGTCTTACGCAGCACACATAGTACCGGACGTCAGCGACGACATATACTCAATTGATGGCGCGATGAAGGTAGGATACAACTGGAAGAGGGGGCCATTCGAGATGATGGACTCGATCGGGGCCTCCTCGATGGTCGAGAGGCTAAAGGCCACGGGCAGGAAGGTACCCAGCTTCCTGTCATTGGCCGCCGAGAAGGGATCTTTCTACGGCATAGAGGGCGGAGAAATCACAAGACTCTCTCCGAGCGGTGAAATGATAGTCGTGGAAAGGCCCGATGAGACCCTCAACGTGGCCGACCTCAAGAGGAGGGGCAAGCCACTGAAGAGAAACGGCTCCGCCAGTATCTGGGACATGGGCGACGACGTCCTGTTGGTGGAGTATCACACCAAGATGAACGCCATGGATCCAATGAATATGGAGATGCTACTCAACGCAGTTGATATGGCCGAGACAGAGGGTCTGAAGGGGATAGTAATCGGGAACGACGCCTCGAACTTCTGCGCGGGGGCGAACCTGGGACTAGCACTGTTCGCAGCAAACCTCGCTGCTTGGAAGGACCTAGAGGATTTCATCGGGCTGGGCCAGGACACATATCAGACAGTCAAGTATTCCGAAATCCCCGTTGTAGCTGCTTCTGCAGGCATGTGTCTCGGTGGTGGGGCTGAGGTCCTAATGCACTGCGATGCTGTCCAAGCCCACTCTGAGTCATACGTAGGCTTGGTAGAGGTGGGCGTCGGCATCATCCCTGCATGGGGCGGGTGTAAGGAGCTCCTAGGGAGGTTGAATGACTTCGGACTAGCCAGCAAAGGGCCGATGGGGCCCGTCATGAAGGCATTCGAGTACATCGGAACGGCACAAGTCGCAAAGTCAGCCGAACAGGCCCGTTCAATGGGTTTCATTGGACCAGAGGACCGAATCACGATGAACAGGGACAGGCTTCTAGCAGATGCCAAGGCGAGGGTAATCGAGCTCTCCGAAGGCTATGAGCCACCCGAGCCCAGGAACTACTCACTTCCCGGCCCCACTGGCATGGCAGGCCTCCAACTCGCCCTCAACGATCTTGCTCTCTCTGGCATGGCAACCCCGCATGATGTGGTTGTTGCCACCGCCCTAGCGGAGATTCTATCCGGGGGAGACACGGACATCACTGAGAGCTTGGAGGAAGACGACATCCTGGCCATGGAAAAGTCCGCAATAGCGAGGCTCGGCAGGCATCCCGACACTCTGGACAGAATGCAACACATGCTTGAGACTGGCAAGCCACTGAGGAATTGAGGTGAGATAATGGTAGAGTACAATGCACCAGTCAGGGATTATGACTTCCTATTCAACGAGATGTTCGACGCCATCCCCATCGTTCAAAATCTTGGGTACGACTTCGACGCCGACTTCCTCTCGATGCTGATGGAGGGGTGGTCCGAGCACGCAAAGGAGGTTTGGCTCCCAATCAACCAGCTAGGGGACAGGGAGGGCCTGAAGTTCGATGATGGAAATATTTCGATGCCAGAGGAGTTCAAGTCCGCCTACAACGAGAGCATAGAGGGAGGCTGGCTTTCCACTGCATGCAAGCCCGAGCACGGAGGAATGGGAGTTCCAGTATTCTTCCAAGCCGTCACATGGGCAGAGTTTGGCACCTCAACAAACATGGCAATGAGCGTCCTACCGGCTCTCTCTCTGGGGGTTTACGACGTCCTAACAGAGCACGGAGAAAAGGAGCTAATCGACTACTTCGCCACCAAACTCGCTTCCGGCAAGTGGGCAGGCACGATGTGCCTGACAGAACCCCATGCTGGAACCGATCTTGGCATCATCACAACCAAGGCAGTACCACAGGACGACGGCTCATACATGGTCACCGGAACCAAGATTTTCATCACTTACGGCGAGCATGACATGACTGAGAACATTATCCACCTCGTCCTAGCCAAGACTCCCGGGGCCCCTGAGGGGACCAAGGGAATCTCTCTGTTCCTAGTCCCAAAGTATCTTCCATCCGATTGGGAGTCAGGAGGGGTCGAGGGCCTTTCTCATGACCTAAGGGCCAACCACAACGGCGTAACCTGCTCTGGAAGCGAGGAGAAGATGGGCATCCACGCATCCCCAACCTGCGTCATGAATTTCGACGGCAGCGTAGGATGGAGAGTTGGCGACCTCCACAACGGAATGCCATTGATGTTCGAGATGATGAACAGGGAGCGACTTGCGACCGGGATGATGGGAATCGGCCTCGCCGAGATAGCCTATCAGAACTCATTGGCCTGGGCGAAGGAGAGGCGTCAAGGACGGGATTTGAAGGGTCCACAGGAACCAAACGAGAGTGCAGACAACATCCTAGTTCACCCAGATGTGAGGAGAATGCTCCTGGAAGCCAAGGTGAATACCGAGGGCTGCAGAGCGCTGGCGGCTTGGACCGGAATCCTGCTTGATCAGATGAATAGTGATGACAAGGAAGAAGCGGAAATGGCAGAAGCTCTGGTCGCCATGTTCACCCCCATAGTCAAAGCCCACTTCACAGATCTTGGCTGCGAGTCTGCCAGCACATGTATGCAAGTCATGGGCGGAGCCGGGTATTGTACCGAATACGGAGTCGAGCAATTCTACAGGGATGTTAGAATCTCCAAGATTTGGGAGGGGACAAACGGAATCCAGGCACTCGACCTGGCAGGAAGGAAGATTACTCAGAATATGGGTAAGAATCTGAGGTACCTAATGTGGCCACTAACAGATTTCATCGAGGAGAACAAGGAGATTCCAGAGATGGCGGAATTCAACAAGCCCCTTCACCAAGGAGTAAGGGGCCTACAACAACTCACTCTCCTGATGATAGCCGAAGGGCAGGCAAATCCGCACTTCTTGGCTTCTGGAGCGACCGACTACTGTCGGTATTTCGGAAATGTGCTTCTCGCGTACATGTGGGCTAGGATGGCAAAAATATCGCTCGAGAGGAAAGGAGAACCATTCTACGATGCGAAAATCGCCAGTGCTAGATACTTCTTCAAGAGAATATTCCCAGAGACAGTTGGCTTGGCAGCTAGGATTCAGTCAGGGCACAAGAACCTCATGGATTACCCAGTGGAGATGATGTAATGACAGGAAAGGCCAGCCAGACTTTGAGACTCAGGTTCAAGCGTGCATCAAAGAAGGCTTGGGAGCTTCCTGAAAAACCAACGAATGAACAACTTCTGGACCTCTACGCTCTATTCAAGCAGGCCACAGAGGGCGATTGTGAGGGAAGGCCCAGAGGAGGTCTGAAAGAACGGGCGAAGTGGAAGGCATGGAACTCAATCTCTGGAACAAGCGAGTCGGACGCCATGGAAAGATACTGTGAGATGGTCGACTCACTTATGGGCACCAATTAGGAGGGATTTGGTGCCAATAGATGACACCAAACTGAATTCCGAGTTCAGGGGACTGAAGAGCCGTTTGAAGTTCAGGACATTCACAGCTCTTTCAATGCCCACTGCTTGGTTCGCGGGCCTTAGGATGGACAAGCTGGATCACGAATCCTGTGTAACTTCTCTGCCAGGAGGGTGGAGGACACAGAACCCATTCAAAACGATGTATTGGGCGGTTCAAGGGATGGGTGCAGAGTTAGCGACTGGCGCGGCCCCCTTCGCAATGTCAAGGTCAATGCCTGAGAAGCTACGGATGTTCGTTGTCGGAACGGAAGCAAAGTTCGTCAAGAGGGCCAAAGGGAGAATTACGTTCACATGCAATGACGTGGCTGCAGCACGTGAGGCCATAGAAGAAAGCATGGAGACGGGCGAAGCAGTCGAGAAGGACTTCTTCTCCATCGGAAAGGACTCCTCTGGTGAGGTGGTATCAGAATGGGTCTTCAAGTGGAACTTCCTCGTAATTGACAGGACGTGAGCAGGTGATCAGCACTAGGTTAACCGAAGACGCGGGTATTCAGTATCCGATAATTTGCGGTGCCATGTACCCCTGCTCCAATACCGAGCTAGTCGCAGCCGCTTCGGAAGGAGGCGGAATCGCCATAGTGCAACCCGTGTCTGCAACCATGGTCCATGGATATGATAAGCCAGACACCAAAGAGGGACTGAGGGCCGCCATACGTCATATCAGATCCCTCACTTCCAAGCCGATAGGATTCAATGCCCTAATTGAGAAAGGCAGTGATAAGTACCTCAAGAGAATGTCCGAGTGGATTGACATAGCACTGGATGAGGGAATCAGGTTTTTCGTCACGTCTCTTGGAAAGCCAGACTGGGTTTGTGAGAAGGTTCACGCCAAAGGCGGTTTCGTCTACCACGACGTGACGAATAGGTTCCATGCAGAGAAGGGTATTGAATGCGGCGTTGACGGATTGATTTGTGTCAACGACAGGGCAGGCGGCCATTTGGGACAGATGTCAATGGAAGAGATGTACGAAGATCTCTCGGACATGGGGGTGCCCCTGATCTGTGCTGGTGGGATTGGAAGCGAAAAAGAGCTGAATGAGGCTTTGGAGATGGGGTATGACGGCGTTCAAATGGGGACCAGATTCATCGCCACTGAAGAGTGCACCACCCCACAGGATTACAAGGATGCAATCGTGGAAGCCAAGGAGGAAGACATCACATGGACCACAAAACTCACGGGCGTGCCCATCGCTGTAATCAGCACGAGCGGAACGAAGCGGCACAACAACTGGCTAATCAGAAAACTGCTCAATAGCAGGTTCAAGCATAGGACCAGAGTCCTGATCACATCAATATCATTCTGGAGGATGAGGGCACTAGCGAGAGGAAAGAAGAACTCCTCAAACGATCTGTGGTCAGCCGGAAAGAGCGTGGAGACGGTCAATAGCGTAGAATCAGCAACTACAATCATGAGGAGACTGGGTGAGTCACTGGAGTCGAACAAGAACCTAAAACAAGACTAGCTCAACAACCTCAATTGCTGTGCGTCTCCCACTACTCCGAATCCGAAGCTCTCTTCCAAAGCCCTTGATACCAACTTGAAATCGGAATCTCTTGTTGCCACCACAATGCTGCCAATTCCCGCATGAGCTCCATTGGCAACTACCGCTGCCTCCCTCATGATATCGCAATCTCCCATTTCGGGGTATATTTCCGCCCCTCCTATTTTGGTTCTCGGAGCGACTTCATCGTGACGCTCTCTCTTATGCTGATCGACTATTCTGAAAATCTCCTCATGGCCCAATAGGAATTCCTCCAACTCCACTTCTGATCTCTGCTTATTGTCAACGCTGCTGACCCAGCTTTCGAAATCAGAAAGTACCCCCTCCACCTTTTCCCTGAGAGTGGCTTCTGAAACCTTCTCAGCCCAAGCCTTCCTGTCGACATATGTGTTGCTGAACAGCCCTATTACGGAATTTGGGCTCTTTGTCCTATTCAGGAATTCCCTCTTCGCAGCAGTTGGAATCGACAGCAATATCTCATCAGCGTCCTTCCTACGTCTAATCATCCAGTGAAAGGCCCTGTCTACTGTCCAATCTAGACTACCAAGGCTGTCTCCAGAAATTTCCCTTAGAAGGTCATCCTTGAGTGCGTCTATCAGGATGTTTGTATCGATAAGGACCAGCGGCTTGAGGGAGAGCGATTTGAGGTTCTTCCTTTCCCTGATGGAGATGTCATCTCTTTGCCTGGTAAAGAGTATTCTTTGAGAATCCCTGAGCCTCTTGTTTCCTGCAGTATCGAACTTCCCGGAACTAATTGCCCTCTCATACAGACGCAGGCCTCGAATAGGACTCTTCTCGGATATCTGCTCAATGATCGTAACTAGCTTCAAGGTGTTCTCTCCCTCTATCATTGCCGACTCGAAGTCATGATCTAGCTCGGTCATTGCAGACTGTGTGGAGTGGCCCAGTTTCCTCTTCGCGGCCTTCACCCTCCCTCTGAATGGATTAGGAGGGAGGTCTCGCTCATCAGGGTACATCAGGAGTGACTCCAATCCCTCCAGCCTCGAAACAACCTCGCCATCTTCATTTTCCTGATCATTAGATACATACTGGATAACCCTCGTTGTTGCTTCATTGCTCCTACCCTCTATTTGATCCAAACAAACTCTGAGATAGAGTTTGAATCTCTTTGTTACGGAGGCCGAAATTGTTGGATACTCCTCAATCAATGAAACGGCGTCTTTCCAGCAGCCCCCATGGGCGAATGAGATCAGCGACCACCTTAGGAAAGTCGCAGACTTCTCTAAGTCCTCCCCCATTGTCCTCATAGCGGCCTCTCTGTGTGACCAAGCAGAACCTGCAAAGTCCCCCTTGCTTTCCAATAGTGCCGCCCGAACAACTTGGTGTTCCACTGCGGCTCTATTGTTCACATTGTACCAAGAATCCAGACTTTCAATGCCAATTCTGTGTTCAAAAACCAAATCAGATGCAAATCTGATGGTCTTCATAGAAACCGAATCATCTGAAATCAGATTTTCAAGAGAGGAAATTGCTGAATTCCTTCTAGCAGGCTCCCCACTCTGCAGATCAACAGCCGCCCTGTTCAGGATTAGTGCGTTAACCAATGCCTCGAATAGCCTCCTCTCAATTGTCTCTAGATCGCTATTATCAACAGAGTTCGTCAACGCCTCGATGCTTTTTTCTCGAACCACATCGTTCCCCTCGGGAGAAAGGGCATTACGTATCTCATTCAACGCCCTCTCGCCCTTGTGGTCAAGCTTTTTGTTCACAGCGTCAAGATTCCCGGTAATACCGTCCAGCAGGGATATCAGCCCTATGCTTACGTCGCTAAGAACACCATCCTCTTCTGCGATATCAATCGAAAGTAGTGCGGTTTTTCGCGCCTCTTCGAGATCCTTCGCAATCTCAGCCGCTTCACCAGCACTAATCATGTGCCAAGCCATCATTGCACGGAAAGGATATGCTCTAGGAAGGGAATTATCCCCTATCAAAGACTCCGCCAAACCTCCGATCTCAGCAGTCCTAGTAAACGCAGAAATGATGTCATCCGTGTGTCTTATAGAATCCTCGGAGCTTAGCTTGCTCGCTGCATGAAGCCGAACCGAACTGGTGGCAGCATCATGTCTTAGAATCAGTAGAACACCTTCCTCATCCGATGACTCGTCAATATATTTCTTCAACGAGCGATCAATTTCTCCAGACTCATCCAATTCTAGAAGCTCAAGACAAGCCCCCACATTTTCTACGGAAGAAACACTAGCCCCACCAATGTACCCAATTGCACTCTCTTTCTTGTCTGAATTAATCAAATCATAACAAATGGACCACCCAAGTGCATCGGGAATTTCTAATCCTATGTCTCCAAGCAAAGCAGCTCCACCAATCTTCTCCTCCAATGAAGGGGACCCAACACTCTCATCAAAGGACTTCCAAGACTCTATCCTCAATGCGACCGAGAGTGTATCCTCATCGAGGCACATAGCAGCCTCCTTCCATCTGCCAAATTCCCCTCTCCTCGCTCTAATGAGCTCGGCGTGTTTGGAAGAAACCGTCGAGCAATCTCCTTCGACCCCCTCTAGAACTTCCACGGCTCTCGTAGATCCACATGCTGCCAGAAGTATCCCCTCGAGCAGGGCTCCCTCGCCGCTCAAACCTTCCAGGGAAGGAGACATCCAATCTTCCCATTGTGAGGGACGGGCTCTACCCGACAAGTCCCGCTGTATGCTCTTCAGTGCCTTCATCTGAGAGGCAGTAAGCTTCTGAGGGACGTCCATAATAAGCCACTCTCGTAGAGAAGAAAAATCTCCATGATCAAACATCGCTCCTTCTATCCAAGCACTCGAATCTCCGAAACCGCCTTCAGGCTGAACAACAGGAAACAACCCCAGCTCAGCTAGCAAGGGCGACTCGCGCGCCATCCTCTCCCAGACAGGGTGGATCCCCAATGCGCACTCCTGTCTAATCGAATCCATGTCTGAGTCCATGCTATCGTTCCAAGCTCCCTTCATTCTATCCTTCTGCACGATTAGTACAGCCAGTCGATAGCCCGCCGGAAGGGGGCCACCAATCACACTCATCGGTGAGGCAACCCTGTCCTCTATGCCCCGAACGCGGCCTCTGCCACCTCTCCTCCCAACCCTTCTAGTGCGAGAAATGCCTCCAACTTCGGCCTCCATTCCGGCGCTATCACCAGCAACCTTGCCGGCACCTATCATCGCCAAAGCCTTCCATTCTACATCCAACAGTTCCCATGAGGGTGACTTTGTAATCTCCTTTTTGCGCCTGACTTCGTCATCACCCGCCCTACTGAGCATTTCCAAGCAATCTAGTAGATACTCCTCCATCAGATTGCCTCGGTGATTAGCCCGAGTAGACTGTGTACATCAACACATCGCCTTGCATAGCAAGGCGTCATGGAGAGGACTCAAGATGGATAATCCACACCATGGTGCATGGATGTAGTCCGCGCAGCGGTTCTACTGGTTCACCCAATACTGGCATTGCTGCTCATCAGGATCTTCTTCAGACAAAGATCGTGGAGAAAAATCTCAACGTCTCTGAAATCCGAGGAGAGGGAAGAATCGCTTCAGGAACATCAGAATGTGGGTGATGCAGTCATGCTCTACCTCCTGGGAATAATATCAATTGCATTCATCGCCCAAATCGGGAGAGCGGTTCTTGAGGGCAAGCCAGCACTCGAATATCTAATTCCAGGCCATTACCACGGGTGGGCAGGAATTCTAGCTTTGATATTGATGACAATCCTATGGCGTCTTGGAAGGAAAACTAGGGATCTGAAGGAGGAAGGAAAAACACACTCCAGATCAAGAGACCTTCACGGCAGAATGAGCGACGTGATGGCAATTCTAGTCGTCATACACGCATTCCTAGGATTCCTATATCTCTTGGAATTGTTCTGACTAACGCATACCAGGCTTCCAGAATTGCAGGGGTACTGGAGAATCCCCCCTCATGGCTCTGAAAGCGAGATGGTCGGCACGCTCATTCCACCTGTGCCCCCTGTGGGCACGCACATGCTCCCATTCCAAGCTACAGGCTCTGGACACCTCTTCCCAGAGGCTTTGAACATGTTTAGCCAACTCCACATTAGCCTTTGCCTTCCAAGCACTCGAAGATACATTACCAGCGTATTTTGAATCAGTCCTAATCACCACTCCCTCTATGTCCGACTCGACAAGTATCCATCTCAGAGCGTGGGCAATCGCACTGAGCTCTGCCGTGTTGTTTGATCCGACCTCCGCTCCTAGGAAACTATCCTCCTCAGGGCCAGTCACTACCCGGCCACATTTCTCTGTGACTAAGTCACCCTGCCCCTTTCCAGCACCGCTATCACCGATAATCACACAGAAACCCCAACCAGCAGGGGTGGAGGACGTCACATTTCTGTTGTCTTCGCAAGAACCATCGACGTAGATGTTCACAGACTTCAAGCCAACACCCTACTCCGCAATCAGCTCCGAATAGGAAACTGAATCGAGAAGCGCCCCGAGCTCTGAGGGATCCGAAACAGAAATTCGACAAATCCAACCATCGCCATATGGATCCTCGTTGATTAGTTCTGGGGCATCTTCCAGCTCTTCATTAACGCCGATCACTTCACCGCCCACAGGGGCGTAAATTTCACTCACTGATTTGACCGACTCAACGCTGGCAAAGGACTCCATCGAGGAAACCACCGCTCCACCGTCAGGGAGCTCAACCCAAACAACATCCGTCAAAGCGTTCTGAGCAAAGTCGGTAATACCGATTACCACTTCACCGCCCTCAACTCTAATCCACTCGTGTTCCTTTGTATATTTCAGGTCTTCAGGCACCTCACTCATCGTCTCACCCACAACAATGCGAGAGCCTCTATCGAGTCAAGGTTTCGATTGTCACTCCTCTTCTCCGAGACTCTCCTCAAGATGGCTCTTCTCTAGTTCGGCCCAAGCCGTACCCATTCCATCAACACTGGCCTCGTCCTGTTCCAACCTAAGCCTGGAGGTCATTTCTTCTTCACCTTCCCTACTTACCCATCTGTCCATGAAGTGATTGCCGTACTCTCGACCCCCTGCTCTTGTAATTGAAATATATAGCAATCCAAAGATGATTGCTAGTATTGGGAAAACCGCCGCAGTATCGTCACTATTCGAAGAATCATCATCCATAACGACCAGGCTTCCATCTTCGATGGACAAGGCAGTGAGGAACAGAAGCGCAATGCAGAGCCCGCCGAGAACTCTCCTAAGGCGTCTCGATGGCGACTCCATTGCCATCCAACTAGGGCACCAACGAATCAACTTGACTAAGCCTGCTCAGTAGTCTTCCTGAATTAGCTTGAGAATTTTGTAGGGCAGGAGGGCCCTGTTTACAGGGGTGACTTCCAGTATACGCCC
>DAQP01000045.1:13865-39165 GCA_002504435.1 Euryarchaeota archaeon UBA438
GGCATGTCATAGTCCAAGGCCTCTCTAACCGCCGATACAAAACCCTCACTTTCAACTGTGAACTTACCAATTTCGTCAATTACCAAGTATTGGCAATTACCAATCGCATCCAAAATGGCTGGGACCCCCACTCTGTCAATTTCCGTAGGATCAATCCCGTATCCAAGGATCCGGTTCCTCGAGTCGATATCTCTGTGGGCCATTACCCCCCTCTCCCCAGTTACGATATTTACACATGCATACCCGACCCTCTCGCCGTCCTCAACAATCGCCTCGGACCGCATTCCCGCGATAACTGGAACCCCACTCGAATCCCCGCCTTCCTCAACAACCATCTTCACTACCTTGTCAAGGACCGCTGACTTACCAGATCGAGGTAAACCGGTGATGCCAATTTTCGGATTAATGCCCATTATTTATCCCCCATCACAAAGCTACCGCGATAGTACGATTACCGTACGCAATAACACGATAATAGTCTATTCGGTATTGACTCCCTACATTCGTGATAGCGGAAAGCCATTTCCGCGCCACTAACTTCCATGTAAGTCATTATTCAGAAAGCCAATCTTTCCGACTCGGCATCGGAAAAGGAAGACTCTCAATCTCGTAGTTGTTTACGTTGCTGTTGGCCCCCCATGCCCTTGACCACAAATCAAGATCCACACTATTCAATTGCTCACATAGCCAGTTTAGCCCCTCTTCCAAGCACCCATTCTCCTCCTCGAGGATGCCCTTCACCCCCTCAGGTAACTCCAGGAAGTTTACTGAGTTTCCAAGTACACAATCCCCTGGCACTACAGCCCACCTCAGACGCCGCTCATTCGCAGAGTTCAGAATCGCTTGACATGCAATCCTCGGAAAGCCCTTGGATTTGTTATCCCCACTCCACATAGAATGGGATTTCTGGATCGAATTACTTGGTATGTCTGAATCATATGCGGGATGTCGAATGACAACAGCATCCCCCTCTAGGCAGAAGTGGGCGCTCCTGATGAATGGAACCCCTTTCCCCCCTTCATCCCAATCGGAGATATTGGATGATGAGCTGCTTTGGTCAATTTCCCCAACTCTAACCCTTATTGTTTCCGAACCAGGGCATAGCCAGTTGGAATCTTCCGATAGCCGGGGCCGATCTGCAAGTCTGCCGATTGCATCCAGAACCCTCCTCCTGTCAAACTCATCTGAAGGCATTCTGGGTACTGCCCATGTAGCATCAGTCCATGACGACCAAGGCCCCCTTTCCAGCTCAAGGAAGGGTGAAGTTTTCGACACCCCTGTATCTGGTAATACTTGGTCAACCCCAAGCGGCCCGAAGCTCGTCATCACATCGGTAGAACCACCAGATGTTATTCCCAAAACCGCGAATCCCTGTGATATTCCCGGGAAAATACGTTGGGGGTCCGGGAAGCTCCAGGTGGAGACCCACTCATTATCCTCCACCAGTAATTTCCTCAGTGGTACGCTGCTTTTCTCTCTTAACAGGGAATCCGGAACTACCATCCTGACCCTGCCTCCTTCAGAAACTATCTGTAGAGATCTCTCTAGGAAAAGCCGATAGAGGTTCACGTTTCCTTTCAGTGCAGAGAATCTCAATTCCCCCCCAGAGTCTACCGCATTACGCAGCCTTCCCGAAAGGTCTCTCCTCAGCCTGCTTCCTTCTTCATGGCCTCTGAACCTATCCTTGATCCTAATCCAGGGGGGCCTGGATATCACGAGCATGGGAGACTCATTCCAAGGCCACTCGTCAAGAAGAGAATCACCAATTCTGATGTTACTTTCCAATATCATCTCAGCCTCATTTCTACCGATCACCCCTTCGTGCCCATCACCCTCTAGATCAACCAGACCGGCTCTTCCCAGAGTAATCAGAATCCTCCTCCTTGCTGCTTCTACTGCGATCTCGGATGAATCAAGAAATTGCATACCCTCGAGCAGTTTCAGAGTGTCATTGCATTTCACCGACTCACTATCATTCTCCAATCTCTGAGAGTGAATCCGAATGACTTGCGATGCAACCAGACCCGCTCCGCACGAGGGATCAGCAAAAGGTAGTGGCACCCCGGACTTGGTCCTGGAAGAATCCTCCTCCTCGTCCTCTCTCGAACCTGATACATTATGGTTGAATCTCTCTGCATAATCTCTGAATCCTGGGGGGATTGCAGACAGGGAAAGAGTCACAGGGTCCTCCTCCTTCCTCTTCTGACTTCCCTGCCCGATTTCATCTGCCAGAACTGCTTGAATTAGCCGACTCGGGGTAGAGAAGGCACCTCTCGGTGAACGACCGTCAGATACCGCCTCGTACCTAGACAGGAGCCTGTCCAGAACCGCTCCCGGATCATACAGAAGCCCAGCAGGAAGTGTAGGCCAACTTCTTGGCAGGGAAGCAGCAATTGGGACATTTGCCTTCGTGGAATCCTCCCAGGAATCCAACCACATACGAATCTGCTGAATGCGGTCCGGGCACTCTTGATCAAGCCTTGCGTACCAGCCCGAAGCATCGCTAACCATTGTGACCAGTCTGAACGACAAACGCTCCTTTTTTGAATGGTTGTATGACTTGACGAGAAGCGGAAGTTCACTCACTCAAAGCAAACGCATCCTCATCAATCTCCACAATTGCCTCTGACTGCAGAAGCCATGCTATCGCCTCATCCAGATCATCCACTCTAATTCCCAGTGGAACAAGCTCACTGACAAGTGAATCAAAGTGTACTGGAGCCAGACCGGCCAACCTAGAAACCTCAAGCATTCCCAGCACATGCTCGGATACTATTGCCAATAGGGGGTCATCTCCTACATCCATCGAGCCGAAGTCCACAGCCGCCTGCTCGGCTTCGAAGTCCTCCTCAGTCTCGCCCTTGCTTACTCCACTGCCAAACACATCGAAGAGATTCTTTTGATGGGGGTCTGATAATTGGGTTCCTTGGACTTCTCTTTGGCGCTTGAGTCTCTTAACAAGGGTCTCTATGCGATGAAGTCGCTGCTCAACTCGTAACTTCTCCCTGCCCAGATGACTCTCAACCAAGCCAAGCTCTTCCTTCGCACGCTCGTCCAACCACTTAGCAAGGTCCCATGAAGGATCCAGCCTGAGCATCGTCTCCCACAATGTCGCAACAGACTCTGGAAGGGTTCTGACATCAATCCTTGGAGACCTCTCGCCTTCGTCGGTTCCCCGCTCCATATCCGTTTCATTCGTGGTGACCGTCTATCAACTATCCCGTCAATTTACTTCCAAACTTTCCTTGGGGTGAATTGATGAATGAAAAGCGGGTGCACAGGCTGATGCCGGAGTATAGGGTGGCCGTTCTTCCAGGGGACGGCACTGGTAAGGAGGTCATCCGAGAGGCTAGAAGAGTCATGGATGTGTTCGAGGACCTTAGCCCCCTTTCATTCGACATAACGGAAATTCCATGCGGAGGTCAGTATTACCTGGAGACGGGATTGGAGTGGCCAGAAGGCTCCTTCGAGCATTGCAGGGATAGATCAGATGCAATCCTGTTGGGTGCAATAGGCTGGCCTGATGCAAAACTCCCAAATGGGGACAACGCAGGAGGGCAGTGCATACTCGGCCTGCGTTCCGGATTGGATCTTTACGCGAATGTTAGGCCGGTTAAGTTGTACAAAGGAGTTCAGCACAAAGTGCATGGGATGTTCACCGATATTTGGGAACCCGAACTGGTCGACATGGTATTGGTTAGGGAGAACACGGAAGGACTCTATCACTCCCTTCTTCGTAGGTCTGCTCAAGCTGCGAAAGGAGGCGAGAAGGATCAACCGATAGTTATCGAAAAATTCCCCGGCCTCGAGGGGGAGGTCGAGTGGGACCCGCGTCCCATTTCCAGGAATGGAAGTGAAAGGGTGATTAGGTTCTCCTTCGATTTGGCGAAGAAAAGAGAGTCCCGTATGGGGGTTCCTCAGAAGATTACGTGCGTGGACAAGAGTAACGTCTCAAGGGGATGCAGGCTCTTTCGAAAGGTGTTCAGGGAGATTTCCCAGGATTACCCAACTGTGCAGACAAATGAGGCCTTCATCGATGCATTCACTATGTGGCTAGTCAGAGATCCAGAGGATCTTGATGTGGTAGTCCTCCCTAATATGTTCGGAGACATAGCTACTGATTTGGCATCGGTATTGCAGGGAGGTATGGGAATGGCAGCAAGTGCGAATATAGGGGATAACCACATGCTGTTCGAGCCAGTTCACGGTTCGGCCCCTAAGTATGCAGGAAAGGACAAGGTCAATCCGATAGCAGCAATTTCTTCCGTCCAGCTAATGCTTGACCATCTTGGAATCAGGCACGACGATGAGACCGCCACGATTTGCGCAGACATCCTTGAGGAGGCAATATCGCAGCACCTTGCCGAAGGCGGCGCGGTAACGTACGATCTTGGTGGAGATGCTACGACCACAGAAGTCGGGGAAGCAATAGCGGCTAGATGTGCCAATTTGCTCAAAGAACAGTACCCCTAGATTAGACTACCAGCATCAGATATCACAGACAAGGCCTCCCTGAGGCACTGCTCGTTGTCCCACTCTGTGCTCCTACTTGGGTCCAATGCACTGTTCACCAACTCTGCAGCCGCTCTGGATACCTCGTCGACAATTGTTACAGTGGCGTTTCTTGCTGTCCTGGATAGGGGATTTAGATCAACCACTAGAACTTGCTTTCCAAGTGATATCAAAGCCTCACAGCGATCGCCGTCTTCTAGTGGAACTAGTATCACATCGGCACGCTCTATCCCATCCTTGCAGCACAACGAACGGGGCCCTGCCAGCCCGGATATCGAACCATCCGGCTCAGAACCGAGTAGAGGGACTGAGAGCACACGCTCTCTCCAATTCCCCGACCACCCCTCCGGAGGCCCCCCTGAGGCCACACTCTCCCTCTGTGAATCAAGAAGAGAGAGAAGGCCACCAATCCGCTCATCCGTTCTGTAGTACAGATTAACCTCGATAGGACAGCCGACTATCGCAGCCAGCCGAATCAAGTCATCCCCTGCAAGGACCACAGTATTTCCATTGACAGATATCACCGGATTCTGCGCCTCACTAAGTCTGGCCGCCGCTTCTGAAATTGCCAGTGAGGCGGATTCAATCGTTCTCTCCCCTAGCAGATAGTCATACGCCTCCCCTCTTCCATGAGCTATCATGGCTGACTCCGCCAACAGCCCAATTGATGCCGCATCGACCATCTTTTGTCGTGCCATGAGTGACGCCTTTCGAGGGTGACTGTCAGGAATTTCTGCCATTAATTTCCACCTTCAAATTTCATTGACATGTCAATAGGAGAAACCCCCCTGTTCAGTGAGCTTGAGGATACAAGATCAACACCACTGTCTCCCCATTCTGGCAGCGATTCCAAGGACACCCCCCCAGACCCCTCTAGTACGCACCAAGCCCTGAGCCCCTCCCTATCCAGGGAATCAGATGCTTCTTTGGCCTTCTTTGGCCCCATGTTGTCCAAAAGAAGAACGACTCTTTCGCACCCTCCTCGCAATCTCTGCTTCGAGTCCCAGATTGATGCAGTGGCGATTGCTTGCTCCACTGTCCTAACCTCTACTACGGTGAATTCTGAGTCCTCTTCCATGTCTATGTCAGAGATCAATCGGCGAAGAGCATCCAATTCACTCCCCTCTGTCCCAGCCTCCGCTAGTACTTCGCTATCTTTGATCATGAGGGCATCAGCTCTGCTGAGCCGGTGTGTCAAACCCCCTCCTATGTGAATCGCCCACTTGTCTAGTAGTCCCCAATCCACTTTCCTAGTACCGGCCACGCCAATATCTCCGGCCGAGGAAACCCAATTCGACGTATTGGTCGATATGCCAGAAAGCCTCCCTAGGATGTTGAGAATAATCCTCTCTGAACGTAGAATTTCACCACATTCACCATTAATTGTCAGAATAGTAACGCCTTCATCGACATCCCCTCCTTCGGTGATGTGCCACTCCACAGAACATGATGGATAGTGTTTGGACAATACCCTCTCAACGACTAGGCGTCCACACAAAATCCCGGTCTGCTTGGCGACAACTATTGCCTTCCCAGGCTCAGAAGACCCACTGCCGCCCCCTCCTTCGTCTGCGACCATTGAGTCTCCCCATCGGTCTGCAGAATCGAGTAGCAATTGCGTAGCAGAATCTCCTGACCACAGGAGGTCCGACCTGTCGTGGGGTAGACGAAGCACGCAACGCGGTGTGGAATCACTGCCTTGAATGGTCCGAAACAGAAGACAGCCGCTATTCTCCGTCCAGAGCTACTAAACTAGCCTCTACAGCTGAAAGACAAGCCAGAATGTCATCCATGGTCGACCTGACCTTGGAAAGAGTCCCTGATCTCACTCTGATTCTCAATTCAGCACCATCTTGGACATCCAAAACCTCGCCTTCAAAGAACTCCTTGTCATCAGGCTCTATGGAAGCCAGAAGTAGTTCCGCACGCTCACGTGACCCAGTCCAGACAAACTCCGCGACAATATCGCCCACACACCGCGGAAACCCCCTATCCTTTTCATTTCAATCTCTCAAAGGAGAGCTCCCCCCTGACAACACTCATGAGGAAAGCTTCCTCCCTCTGACACCATGGCAGAGCGACTTCCCCCCGCCAAGACAGCTGAATCTGTCACAGCAGGCCACCCAGACAAGCTCTGCGATGCTATATCAGATTCAATATTGGACGCCTGCTTAGAAATCGATCCAAACGCCAGAGTGGCCGTTGAGACCATGGTTAAGGGCACTGAGGAGAAGGCATTCATCATTCTAGCGGGAGAGGTAACCCTAGCAGGCGCAATCAGCGACGAGGAGTATGTCTCCATAGCAAGGAGAGCGGCTAGCGAGATTGGTTATACCGACCATTCCATAGGCATGGACGCCACCAGCTCAGAAACATGCGAAGTAACCGTCCTCATAACAACCCAATCTCAGTTCATCAGCCAGGGCGTCGATGGTGACATGGAATCTCAGGGAGCGGGCGATCAAGGGATAATGTTCGGCTATGCATGCAAGGAGACTGAGGGCACGCCAGGCATGGATGGCAGGCTGTTCCCTCTTCCTGCGGCATTGGCTCAAAGAATCTGCAGGCGTCTGGATATTATAGTGGAAAACGGGGAAATCCCGTGGATTCGCCCAGATGGGAAGAGCCAGGTCACTGTGGAGTACGACTCCGAGGGTAACCCAAGCCACGTTCAGACCGTCGTGGTCGCTGTACAGCACGACGACGCACTGAAGGACCAATTCGGTGGAGATGTAAATGCGGAGCAAGAATTCGTCCAGGAGCAGATTCGCAAGCACGTAGTAGAGCACGCCATACCTCCAAATTGGCTATCTTCCGGATACAAATTGATAGTCAACGGCACGGGGAGGTTCGCAGACCCGGGTGGCCCCTACTCAGATGCTGGACTCACTGGCCGCAAGATCATAGTGGACACATATGGAGGAGGTATGCATGGAGGAGGGGCCTTCAGCGGGAAGGACCCATCAAAGGTCGACAGGACCGCAGCCTATCATGCCAGATGGGCAGCCAAGCACGTGGTAGCGGCAGGTCTAGCCGATCACTGCGAGATCCAGGTCTCCTATGCAATAGGTGTGTCTAATCCAATCAGTCTGCTCGCAGATACCTCGGGAACAGGCACCATTCCCGATGACGAGCTTTCCCACAGGCTCCTGAACGCGTTCGATTGGAGGCCCGCAGCGATGATCAGCGATCTAGATCTAAAGCGCCCAATCTACCGAAAGACAGCTTCAGGGGGACATTTTGGAAGATCCCCGACGAGTGAAGGGCACTTCCCATGGGAGGCTATCCACCCAGAGAGGATAGATGCCCTCAAGAACCCGCGATAACCCGGTTTTTTTGGCTTCACTGGACATGTCCGGTACGCCTACTTTGGTTTAATTACCACTTGCCAAGGCATGGTTCGAGCCACCGCAGACGCAAGCAATAGAATATCAGCCAAGAGAAATACCGACAAATCTCAGATGTCATTACTGATTACAGCAATACTGGTAACCTCTCTTTTTGCACCTTCTATGTCACTTGGCAGCGTCTCCCTCGAACCAGATCAAACCAGGCACAACACCGCTAACAACACCACTGACGAAGCGGCCACACAAGCACTACTCTCGAACCTAAACACCTCCAACCCGATAGAGGTAACTGGAATAATGGACGACCAGGGAAGAGTCCACCTAGTCTGGATTGAGAATGGTTCATCCCCAATGCTACAGTACGCATTGATTTCCACCAATGGGATTGATACCGTTCTTATTGCTAACACCCTAGTCGGTCAGAGCAACTACACAGAGGTATCTAGCCCCTCGATGGTCCTCGACTCCGACAACAATGCACATATCGTTTGGGCGATTACTGATGTTGAGATACTGTACTCCATTCTTGATCCTTCAGAAGACGATCAAGACGGCTCCACAGGGGACGTTTACAATATGACACTCACTAGTGAATACATAATTGCAGATGGGACTGGTATCAGGAATGACCCAGACATAGCAGTCGACTCGAATGATGCTATGCACATCGTCTGGGTCGACACCTATGACCCACAGGGACTCTACTTCGGAACCCCTCTGATCTACTACAAGATGGTCGCAATGAACTCCACCGGAGGGGTAGAGGTAGTGATCAACAACACACTCGTCACCCCCGCACTTGGGTACAAGGGCAACCCAGCAGTTTCCATAGGGGTCAACAACACGGTAATCGTGGTATGGGAGGATACTCGTGGAAGTCTGATCGAGTACGTCGGCCTTCTAGACACATCTGGTTCGATGACCGCCGAGTGGGAGGACATGTGCGCCGTCTTCTATGGAGGAAACCTGACCAGCGGAGAGTACTTCCAAGGCGTAAAGCCACTCCTTGAGTCGGCAAGCATCACAGTTCTAGAGACGCTTTATGCTCTGAGCGGTCAGATGGCTCATGCATCTAACCACAAAAACTGCGAGGATGGGTATTCTGCTGGTGGTAACGGGACCGCAGGCCCAAGAACAGACTACCTCGGGCAAATCCCAACGGACAACTCCGGCGGAATAAGAGCACTCACCGAGGTCGTCTACAACGAATCCGCTCTCAGCATCCCCACAGACTGGGGATACTACAGCGAGATGTGGGGACCTGGATCGACATGGGCCTGCACCTCATGGAGGGACTACTCATCAATGACTCCCGGGAACCCCCCCTCGTCCGCAGACCATGCTTGGAACCCAAATGCGACCAAGCTGATCATCCCCGTCTCCGATGAAGGGCCATATGGTGGCTCTGGCAATGGATACCAGGCTCAGGAGGCCGATGACAACCAGAGTATCAGAGAGGCACACGACGCCTGTGTAAATGCAGGGATTATCCCTATTCCCGTGGCTGGAACAACCTCATACGGCGCCAATACCATATGGGCCAATGACACTCACGTGCGTTCCCATATGATGGATCTAGCACAATGCAATGGTAACTTCACCGGACTCGCAGACAGGACCTGCGACGGATTGACCACGGCGACCAAGGACGCGGGAGGCGAGATGTTCCTCTACCCATCAGACAACATGGCCAACTTCGAGGGGGACTTCGAATCGGGATACCTAACCAATGGATGGGGCTCCTCGAGCTCCTCGGACATATGGTCGGTGGAAGCAGCCGACAACGGATTGGTATATTCCCAGGCCAATTTGTGTGACATAGGGGGGACCACAGGCAACCCATCCTTCTACTCAGTCTCCTGCAACTACACACAGCCGGCTGGAGAGACGGTAGACCTCACTGTGAACGTGGACAACTGGGCTTCAGAGTTCAGCATGGACGTCATCCTTCCAGATGGCACAGTCGCCTCCTTCAACAGCAGTTCAGTGTACAACCAGTACAGCGGCGTCCTAGTGAGCTTCACTGGCGCTGGGAACTACACGATCTTCCTGAACGACACCTATGGGGACGGGGGCACATCTGTATCAGCCGACTACACATACGTTTCAGCCACAAACCCATCTTCAACGCCAATATCTGGATCTTACTCCGCGCAATCAGGCGCAATAACGCATGGGGAGAACACAAATCTCGAGTTCACCGGAGTCCTAGCCAATGGAACTGTGAGCTTCTCCTACAACGTATCATCCGAGGCGGGATACGACTTCCTCAAGTTCTACCTCGACGGCATTCAACTGGCTCAGTGGTCTGGAACTCAGAGTGGAAACTTCTCGACCCCGGTCTCCCTAGGTCAGCATACGCTGAAGTGGACCTATGCCAAGGATGGAAGCGTCAGTTCAGGAAACGACGCAGCATGGATAGACGACGTGATCATTCCGGTCGCGAACTACACGGACGAGGTAAATGCACTTGTACAATCCATCATAGCTTTGACAACGAGCAGTGGCTCCACAGAGACATACCTGTCCGTACTAGATCCGTATTCCATGATTAGCAACCCAAGGAGCACTTGGAGCATGGGGGACCCAGGTCACAGCGTGGACTCAGATACTGGAGAATACGTTGAGGACACCGGTCCTTCTGTAGACTACGTATGGCAGGATGGCATTGGTTGGAGCACTATCGGACACTTGGTCATAGTGAACGACACACGCCTCACTAACGGCCATGGCTGGAGCGTTAGTCCCGAGGTTAACAGCGACAACGACGGTAACGTACACGTTGTGTGGGTTGATGGCCGCTCCGAGGAGCACAGCCGCACAGCCCCTTCACAATTGCACTACATGCAGCTGGACCTTTCTCGTGCCGGACCTTTCGATGGCGAGGCAGACGGACTTGACCTAAGTACAGTATCCGTAGTCACAGACTCACTTGTACCGGGATCCGACATGACTTGGGGCGCCAACCCAAGAGTGGACTTCGACAATGACGGTTCAGTGCACGTGACATGGTTCGAGTCATCCCCAGACGCTGCTGATGGAGAGGGAGTCGTAGAGCTCCGATGGACCAGGATTACAACGCCACAGCTCGATCAAAATGGCCAACTGCCACTTGGACAGAGCTTGGATGAAGCATACGCAGTCATCAATACCAGGATTATCGCTCAGAGCACGACTAATCTGATGGGCGTGTTCGGGAGTGGAATCAGCTCTGGCTCACAGCCCATCGTGAACTTCGACTGGCCAAACAGGGATATCGTTTGGACGACTCCCGACTGCGAGGAATCAGAGACAGTCACTGAGGATCAGTGGGACGTGTGCATGTGGTCAGAGAATGTCTACCAGATGGACCTAGTACTAGCCGAAAATCAAGGTGAAGAGGTTACGCTGAGCCCCGGCGAGTCGACATCCATAGACTTAGTTTTGAGAGGCCCAAGGGTCCCTGGAGGCAGTGACATTGTCATTGCTTCCTCTTCAGAGATCATGGCCAACTGGTTCTCTGACCTGGGCTTTTCTGGGAACTACCAGTCCACCACCACTCTAGTTGAGGACGTCAACTCCGAGTTGGAACTATTCCTCAGGGCGCCCAGCCTTAGGGAGGCAAATCAGGACCAGTCGTTCGAAGTCACAGTTACCGTGTCTTCCTCTACAATGTCCCAAGCGACTACCAGCATCACAGTTCTCGTAAATCTAGTCAATGAGGGAGACTGGGATGATGACGACAACGACGGAATTCCCGACTCGGAAGACAGCTGCCAGTTCGGGGAAACCGACTGGACTTCCAACTTCGAGACCGATCACGATTCGGACGGATGCCGGGACTCTACGGAGGACCCAGACGACGACAATGACGGATTCCTAGACTTTGAGGACAATTGCCCACTGGGCGTCCAGGGGGACTACCTTGATGCCGACAACGACGGCTGCGACGACACCTCCGAGGATCCCGACAACGATGGTGACGGGGTTGAGAACCACCTAGACTTGTGCCCCGATGGAGCTCAGTACTGGGGGGACTTCGCCGAGGATCACGATGGCGACGGATGTCGTGACGGAGACGAAGACGACAACGACGACAACGATCCTTTCGCTGACACCGAAGACGACTGCCCCAAGGGCGAAATTGGTTGGTCGGACATGATATTCGACAACGATGGCGACGGATGCCACGATTTGAAAGAAGATAGGGACGACGACAACGACGGCGTACAAGATGGGGACGACCTGTGCCCTCAGGGTATGACAGTTTGGTTCTCAGAACCAACCGGTGATTTCGATGGCGACGGATGCCACGACGACGTCGAGGACGAGGACGACGACAACGACGGCGTACCCGATGATGACGACATGTGCCTAATGGGCATGTCAAACTGGGAATCAACACTGATTACCGACTGGGATTTCGACGGTTGCCATGACGAGATGGAGGACGCAGACGACGACAACGACGGGGTTCCAGACCACTCGGACCAATGTCAGAGAAGCATCCCAATAGGGCCCGGGATAGACCTAGACCTAGATGGATGCAACGACTCGACAGAGGACATGGACTTGGACAACGACGGAATCAACACTCCCTCGGACAACTGCGAGGAGGACCGCACATCTGGTTGGGTTTCGACGACATGGAACGACGTAGATCAGGACGGGTGCGTGGATACGGATGACTGGGACGACGACAACGACGGCATCTCCGACGCTATCGACGAGTGCCCCGCCACTCAATTCCTGACAATCGACATTGACAGGGACGGCTGCATGGACGACACCGAGGACGAGGACGACGACAACGACGGGGTCCCTGATTCAAGGGACCTCTGCCCGACTGGAGTGATGAACTGGAAATCCGACAGATCCACTGACATCGATGGGGATGGATGCATGGACTCGACAGAGGACGATAGCGTCCCCAACGCACTCCTGAACACCATCACAGGAAGCGCATTCGCCACTCTGATGGCGGCCAGTGCCGGAATCCTTCTGGTTGCAGCAGCAGTAATGGCCAGGAGGAGCCGAATCACATCTCCACGTAGCTATTCTGATGGCACGTTGGAAGTCGAATCCACTATGTCCGAGGGAGATGATGTGGCAGTGCAGCAGACCGACAACAATGAGGAGGGAGTAAGGAAACTGTCTGATATGGGATACTCCCCAGAGGTGGCCAAGGCCATACTGGATGCCGAGGAAGGAGCACGAAGGAGACGTAACTGAATCTGGATTAGCAACTATGAAGCAATTTGATAACCTCCACGATACACTGGGGTGATGAGGATTTCCATGAGGGCGGTCAGAGTCGAGTGCGCGGCCCCCTCAATAATCCACGACTCCCGCGCTGCTATTGCTATGAACAGCATAAGCTGGGACTACAGGGGCACCCTCGGTGTAGAGGGGGGCAATCTGCGAATAATGTGTGAGTGCATCACCGCTGATGGGGACTGTCCACAGGCAGGTTTCAGCATGCCAGGAGTGACAATTGTAGAGATACTAGAGGAATGGCAGACCGACTATCTGACACATCACTTGATCTCTCTCGAGTTCTCGAGGGACTTTATTGGAAGGTTCTTCGAGAATGGGGACCTCACAATCCTAGCGGGAACAAACCTGACGAGCAACGGCCTCGTGGTCCAAGTAGCCGGGAGGCAATCCTCTATGGTCTCCTTCTTGAGATCAATCAGGGAAGCAATACCAATCGAGAGAGTCACCAAGGCTAGGAATTCCGAGGGAATAGCCCAGAATGGCCCTACTCTACAACAGTACAGAATACTGAAGCTGGCATACAAGAGCGGCTGGTACGAAGTTCCGAAGAAGGTATCCATAAGGGGGCTTGCAAGCAAACTCGGACTCTCCAAATCAACAGTCGCCGAGCAGCTAATTAAGGCAGAGAGCGAGATAGTCGGAGACTTCCTAGGAAAGTCAAACTAGAATGCATCCAACCTCATCTGAATGCTCCTGTTCGCGAACCATGACTTCCTAAGCTCATTCGGCGAAGAAACCCTATCGGACATGAACCCAATCGCGGCCTCAAGGGAATCGAACTTCCTTCCTTTCCCCCGCAGGGCCTCCCTTACCGTCTCACGGATTAGCCACACCCCAACAGGGGCCCAGTATCCCGGGCCAATGTCCCTCCAGATCAGACAGGCACCAGACCTCCCAATCGACTCCAAGTATTCCAGTACCCCCAGCCTCGCCGAGTAATATGCCCCAGTAACCCTACTTGCATACTTCGTCCTAGGACTGCCCTCCTCCCAGTCTCCAAGAACCCTTCCGGTTTCTGACCACAGTGAACCGCCCGTCCAAGCCTCCATCATATGGAAGGCCCAGCTTCCAGGTGTGAGGACAACGTGGAATCTATTGTCCAGATATTCTGCTTCGAAGACCAACACTTTGTCCAATGATGGAAGGAACCTTACTTTGTCCCACACCCTCTTCCCGAGGGTGTCGTCCGTTGCAGTAATCCCCCATCTGGTGGGAACAAGTTTCCTACCCTCCTCCCTCCCCAGCAGGCCTGAGGACAGCATCCTGGAAATCTGGGCCTCCCCAGTACCAGAATCTACGAGCTCCCCCATCGCCTCTGATGCTAGAACATCCACCTCCTCTGTAATTGAGGCTATCTTCCTCGAGATCTTCGCGTTTCCTGTCACCTCTGCTCTGACGACTTCCCCCGTGGGGCCCAAGGGGGTGCTCATGCTGTCAAAGGTGGGATTGCCACCCACGGCAACAGGTCTGGCGAAGTCAAGCTCAATTTCCACGCTAGAAGACGACTTGGCAACTAGTTGAGTGGCCTCAAGTACCAAATCTGGAGAAACAGCACTTGAAACATCCATCTTTCTCCCTCCTGTGATGAGACCGGCATGTCTTGCAGCCACTTCTTCCAACGGCCTCCCGAACAACTCGGCCGGATCCCCATTTGCCATTTTCGAAAACCCCTCATCCGGACTCAGTGAAGCAGTGAGGCCCGCCCTGACATCCGGATATCCATACCTCCCGACAAACATAGAGGGGGGACTAGGGCCCGACATCTCGACTACTTTCGAAGTCTCCGAGACAGGTAGCCTGCTTCTCACTTCGGAGAGGAGGGGGCAAGGATCTATTCCGCACAGTCCCTTGGTCCCTCTGCACTCTATGCACTCGGGGAACATCAACGTGCAATCAAATCGGACGCTCTTAGGGATAGCGTACGATGAACAGGGGTGGGACGAGATTGAAAGGGGGCCCTTTTGTCGCAGCCTCATGGCGAAGATACCGGCAGTAATCCTCCAGCAGTTCGTTGGAATGGGGGACTATGAGAGAACTCTCGCGATAGACAGGGCATCCAGGGAACTCAACATGCCTGTATCTGAGATACTATCCGAGCTAGAAGATTTTCAGAACGGACCGACGAAGCCCCCCCAAGCCACAAATCAGCCAGTCTCCATTCCAGAGAGAAAATCGAAGTTCAAGACTACCGGGAATCAGGGAGAGGGCTCGCCAAATTTCCTTCAAGAAACTCACAAATACAGATTTACCTACGATCCAAGCCAAGCTGGAAAAAGGAGACAGGAAGGAGTCGAGCAGGCGATACTCTGTCCAAACTGCAATGCTGCTCTGGGAATACCTTCCACACGTCCCATCAGAGTTACATGCCCCTCTTGCATGATGGACTCAACTTTCGAAGCCTAGACTCCGTAGAATTGGTTTTCCATCGAGCCCTCTTCATCCTCGGTCAATGATTCAACCATGACACTTAGCAGATACCTTCCAAGGATAGCCAATACAGGTATCGACCAAGTATCAGATACCGATTTAACGCTCAGATTCAGGTCTTGGCCCCCCAGCATTCCCAGTGCAACTTCATTGATCGCCGATATTACGAAGTAAGCCACTGCTCCGGTAGCCAGGAGCATGATGCTCTGTCCCGTGAACGAGCCTTCTTTCCACCTAAGCACCCCTAGAGAAAGGAATAGGGAGAAGAAAGCCACCAGGAACCAAGAAAGGGAATTGTCGATAGCAATGACCCAAACTGCGATGTCATTGTTCACCGCCCCGACATCGAACCCAGTGGAATCGGGAAGAATCGCCGCGGCCCATTCCTGAATCTCCATCGACGTGCCGTAGAATACCTGGATTACAGTGACTGCCCCAATCATCAGTGATACCAATGCTAGGGCCCATAGGAGTGAGGTAAGCAGGCTCCCACTGGCAGCTGAACGCATGTCTCCAAGCAACCTTTCCAACTGCTGTTCCCAACCCAGACCTTTGGCTAGGACCCATATTCCAAAGATCAGGGGCATCGCCCCAATCAGTTGTGTACCGTTTGGAAGTATCAGCCCGAGTCCCAGGATTATCATTACCGCAGCAATTGGGACGAGCAACCGAGCCCTCCAACGTGGGTCCTCAATCGCCTTTACTACGTAGTAGTACGTGCTTTCTATCCCTTTTGACTGCCTTACAATTATCTTCTCAACGTGGTCTACCCTAACTCTCGATGTAATGATTGGAAGGGCGGCCTCGTCATCTGCCCCATCTGTAATCAGGATGGCCCTGTCGGGTTGGAACTCTTGAATCACCTCATCCAATTGTATGGCAATCGCTCTGTCACTCCGTGCTCCTACTCTGACATCTCCTGTCAGAAGGGCAATCTGAACCTCATCGTCTCCCACAATCTCCTCGTTGAGCTTGTCATGCCGGTGCAGCGCTCCTAATATTGCATTGGTATCCGACTCCTCCGGATCTGCCAGACCAAGTCTGAGAGCCGCTGCGAGAGTGGCTTTCCGCCCAATCACCGGCCCCCTGATGCCGGCCTTGACACCTAGGTCGTTGTCCCTGTCGACAGTTAGAACGAGTGTTCGGACCACGTGACCTCTCCCCCTCGCTAGTCGATAGTATCAATGACGCTATGAAGAATTGCCTGAAACGCGCTCCTTAGTCTCCGATTCCTGCGCTGTCTCCACATCACTGGGAGTCTGAAACCTACGTCGCTGCTTGGCCCTCAGATATTTCAGCGGGTGAGTCAACCACTCTTGGTCACACAGACTATCATCGCCGACGTTTACAGGGCATCTAGCTGAAGTCTTCAGTGACGCGCAGCCATGTGGAGTGTACTCCCTTTCGTAAACATGGGCAACTTGGTAGGAAGTCGTCTCCGCATTGTAGTCGGGGGCACCCGAGAAAAAGGCGCACGTCTGCTCTTGCGAGTGTCCGAGGGATCTTGAGAAGGACGCTAGGAAAACCCTCCCAACGTGATTCACGTTTACCCCCTGATTCAATTCGGATACTGCGGATTCGAAGCAAGGGGGCCAATCCTCCCTCACCGCCGCAGACATCGGCATCTCTGCACTCACTCTCTCTGAAAGAAGGCCCGTGATTCTCTCAACAGGCTCCGAGAAGAGGGCCGCGAACTCATCGTCCATCCTCTCCATCCGTTCCCTACAAGACCTATCCAGGTACTCTCTGACACGCTCCTTGAGCAGTCTCGATGTCCTTTGCCTGCTATCTTCTCCTGCTGAAGCGTTCATGCATACCCATCCCCCACTTAGGGGGCGATTAGCCAACCTCCAGTAGTTACCAGAGATTCGGGGGCACAGCTCGATGAAGTCAGACATTGGTACCCAATAGACGACCTCCCTGGAATCGCCGGATTGTTCCTCTCTCAGCCCTGAAATGTAGGATGTAGCAATTGTGCTGAAATTCCCGGTGTCCATCCCAAAAAGCTGGTCGGCCCTGCTCGCCTCGCCTTCAATCCACCGAGCTAGCAGACGCTCGTCGAAGGACGCACAGACCACAAGCATCGCATGCAGGAATGAAAGTGACTCAGTCATTCTGCCCAAGTCCGTAGAAAGATCAACAACCGTGGCAGTATCCACTCCGTCCTTGTGCATCACAGACTCCAGAAGCCTCAATCTTCCTCTGTTCCTGACATCTTCCAGCCATGGGGCCTCTATCAAATCCTCCACGGAAATACCATTCTCAGTTAGAACAGATCTCATGTGCTCTCTTCCTTGAGGGAGCATAGGGTACCTCGACAGGAGCCCCAAGTCACCTATCTCAGGAGGGTTAAGCGGCATCGGCACAGTTCTCAGTGGGCAAAGAGGGTTCTTCAACACTCACCGAGCCCTTCCACTGGAGAGAGCATGAAGGAGAGGCCCACAGACTTGACTCCAGTCAAGAACAGCCTAGTCTCCATGCAAGACGAAATACGCGCCCATTTCGGTTGGGATCTTGAGCAAGATGAGGATAGCGCTAACGCCCTACTGGCCGCAGTAGAATCAACGGACATCGAGCCATGGTCTAGGTTCCAGAGAGCCGCTACTGTCGCTGGAATACAACGCAGAATAGTTCTACGCGAGCAAGAAGTCGCAATTCTGGGTGCCGCCATAGAGATTGATGAGTTAGTCGCCATTCTCGACGAGCCCACCCTCCTAGTGGCTGCTGATGGTGCCACCGGGGTCCTTTCCCTACTTCCAGAGACAACATCAGAGAGGGCATGGTCTAGGTTGGCGTTCCTTGTCAGTGATGCAGACGGAGGCAAGGGGACGATTGCTGCAGTGAAGAGGGGAATCCCGGTATTCCTGCACGCACACGGCGATAATTCGGAAGACTGGCGGGAATTGCTGGAGATAGCCGCTTCCTCACCCACTCCCCCTCCCCTAGTTCTCACTCACCAAACACCCAACATGATTCAGGGAATGCACAATCCAGGCGGATTCACAGACGGAGACAGGGCCGCTTGCATTGTCAGATCACTGGGAGTCCCCATCGAGAGGATTAGAATGCTCGGAACTAGGACGGATATCGTTGGAAGGTGGTCGGGGAAGACAGATCCTGAACAAAAAATTGTGAAACTTGGATGGATGGAGAAGATACTGAGAATCCTGGAACTCGAATTCTGATCAGATGAAATCCTCTAGAGTCATCACAGTCACCGAGTCATTGCTGAATAGCGAATCCACACTTTCCGACATCCACTCGACCCTCTGCTTCGTATAGTCGTCCACACCGTAACTTTCCATTACCTCCTTGGTTACCTTGATGTATTTCCTTACGGCACCCTCGGAAACCGTCAGTACCACATTACCCTTGCAGGAAGACTCACCGTCCTCGGTGCCCGAGAACCCTACGGATCCGGCCACCCTCTGAACGCACTTGCCCGCCAATGGCATCCTCCTGTAGGAATGGCCACATTTCACACAGCGGACCTTTTGCCTAGTGAATGCCATAAGATTCCCTCGCATATCTGGCAAGAAGTGTGATTCGATCACCTGCGAAGCAACCCTCCTGACACTTACGGCCCTCAGCCGGCTTCCCAGAGCAAGCTGCTCAGTCATCTTGTCGTTCATCGTTTCCAGTGTCTTGTAAGCCGAGTTTACAGGCCCTGCATCCAGATCACCCGAGTCATGCGTCCAGCCATATCCCCTGATGTCTCCTATGCTACCAAGCCTATCGCTTACCAGGTCTACCAGTGAAGAGGCCTCATTGGGGTGGGGCTGAGAAAGAGTTGCCTCGTAGAATGACCGGGAGTAGCCCCAAGAGCAATCCACATTGAGTGCCTCTTTGTCAATCTCTTTGGGGTTCAATCTTGTTGTCAGGACAAGAGGAGCGTCCATCCTCCCCCCTCTTCCTGCCGGAAGTATCTCCTTGGAGAAATTGAGCAATCCGTCTAGCAGTAGCATTATGCTATCCTCATCCCCGTCACAGTTCCTCCTCTTGGCTGCGTGAAATAGAGGGTGGGCATAGCCTGCGGAGGAAGACGTCCAACCCACTATCCTACAAAGAACCCCTCCAGATGTGTGAGGTGCTAGGCCTATGGCAAGCTGGCCTACTAGATCAGCCTCCGTTGTCGCGTTGTAGAATGGCTCCATCCCGTAGAACCTCACTAGGAGGTCATCCACGAAATTGCATGTCGATAGAAGGTGGTCTATTGATCGGGTAGAAGGAACGAAGTCCTGTGGAAGCAGCTCCAGTATTTGGTCATCCGAAGAAACCGTTTCTCCGTACATGTCGTGAGTATAACCAAGCTCATAGAGAACCTTCCACGGGGTTCCAATCTCGCTCGGTTTGAAGTGAGTAATCGGAACATCACTCATGTCGTATCTCGCTGTGCCGTCCCGAAAGACCGACACACCATGCTTCGCCCTGAGTAGTCCCTTCTCCAGCGGCTCGGGTGTCTGCCCTACCGAGATAAGCCCCTTCACGGCCTTCACCTTTCCTGGGAGCCTATCCATTCCCAGAGCCCTCCTCTTAACCTCTAGAATGGAAGAGAGGGGCATGTTTGTCAATTCACCCTTCCTCCTCCTTTTTGCACTCCTTCCCCGCCTCTCAATCGTCCTTCCGCCGCATTCGACAGCTACATGTGGGTCCGGGCGATTATGACATCTGATATGAGGCGACTCTCTTCCACAATCCTCGCAAATCCTAGGTCCTAGCTGAACTCTGAGATTTCCCTTGGAAGAAGCATGCCCAAGGAGCCTCTGAGGGCCCCCATTCTCTGCTATCGGATAGAGTGCGTGAACCAATGGTTTCATCTCCCTGACTCCTGACTTCTCGGGCCTACCCATCCTGGCCCCAATCCTGCATGGTACAGAATTCTCCCACCTCATCTGTGAAAGATTTCGAACTAGCCACAGGCACCTTTCAACCTCATGACCATCAAGAAGCACTCTAGAATTCCTTAGTGCCGCAGAATCTCTGGGCCCCTGATCCTCAATCTTCTCCGCTGCCTCGTCACCGATAGCTTCAGTTTCCAAAGTGCCCTTTCCAGACTGCATCGCTGCGGTTGTGGCTTCCACCCTAGCCACTGCACGCCTTGCCTCCAAATCCGCTAGCCTCTCCTCCTCTTCTCTGATAACCGCGTTCGACTCCTTAATCCTCTGAATCCTACTCGATATATGCGGCCCAGATTCCACTACTGGAACAATCCCCCCATCCCTTTGTTCTAGGCCTAGGCCATCAAGAAGGCTCTCCCAATTCTTTGGAATCAGAATATCGCCTCCATCGTGAATATGCTGCAATCCCAATGTCATCAGGGATGATTTGGTCACCCCGTGCATTCGTACAGATGTCCATCTAGGCCACTTCTCATGGTCTTCTTCTTCGATATCTAAATCTCCGATGCTCCCATCAGGCCTCCACCCCTCTGCAGCGCCCCTAATCCTCAGACCCTCGCTCCCCACCTCGGAATGAATCAATGAATCGATGAGGGGAGGTGCAAATGATATCGGCAGATCGGCCCACCAGAGATTCCATGGAGGTGGAACCGCAGTTCCGAAGTCCCCACAAATCCCCCTGCATTGTTCCCATGTGAGCTCTAAGTCCCTGAGGAAAACATACCAATCCCTACGTCTCCAACTCCTCTCTAGATCGCTTTCTCCCCCCCTATTTATCGCCCCATTGAATGGGACTCCTGGAGGTAGCTTGCCTCTTTCACAATCTAGTATCTCAGCCAATCTCAATACCTTTTCCGGATGGTCAATTGAATCTACAAGATCTGCAGCCCACCAGTCCCTGTTATATGCCGAAGGAACGAGATCCTTGTTGTTCTCAAGGAACTCACCTAGTCCCATCAGAATCTCTCCATTGTCCCAAATAGAGACAACTTCGTCCTTGACGGAATCCCATTCGGCCAAAGAAGAAATCATTCTGTATTCTCCATCAGACAATAGAACGGTCGGCCCATCTACATCTACGCAGGGAGTCACAGCACAGGCCTTCCCCGGCCTTTCTATCTTCATCTGGGTCCCGACTGAAATGAATCCACCTGCCGCTTCCATGGAAATGGGATTCATGCCTGCAGCGGCTAGGCCAGTAGCGCGGCTACGCCCGTATCTGAGTCTGAAACCGCCTGGCTCGCCTGGCTCGCCGAAAATGGGCCTACCCGCTATCACATCATCCATATAGCGAGAAATTTTTGGTATTGCGCGACTCTTGAAGTCACCAGTTTTGTCTTCCTGGGGCTTCCCCTTCTCGGCAAATTGTGAGATGAAATCCCAACCAGGGATCCTCATTCTCTCCGTGTGCTTGACGATCTTCGGGGCCTTCAGGCAGAGTCCCTCACCAATCACCAACAGGACGCCGCCCCTCACACGCGTTCTGAATGAACCGTTCTCGTTCTGGACGTTCCTGATCTCCTTGTATCCTGCACATTCCTGCCTCTCGGTCTCCTCGCCATTGACCATCACTGGACATGCTCTTACTATGGTCTCGACCTCCTCTGGAGGGGGCTTGTACTGCAGTCCCACCCTGTAGAGCCCGAACTCCTCCTTCACCCTCTCAACTTCTGGGGTCGATGGGACGTATCTGCCTATTCCAAGCTCTCTCCTTATCATGTCCCCAATCAGGACACACAACGCTTGAGCAGTACCTCCAGCAGCCCTTATGGGCCCGCAGAAGTCGATAGAAAGGAACTCCGACCCGTCAACGTTGTTCAGTATGCGGACCGCGCCAATTCCATCCAAGGGTGCAACAAGAACGGCCTCTGTTAGAACTGCGAGGCCTACCCTCAACCCACAGTCTATTGCGTCCCTCAGGTCGCCGTCCCTCACATGCATCTTCCTGGCAACATCAACTGCAATTTGTATGGAAGCGCTTTCCCTGTCTGTAGATCCCAGTAGCTCCCGAAGATCGTCCTCAATCTTCAGTCCCTTGAGGTACTCCTCGAGCAGCTTCTCTGTTCTACTGGCTAGATCAGCAGCTCTCGGTATCTCGATGTCCCTGCTAAAGTCAAGTCCTTTGGACTTCGCCTCAGAAGCCAGTAGATACTCCTCCTCAGCCTTCTCGTCGAGCCACTTCTGATAGGCGGCAATCTCGCCGCTCAGGCGGGCCGAGTCATAGATTGCCTGCGCTCCATTTCTCCCGCTCATCACCATACGCTCCGCTGCGAACATCTCCTTACCGGACTAGGCCGTCCAAGAACATTGACCGTAATCTCGGCCCTTTGGGCCGTTTACCCTTGCGAACCTTCATGCGACCCTGTTGCCCCGGAGAGGGGGAAGAAGATGCAGTCCATCAGCGCAGAGGAGGCGAAGAGCCGACTAATCGACAGGGTCAGGGACCTCGCGTACCTGCACTCTCCAGACGAACTTTTCACTCTCGCCAGCGGCCGAAAGAGCCCACATTTCTTCGACATGAAGCCGGTAATGATGGACCCTGACAGCGCACACCTCCTGGGAGTCCTGATTCATGACCAACTAAGCATCCTGGGAGGGGTCGACGCAGTAGGGGGGCTCGAGCTCGGAGCAGTCCCTCTAACTGCCATCGCCATTGCCAAGGCAGGAAGGGGGTCCGAACTCAGAGGATTCATGGTCCGCAAGGAGCCCAAGGGAAGAGGAGGCCGCAAGACGGGCAATCCACCGGGGATAGAGGGAGCCACAATCAAGTCTGGAGACCGTGTTGTTCTTTTGGAAGACGTTACCACCACAGGAGGCTCCGCCCTGAAGGCCGCGCAGATGCTGATTGAGATGGGTTGCGACGTGGCGGCATGCATCACCATCCTAGACAGGCAAGAGGGTGGAGCCGACGCTTTCAGTGAAGCTGGAATAGACCTAAGGCCGCTCATCCTACGGTCTGATGTGGCCGGTGATTGAATGGGCCAGCACGTGATCGACCCGGATGGTAAACCCTATCTCCCAAGCAACTTGGAGAGGAAGGAGTACGTCGGCGCATCAGCATACTTCGACCTAGACCTCAGGGCCGGGGTCATACTGGAGGTAGAGCACTTCCCTGAGATGAGGAAACCATCCTACAAGATTCAAGTCGACTTCGGGCCAGTCATTGGCAAGATGTGGAGCTCTGCCCAGATTACCAACTACCCCCGTCATGAGTTGATTGGAAGGACGGTGGTAGGCGCAGTAAACCTCGGCGACAAGACACTGCCAACAGGATTCGTGTCGCAGTTTCTGGTTCTTGGAGCACTGGACCCAGACGGGACAGTAAGGCTCCTCGAGCTTCCAGACGGAGTCCTACCCGGCTCAATGGTTGCTTAGTGGTGGTTACTTGTGCCTCCAGCAAAGGGGGCCACCCCTGAAAGAAATAGTCCTACACTTCTTTCCTGAAACCTCATCGACGTGGGCGCAGTAATGAGTTTTCAGATCAGGCCTGCTGTCTGTGTCCATGTCAGGCTTAGCCTGCGAGCCCGTTGAATCAGAATCCATTACAGAGGAACTCTTCTTGATGCTGTCCATCTCTCCCTTGTCAAACCAAAAAGACCCGCAGTCGACGCATCCATCTAGAATTAGCGATTTTAGCTTGCCCGCACCAGCCCCGGCCTCCTTTGTCGCCTCATATGCTACGGCTCCAACTATCAAAACCAACGCGAATACCAATACTATCGGATGGTCGACCGCCCCTAATCCTAAATCTCCACCGAAGCCTCCACCACTCCGCTCGGGTTGCACGTAGCCCACTTCGATCTCGACCATCTTGCCCTCGCAGGTAGGGCAATCTAGGTCGCACGGATTTCCTTGCATGAGCAACTCTTCGAGGACTCCGACCTTGTCCGTCGTGTCCTTGAGAATAGTGCCGATGTTCTTGGCGTTAAGCAACGTTCCCTTGCACTTGCCGCATTCGAAATAGCCCCTATCTTTGCTTATGTGGTATGACAGAATTCCACAGCCTCGGGGGCATTCTAGCCTCTCAAGATCTGCCACCTGCCTTCTATGGAGCCTGCAGAACAACTCGCCTCTGATGGCATTACGTTTGCACGGCGACCCGCCATTCTTCTTGCCCATGCATTCCATGATCCCGGAATCCTGGTCCTGGTGCTTCCAGCAATACTCAGATCCGAACTTTACATGCTTACCGCACTCGGGGGCCCCCGTTCTGTCCTCGTCGACCCCCCTGCAGCGACCCATCAAAACGTGAAGCCTCTGCACTGCCATTATTCTTTTTACGGCAGTTACACTATTGGACTGCTTGACACACCGCTACCACCATGTCCACCATAGTTAGGATGACGACAAGCGCAGGAGAATTCGATATCGAACTCTTCACCGAGGACTGCCCAGAGACCACAGGAAACTTCCTCCGGCTCGTAGACGACGGGTTCTATGACGGATTGCACTTCCACAGAGTCATCAAGGATTTCATGATCCAAGGAGGCTGCCCTCATTCGAGAGACCCCCATAACGGCAGAGCTGGAACCGGGGGGCCCGGCTGGAAGATTCCCTGTGAGGCCTCAGCACTGGCCAAGAGGCATGATAGCCCAGGACTGTTCTCGATGGCCAATGCCGGCCCCAACACCGGCGGCTCACAGTTCTTCCTGACCACCGTCCCTACGCCTTGGCTAGATGGCAACCACGCTGTGTTCGGAAAAGTTGTGAAAGGAATGGAAGTCGTCTACAAAATCGAGAATTGCGATACTCAGCCAGGAGACAGACCGTACGACCCCCAGAAGATAATCAAGATTGAGAGAATTTAATAAAACAGCCTACTGACAGGCTACAATAGAGTTTATTAATAACTAATTA
>DAQP01000045.1:39466-41620 GCA_002504435.1 Euryarchaeota archaeon UBA438
ATTAATAACTAATTAATGCCAAATACATGGCAAAGCACCGCGCGGGAGACCGTCGAATAATAAGCATCAGCATTCCAGAGGAGACAGCGAGGAAGCTAGACAGGAAAGTCGGTAAGGGGATGAAGGAGGGAAGATCGGCTACGATTACCAGAATGATAGAGCGGGGCCTCTCCCATGATTCAACCCCTCCTGCCGAAGACAACCTTCCTCAGAGATCGGCCAGAGCGGAGCCAGGATCATTCAGAGTGGAGAAGGACACAATGGGCGAAGTCCAAGTTCCATCCGACAGGTACTACGGCGCACAAACGGCCCGGTCGTTGGTGAACTTCGACATCGGAGATGACACCATGCCAAGGTCTGTCATCAGGGCTTTTGGGATTCTCAAGGGAGCGGCCGCTCAGACCAATGTGGACCTAGGGCAGCTCGACCCTGAAGTGGGAGCGTTGGTAGCATCCGCCTGTGAGGAGGTTATTTCCGGCACCTTGGACGAGCACTTCCCTCTACGAGTTTGGCAGACCGGCTCGGGCACGCAGACCAACATGAACTCGAACGAGGTCATTGCCAACAGGGCGATAGAGCTTGCAGGGGGGGAACTTGGGAGTAAATCACCAGTTCATCCGAACGATCACGTCAACCGCGCCCAATCCAGCAATGATACCTTTCCAACCGCTATGCACATTGCTGCAGCGGAGGAGATAACCCACAGGCTGTTACCAGCCCTCTCTCACATGAGGGAGGCGCTATATGCCAAGTCGGACGAGTTCTCTGGGATAGTGAAGATCGGGAGGACACATCTGATGGACGCGGTCCCACTCACACTTGGACAGGAGTTCTCGGGGTATGTCTCAATGCTCGACTCTGACATACGCAGGATAGAGGCCTCATTGCATGACCTCTTCGAATTAGCTCTGGGTGGCACCGCAGTAGGAACCGGCCTAAACACCCATCCCGACTTCTCCGAGCAGGTCGCGAGCAGGATAGCCGAGAAGACGGGACTCCCCTTCGTAAGTGCAGACAACAAATTCGCACAGCTAGCCGCTCATGACGCATTGGTTGCATCATCTGGCACCCTCAACACACTGGCAGCCTCTCTCATGAAGATAGCAAACGACATCAGATGGCTCGGCTCTGGACCTAGGTGTGGTTTTGGGGAACTGGCGCTTCCCGCCAATGAGCCTGGTTCCAGCATCATGCCTGGCAAGGTCAACCCCACCCAGTCCGAGGCCATGACCATGGTTTGCTGTCAAGTGATGGGAAACCACACCGCAATTTCGATTGGAGGGAGCCAAGGGAACTTCGAACTCAACGTGTACAAGCCAATGATGGTTCACAACCTACTGCATTCGGTTAGGATCCTATCGGACACATGCAGATCGTTCACTGACAAGTGCGTCGTTGGCTTGGAGGCAAACGAGGAAAATATTTCTGCCCATCTAGAGAACTCCCTCATGCTCGTCACGGCACTAAATCCCCACATAGGCTACGATAATGCAGCAAAGATAGCAAAGAACGCTCATCAGAATGGACTCACGCTCAGGCAGAGCGCCCTGGAGCTGGAGATGCTCACAGACGAGCAGTTCGACGAGTGGGTCAGGCCAGAGTCCATGACAGGACACACATAGTGTAACCTGATTCCCAGAAATAATTGTTTGAATGGGCCAGAATAGGGTGGGAGCAGCAGGGGGTTCTGCTTGGGGAAGCTTTCCCCCCTGCGTACTCCGCAGGGTCCGGTTCCTCCTAGTCAGACTAGGATTTCCCGGGTAGACGACTCTGGGGCCTCTAGGGTCCCTTCGCCATTTTTCTGGACGTTTGGGTAATATCCCCCCGGAGGATTGCTCCCCCGTCGCCCTTCTCGATTCCCTCCATGGCTATTATCACCATTTTGTTTCTCGATCGGTACCGGTCCTCCACGGGTCTCCCCGCTCTTGTTCCCGGTGTGTTTCCCTCGAGCTTCCTTCCCCTTCCTTGCGTCCGGTTCTCTCCACTTTCGTTCCCCACACCCGTTCTCCAGGTTCGCCGCCATCTCTGACTCTCCCCCTTCCTTCGTGTACCTTCGCAGCATGGTCTTCTGGTACGGTTTGTGTTTTCCCCCCGAAGGGTTCGGTTCCGTTTTCCCCAGCTTCCCCCCTCGCTTCCTTCCCCTTCCTTGCGTCC
>DAQP01000045.1:41920-42139 GCA_002504435.1 Euryarchaeota archaeon UBA438
TCCCCTTCCTTGCGTCCGGTTATCCCCACGTTGGTTCTACTGCTGCCTCCTCGTCCACAGACGATTCGACTTTTCCCCGTTCACCTTTCGGATCCCGGTTCTACCTCTCCGACTTCGCGGATCAGTTGTTGTGGCCCGCGGTTGGCCCGAAGGCCTCCCACACCACTCCCCCGGAGCGGCAAAGTCAACAGGGCAAGCGGCGGCAATTAAACCTTTCGT
>DAQP01000009.1 GCA_002504435.1 Euryarchaeota archaeon UBA438
CGCTACCATATTCATCAGATGCAACTTCATGTGCCCAGCTTGAATTCCTACAGTTGCCAATGCCCTTAGTGCCCCTAAATTCTGGGCAAGACCTGCAGCAGCCATTACTTTCGCTAGGTCATTGGCGGTCCTTAGCCCCAGTAGGGCCACGTTGGCTTGAGCACCAGGGTGAATCCTTACTGCCCCCCCTACCAATCCGACTGCCATTGGTATCTCTATGGAGCCAACTAGGTTGCCATCGCCGTCCTTCTCCCAGTGAGTCATAGACCCATATTCCCTTCGAAAAGCGGCATACGAGTGTGCTCCAGATTCTATTGCCCTCCAGTCCTGCCCACAAGCTATGGCGACAGGGGAAATTGCATTCATAATCCCCTTGTTGTGAGTGGTCGCTCTGAACGGATCTGCCGCAGCGAAATGATATGCCTGAATAACCCCATCAATTACTTCTGATCCACGTACTGGGTCGTCTCCCGAATCAGACATTTCTTCCGGCGTGAATGTCGCACTCACTCTAGCGAGCCTGTGTACAGCAAGATTGCTAATTATTCTGAGAATCACTGTTCCAGATGACAGAGACTCAATCCTCGGAGCTATCGTTTCTGCCATCGTGTTTACTGCATTTGCCCCCATTGCGTCCCTGCAATCGACCAATATGTGCACTATTACCATCGGGCCTGAACCAGTTTCAATGATCCTAGCTTCTATCTCTCTGCATCCGCCTCCAAATTTAACTAGGATCGGATCAACATCATTGCAGGCGGAAATCAACTCTTCCGATGCCGCCAATATTGATTCCTTCGCAGCTTCGGGGTCATCGCAACCAACAACCTGTATCTGCCCAATCATCACAGGTTCATCATTGTCCGACCTAAAGCCCCCCTTCGACTGGCACCTCTTGGCCATGTTGGAAGCAGCCGCTACTACGCTGGCCTCCTCTACTACGAATGGTATCAGGTAATGCTCATCATCTATGATGAAATTAGTAGCCACCCCTATTGGCAGGGAATAAGTTCCGATGACATTCTCTATCATTCTGTCTGCGGTTTCTTCATCCAGCTCCCCATTGGCTGCCCATGCATCTACCATGTCTCCTCCGAGCCCTGCAATGCCTGCAAGCATCTCTCTTCTCTCTGATACTGATAGTTTGTAGAAACCCTTCAATCTGCTATTGTCAACTGGCATCTCAATCAAACCTAGTCGGCAGGCCACGCCTTCTAACATTTTGCGGGAACTACTCCTCGATAGTTGCTTAGTCCGACCATTTGCAATTCCCCAGATCCCTGGTAATTACTCCAATAATCACGAATAATTTTCAGGAAAATACTCATAAAAAAGCGTTAATTTAACCATTAACGCTTCATTAACGCATAGATAAAGCGTTAGAAATGCGTTAGGGAAGTATATCGAAAAATGTTATACTGGATTAATATAATCAGAAAATACTCTATTGAAAAAGCAAATAATGCGTTAAAATATACGATATTATGCGTAAGTATGCGTGAATGTTATGTACTCGTCACACTGGCGCCTCAGTAATGGACCAGAGGGGAATAGATCTTCTCCGACTGCCACCACTAAGGGGAAACCCATTCGATATGAGGCCAATCGAAAGTGGAAGGGCCGAGGACATAGTTGGCAGAGACCTCCTTCTTGCAAAATGGAGGGAGCACATTATTTCGAAATCACCTAGGATGGCAATATTGGTTGGCGAGAGAGGTTCAGGAAGAACTTCGCTGATCAGGGCCCTGGCCTCTCAGACTAAGAAGAGTTACATCGGACAACATTGGCTAGATGGAAATCCAGTCAACTCTGTAATTCATGAGCTCACAATCCACTTCGGTGATTTCAATCCGCCCAAGACCACCCAACTCATGATTGACAGATTGGTTAGGAATCTGGATCAAGAATCTGACTCCCTTCCCTTGATAGCATTCGATTATCCCCCTGAAGTGGATGTTTCTTCCTTCGTTGACCTCATCTCTCCCGTACTTCAGAGGTTGAGAGCATTCATAGTGGTCGCCCTGACTCCCTCTCAACTTTCTAATATGAGCGAAGAAACTCTGGAGATGTTCGATAGGCCAGAGTTTCTCGAAGGCCTAACAACGACCCAGATCCAGCAACTATCTGACAAATTAGTTTCTCGGAAGGCCAAGGAGAGGTGGAAGATAGACGAAAGGCTGCTTGGAGCGATTCGTGACATCACCGGAGGTACTCCCCGCGATGTAATAAGGCTACTAAGGGATCTAACTGATGAAAGAAGGGACGTCGGATCCCACGGGACATTAGATAGGGTAATGGGCTGGAATGTGATAACCGATCAATCACAGCCAGTAAGAGAAACTGTAGTGGAACAAAACTTCACCCAGGCAGAAGACTCCCTAGAATTGGAATATGTGGCCGAACCCGCCGCTGAAAATCTACAAACGACCCCCGAAGAGGAAGACGAAAAAGAAACAGACATTTCTTCCGAGGAGGAGTATGCTGGCTGGAACGAAGAGGACCATCAAGAGGTCCATGAAGACCACGGATTAACTGAGGGGAATTCCGACGACCCCGATGATCTCTGGGAGGAGGACGATTTCCAGACAGAGCAGAATCAGGTAAATTCGTCGCCTCCAGAAAAGAAGGGGACTCTGGAGGATTTTGTCTACGAGCCAGGCACGGAACCACCGATGCTCGAAACAGGATTTGGCTTCAACCGCTTGGCCGCGAGATCAAGAAATGCCCCTCCGAAGCCATCAACCCCAGATGGAACCGAGATTATCGATGCATCTACTTTCCATGAACCTCCTCCAAGAATTTCAGAACCTCGCCCATCCCCGGAACCAATTGAAAATATTGAAGAGACCATCATCCAAGACTCATCGGCACCAATTGACACTGCGGTAAAGTCAAACTCTGAATCTGGGGTCATGTCCACAGAGTCAGCGTATTGGTCAGTTGAGGAATCTTCGGAATCAAGCCTTCCTGATTTATCCAATAATCAAACCCCGGAACCCCCGAAGGCCGTATTTGGAATTGAGGAGGCCCCAGTTGAGGAATTCGCCTTCGAGGAGGAAGTTCCCGAACCATCCCGCCCCATAGTTCCACCCAAGATCTCGATTTCACCCAAATGGGACGCGGATAACCCCCTGGACGAATCCAAGCTAGCCTCCCTAAATGAGGCAGAGGTCATGATTCTCGAGGCATCTTCGGAAAGGGAAATTTCCCCTTCAGATGCAGAACTTCAAGCAAGGCTAGAGGTCGGCAGACCAAGGCTCTCCCAGATATACAATGAACTATTCAGGACAGGCCTTCTTTCTGTTAGGAAACAGGGTAGGAAGAGGCTCTTCAGAATAAGTGAGGCCGCTGCAAGTCATTTCGGAGGAATTTGAAAGTGAGTGATGGAGAATTGGTGACTAGGGAACTAGTGGAGAAATATCTGAGAATTACACAAGAGGCCAGACAGAAGGCAACCTCCCTGGCCAAGGGTGAGGATGATTCTAGTAAGCTGGATTCGATGATGGAGATGTGTGATAATTATTACTCGGATGCAAAGCACTTCATGGCTAATGGCGATCTAGTCAGAGCATTCGGAGCAATCAACTACTCGCATGCATGGCTGGATGCAGCAGTCAGGATAGGGCTAATGGACGGGCATGGGGACGACAGGCTCTTCACCCTCCCCTAGGGTCCAATTAGCCTCAGCATCCTGCCCGAGACGACCTCGATGTAGCTGCACCCTGACATTACAAGCCTCTCCTTTAGTCTGATGTCTATTGTCAATACTGGCCACCCATTTTCAATTGACATTTGCAATAACATGTCATCTGTATGGCTCATCCCGGCAGGATTCCCAATCATCGTGCTCCTAGATTCAAGGAGCGGTAATAGGAGCCCTTTCTTCTCAGAAGACAACTCGACCAATTCATCGAGAACACCGTCCAGAAGCATCAGTTCCGGAGCCCCTATTACGTCTCTCATGGCACTGTCTATGTTCAGTCCGGAATCCATCAGCGCCGCCCAGCCACAAGCATCGACGAGCACGCCCGTCATTGGATCACCCTACTATGGTCCCATGGCCAATCAGTCGCCATCTAGAGCCAACCCTCCTGGAGAGGGTAATCCTACTGCCACTCTTGGCGCAAATTGGGAGCCTGAGATTGAGACTGGCTCCCCCCTTTTTCGAGGAGGAGACAGTTCCAACACTGGTTGCTGTTGCAGAGTTGACCATTAGCATCTCGTTCGTCTGCAGGGGCTTGACTGCCCCGCCCTCCCCATCTTCGCCTGATACCATTCTATCCAAAAGCTCCAGCTTGAGCTCAAGCGCCTCCCAGATTGGAGGGAGCTCGCCCTCTCTCGCCATCACTTGGCCTGAGAGGTCGTCCGCCTTGGTGGACATCGGATCCATCGGAGTTGCTATTCCACAAAGCCCTCCAGCGTGGGCCTCCTCTAGGTCAAGTCCGCCCGCTTGGATATTTTCTATTTTGGTTTTCAGAGGTACCCACCCGGTTTTTCCGCCTTCTGAGACCCTGCGTCCAGGGGCAATTAGCACCGAATCGCCCACGTTGAAAGATCCCTCAACGATGCTTCCCCCGATTATCCCCCCTTTCAGGTCGCCAGGTCTTGAGCCAGGTCTGTTTATGTCGAATGATCTGGCGACGTACATTAGCCCCTTGTCTTCAGCGCTCCTGTCTGGGTTGGGTATGGTCTCCTCTATTGCCTGTATTAGCATATCCAGATTCACATCATGGTGCGCAGAAACCGGGACAATGGGGGCTCCCTCCGCTATCGTCCCCTCGACAAACGATTTTATTTCTTCATATGACTCAATCGCCCTCTCTCTGCTTACTATGTCCACCTTATTCTGGACTACCACGATGTTTTCAATTCCCGCAATTTGCAGCGCTGCAAGATGCTCCCTAGTTTGAGCCTGTGGACAGGTCTCGTTTGCAGACACAAGTAGCAGAGCCCCATCCATTATTGCAGCACCTGATATCATCACTGCCATCAGGGTCTCGTGTCCAGGGGCGTCGACAAAGGATACTACTCTGAGTAGGTCCTTCTCGGAATCATCCCCTCCTTCGGGGTGCTTCCCTCGTGCGTAGAAATCTCCTCCCTTTGTCTTGTAGAATGCAGTGTCGGCATAGCCTAGCTTGATGCTTATCCCCCTCTTCCTTTCTTCGGAGTGGGTATCCGTCCAAGTTCCGGATAGTGCCTGAGTGAGTGTTGTCTTGCCGTGGTCTACGTGTCCGACCATGCCGATATTGACTTCGGGCTGACTAGGTAGGTCTCCTGTCAGCTGAATCATCTCCTATCGGTCACTCCTCTTCACCAGAGGACT
>DAQP01000037.1:0-5959 GCA_002504435.1 Euryarchaeota archaeon UBA438
TGGACGCCTTGGTTATCGACTTCCCTCCCGGAACAGGTGATGAGCCACTAACTGTAAGTCAGACTTTGCCAAACTTGGATGGTGTGGTAATAGTGACAACACCGCAAGAAGTCGCACTTCTGGATAGCAGGAAATCGATTAATTTCGCCAAGACAATCAATGTTCCAGTATTGGGCGTAGTTGAGAATATGAGTGGATATACGATTTCAGGCACAGGTCCAGCCGGCTCCGAGATTTCGGTCGCTGGGCCGAATGGAGTTCCTTTGAAGGCCAGAGTAACCGAAGAAGGAAAGTGGGAAGTCAAGCTCGACCTTTTCAAATCAGGCGGCGGTGAATCGTCGGCGATTGACTTGCAGGTTCCATTTTTGGGGGCATTACCCTTTGATCCGGGCGTCGTCAGAGGTGGAGATGACGGCGTCCATAGAATTGTTGCAGATCCCGATGGAGAAACTGCGAATGCGTTTGACTTGGTCGTCGAGGAGATCCTGGAACAACTCAACAACAGCACCCCCCCCGATGTCAAGATAACCTGATTTCTTGAATATCCCACAGGGGTCGACTTCATTGAGGACCCTTATCCCCGGGCATATTGGAAATGGCAGTAGGCAGTGGTATTTACATCACCTGGATTACAGGGGCGATACTTCTCAGTATAGCGATGATGCCGCTGTTCAAACCCTCCTATGCAAAAATAAACGCAGAGGGCTTCGTAGATATGTTCAGGAGATACTGGGCACACATGTTTGTTGTGTTCTCGGTATACCTCTGGAAAGACCTCCTTGATGGCCTCGACAGGATTCTTATGGCCAACACCCAACTAGATATGACCCCATATGTGTATGCAGTAGAAGGGGATATAGTACTCTGGATCCAAGAAGCATTCAGGAGCCCATTGCTAGACTTCACAATGACACACTTCTACGTCATGGGCTTCATGACCGCAACCTTTGCATCTTTCCTCTATCCAATCTACTTTGATGATCGGCATATGGCAGATAGGGTATCTCTGTCCATGTTCTGGGTCTACGTACTTGCTATCCCATTCTTCCTTTTCTTCAATGTGAGGGTTACAGGAGACCACATTCCTGCCATGGAAACCATAGCTTATGATCTAACGCCGGAGATTCACAATTGGTTCACCCGGATCGACCCATTCACAAATGGAATGCCAAGCCTTCACATCGGACTACCACTAGCCATTTGGCTAACAATGGGCAGATGGGACGAGGACGGCCGCTGGAACAAGTACAGAACCATCCTATTCGCCTTCATTTCCTTAACCGCTTTCTCGATAATCTATCTGGGAATCCACTGGTTTGCAGATATAATTGGCGGAATGATGGTAGCAATTCTCGCAGTCGAAGTTACAGACAGAACCCATTCTAGCATTTGGAAGGTTGCCGATGAGAGAATTTTCACCAGAAGACTGGCTCGACTTCTAGAGGACCCTTCTGGATTCTTGAGAAAAGCGACCTCAGAAATTAGGGATTTTATCAGGCCATTCAAGGAGCCAAGCAAGAAACAGACCAGCCTCTTCATCGCACTACTCCTTTCATCAACGGGAACAGTTCTTCTCTGGGACGCAACTCACCAGGACTTCCCGGTCGAGGGAGTGGAGTGGCCAAAGTCAGCAGGAGGATCAGACGGATGGCTTGTTGGAGTGGAGGTAGACCCCGTTTTAGATGGAATCGACGATGTAGAGGTCACTGCATGGAATGTTAGCGACGAGGAGAGCTACAAACTGGTAGGAGATCCTTGGAGTGAGCCTCCCTCGGTGGAGGTTTCAGGCTCCTTCCTAGTGCTTTCCAATGAGCATAGGATAGACTTCTACAACCTGGAAAGCAGCGAACAGGACCCATTCTCCCCTATATTCTCCAGAACCGAGCAACTCTCGATTTTGTCTTGCGACATAGGAGAGGATGAAGTTGGAAGCCCCTTGGTGGTTATGCTGACTAATAATTCTGTATTTACATTGGATATGGGCCAAGTAATCACTGAATTTTCAGAAATAGAACGTCTCTCGGACATAGTAGAGGTTTCTGGAAACCTGATTGCTTGGTCTATGTCTAACTCAACAACCCCCACCATCGCAATATCCTCATTTTCCAATCCTCTCTCGACAAGCACAATCTCCCTAAACGTCCAAGCAGACGAGGCCGATGACCAGTTCCTCTCAGATTCTTCTGATACCCCTGTAGTCTACGATGGGGCCTCAGTTGTCGAGATTGCCATGGACAGCAAATCCATTGTCGCTGTAGTCGATGTTGGGCCGGTAAATAGGACAGTTTTCGTGGACATAGCAACAGGGGAGCAAATCATGCTTTCAACTCCAATATGGGAGTCATCCTCTCCAAGCGTAGACCACGGATTTGTAGCATTCCTCCAAATCCCCAGATTCGATCCCTCGGGGGGGTCCGGAGAGGGAACAGAACCGAATCAAGTATACCTCTACGAGATTTCAGCCAATCAGACCAGACAAATCTCCTTCGATGAAGAAAAGACACACTCTAGCCCACACATCCTACTTGGCGGAATAGGTTGGATTGTCACGGACTCCGAAGGATCTTCAGAGCTAAATTGGCATGACTTGGAGGAAACCTTCGAGCCATACTCTTCAGTACTGCTGCAAGTTTCCACGGTACTACTGATTCCACTGCTCTTCATCTGGGCCAGCCAGAATCAGTCGGAAAAGAGGGAAGAATAGCTACTCAGCTAGCCTGAACATCTCTTCGAGATTACGCTGGGCACGATCAATAATCTCCGGGGCTATCTCTATGATCTGATCTTCTGTTGGGTCTTTCAATGCCTGTAGTATGTCCTCCAAGTGCGTGGCTTTCATGTGCCTGCACATTACACAGGCCCCAAACAAGTTCAACTCTTCTTCAGACTCCGCCAACACTCGTTCTGCTGTTCCACACTCAGTGATTAGCATGACATCAGGACGTCCCTCCGAACCGAGTCTTAGGGCCTCCTCTATCAGCTTCTCAGATGACCCGACAAAATCCGCCTCTTCCAGAACATCGGCCCCACACTCGGGGTGAGCTAGCACTGCTAGCTCGCTTCCAACCTGTTTCCTCCAATTCCTCACTTTCTCTCCTGTGAAAACAGCGTGAACCTCGCATTCGCCGTCAAAAACGATCACTTCCTTCTTGCCCTCAAGCGCCTTCTGCAAATGCGCGCCCATGAACCTATCCGGAACAAAGATTAGACGATCTCCAGGCAACCTCTCGCATATTCGTAGGTAATTGCTGCTAGTCACACTTACGTCACACTCAGCCTTTACCGCTGCTGTTGTGTTGATGTAGCAAGCCACTGGGACCCCCGGATATTGTTCTCGCAAATCTATTACGTCCTGCGCCGTGATCCCATCCGAAAGACTGCATCCTGCCTCAGGAGATGGATGGATCACAGTTTTATGGGGGCTCACGATTTTCGCAGTCTCCGCCATGAATCTCACACTAGAGAACAGAATGGTCTGCTGCGGCGCATCACGTGCGGCCTTGGAAAGTGTGTATGAGTCAGCGACCTCGTCAGCAACACCGTAGATGATATCGGGCGTCTGGTACGTATGGGCAATCAGGAATACATCCTTCTCTTCCTTCAGTCTGTTGATTTCTAACGTTAAAGGGGCAATGTTCAGGCAAGCGCTCAATGGCCATCTCTGATGCTGTTTGATAGCTCGTTGCAACCGCATGGCTTCTTCTTGAATTTCTTCTGCTGTGAATATAGACGAATCTACTCGAGAGTTCGGGAGTGGTATAGCCGGCAGGGGCAGACTCATCCAATTTTGCGTCATGTGCAACCGCTTTCAAGGTATGCGGCCTCCCGGAGTCATGGCCGGAGCGTCGTACAGCCCATGGTCCTTCGAAATGAAGGTACACGAGGGGGCCGAAGCAATAGTGTCCAAGGGAGAGTGGCTCGGCAAATCAGCAATGATGAAGTTACGTAAGCCAAAGGGCTACAGGCATCCCGATCTGGATGCCAGACTAACAAAGAGTAGGATGGCCGTGGAGGCAAGAGCACTATCCCTATTGCAGAAGAGGAATTTCCCATCCCCCTCTTTGCTCCACGTCGATCAACAAGAATCGATGATTATTATTTCAGAAATAGAGGGATCCCCACTATTCGAGGAGATGGTGAATGGAAAAATGGAGCAAGGCACCCTTTCCAGAGTAGGAGAAACTATCCGTAGGATGCACGAGAATGGAGTTTCCCACGGGGACCTTACCACTCACAACATCATGGTTGACGATGATGGAGTTGTTTTCCTAATCGACTTTGGTCTGGCAAAAATTTCTCCCGAGCTCGAAAGCCTCGGACAGGACCTCCAAGTCCTCAATGAATGTCTGACGGCCAGTCACTCGGACTACCCCGGGGCTATGGAGGAGGTCGTAGGGGGCTACTCGTCTTCCAGTAGAAGTGTTCTCGATGTGCCCGAATCAAGCGAGGTCACGAGGCGCTTCGACGAAATTCGTAACAGGGTTAGGTACCTGGGGTAGTGAAATGAGGATTATCTTCGTGACGAGCAACAGGGGCAAGGTATCGGAGGCGAGAGGGATTTTCGCCCCATTGGGGCATGCAGTGGAGCAATTCCTGAAAGATGGTCTCACACCAGAATTCTCGGAACCACAATCTGACGGAATAGAGGAAGTCACAATTTCGAAGATGGAACAGGCCCTAATGATGGTGGGGAGGGAGGTTGACGAGAATTCCGCATTGTTGGTTGAGGACGCCGGGCTTTTCATCGACTCGCTAGGCGGCTTCCCCGGACCCTACTCTTCATATGTCGAGGAAAAGATAGGGCTGGATGGAATTCTGAGTATAATGAATGGAGAGGAGAACCGGTATGCCGAGTTCCGAGCAGTCATCGCCTTCCACTACTTGGGTCAGACCCATATTTTCAGAGGCAAGTGTGAAGGCTCGATAGATGTCGAGAAGAAAGGCGAGGGTGGATTTGGATACGATCCAATATTCGTACCATCCGACTCAGACGGGCGAACTTGCGCAGAGTTGACGGCAGAAGAGAAGTCTTCGATCTCGCACCGGGGGATGGCCTTGAATAAGCTGTTAGAATTTCTAGCGCCCCCGTCAATGTGAAGGCTCACCCCCTCCTCTCAGGTGCCGGAGATAACGTGGCGTCGCTTACCCGTATGATCAATTGGACCGCTCTAGTTGTGGGGACTGGACTATTCCTCATGTTCCAAGGAGAGGTGGATTTACCGCCTAGAATCGCAGGAGCAACGGTTCTACTGGCCCTCGCCTCACTGCTAATTTTCACTGGGAGGTCGCCAATCCCTAAGCCCTCAGAGAAGGCAGACGATGAATCGGAGGAAGAAGAAACAGAAATCCCCGCTCCCGTGGTGGTGGAAGGCGCTGTGGAAATTCCACAGGACGTAGAAATGACAAGGACCAGGGGGAGGAAGCAGGCTCCACCAATGCCCGTCCCCCCTTCTCCCGTAATCATGCCACCACCCAATGCCCCTGATTTGCCAACTCCGGCCATGGCTCCCTCGCCGCAACCCGAGCAGCAGACAATTGAACCCCTCCCAGATGGTACCACGGTCGCGCAGAGGTATGTCGCTTCCGGCGACGCCGAGTCCGAACAGGAAAGTGAAATCGAGCAGCATGTAGCTAGAGAGAGGGAAAGAAGGGCCGAGATACTTTCAGGTATTGAAAGAGAACGCCGTATGAGGCTGGCCGAGCGCAGAGCGGCGAAGGCTAGAATGTGGTCCGAAGTAGAGGATGGCGAGGATCTGGCTAAGCTGCTCAAGGAGGAGGGCCACGGCCTCACTCTCTATGAGGAGCCAGAGATCCCAGACAAAGGCACCCCATTGGGAATATCCTACGTCAGGATAGACGATGAGAGAGTTCTGATGGTAAAGTCCCCCTTGCACATCCCGGAGAGGGAAGACGCACCTGAAGATGAAGAGATAGCAAATCCCCCTCCTCCGGGGATGCC
>DAQP01000037.1:6330-8496 GCA_002504435.1 Euryarchaeota archaeon UBA438
CCTCCAGCATCCGAAGACTGAATGTGATACTTTCAAGCGCCAGTCATCACTGGGCCTCACATGGCAAACGACGCGTTGTTGGTCGAAGACGTACCAGTGGATGGATCGAACCCGCCGGGGGGAGTGATTTCCGTATGGACCTTGAACAGGCCGGGAAAACTCAATGCTCTGAACAAGCACTCGCACATGGCTATCAAGGAGCAGTGCTCGAGGGCGGAATCAGATGAGAATGTCAGATGCATAGTCATCAGGGGCGCCTCTCCTCTGCCACCGGAGGAAGGTAAGAGGCAGAAGCCAGCCGCTTTTGCTGCAGGGGCGGACATCTCCGAGTTTGCTGGTAAGAACTCGGACGATGTAAGGCCATTCTTCGAAGACAACGCATGGGAGGCAGTTTGGTCACTATCTAAGCCCACAATCGCCATGGTGGACGGGTTCGCTCTAGGAGGAGGAACTGAGCTAGCCCTCTCATGTGATATCAGGATAGCATCAGAAAGGGCCAAGTTCGGACAGCCTGAAATTAATCTTGGCCTGATTCCCGGAGGTGGCGGGACCCAGAGACTGTGTAGGCTGATAGGATACGGGAAGACGATGGAGATGGTCCTGACCGGGGAGATGATAGATGCTGCAGAAGCGTTGGAGATAGGCTTGGCGAACAAGGTAGTCAGTTCCGAAGAACTAGAGGAATCAACCATGACAATCGCCAGGTCAATAGCCCTCAAGTCACCCTACACAATCAAAGTCGCCAAAAGAGCGGTCCGTGCTTCTCTCGAACTTCCGTTCAGCGAGGGAGTTCTGACTGAGAGATCTGAGTTCGTCGCCCTTTTCGACACGGAAGACAAGGAAATCGGAGTTCAAGCGTTTCTTGAGCGCAAGGATGCTGAGTGGGTAGGGAATTGACACACCCAATTCTATCTTTGTATGGCCTTGACTTCGAGGAACTCTTCTAGGCCGTGCGAGCCAAGCTCCCTCCCATTTCCAGAGAGCTTGTAACCACCGAATGGCGCACTGATGTTGAAGGCGCCCCCATTGATGCTGACTTGACCTGTCCTCATCGCCCTGGCTACTCGCATTGCCCTACCTTCGTCCTCGGACCACACGCCACCCGAGAGTCCATACTCGGAGTCGTTCGCCATTGCTATCGCCTCCTCCTCGGTCTCATAGGTGCTTATCGATAGCACCGGTCCGAAGACCTCCTCTCTGAAGATAGTCATCTCGGGAGTAACGTCAGCGAAAACCGTGGGCCTGACGAAGAAGCCCTTGGACAATCCCTCAGGCATCCCCTCTCCCCCGGAAACAAGAGTGGCACCCTCGGCTATCCCGGAGGCAATGTACCCACTGACTGACTCCTGCTGCCTTGCCGAAACCATTGGGCCGCACCTCATGCTCTCATCCATTGGGTCCCCTACAGTGTACCTCTCCATGGTAGATGAAATAACTTCGACAACCTCATCCCGGGCAGACGCTGGGACGATTAGTCTGCTAAGGGATGAGCATTCCTGGCCCGAGTTGTTGAAACAGGCGTAGACCGCCATCTTCGCAGCCTTCTGGATATCTGCGTCATCAAGGATAACGTTCGCGCTTTTGCCTCCCAATTCCAGAGTCACCCTCTTGACCGTAGGAGCTGCGGCTTTGGAAACGCTCACTCCCGCAGCAGTAGATCCAGTGAAACTCACCATGTCTACATCGGGGTGTGTTGCCAGCACGTCTCCTATGTCCCTCCCATGTCCAGAGATAAGATTGAAAACGCCCTTGGGAAGTCCTATGTCGTCGATTATGTCTGCTAGAATGAATGCATTGAGTGGCGCCTCCTTGGATGGCTTGAGGACCATTGTGCACCCTGCAGCGAGAGCTGGGGCAACCTTCCCGATAATCTGGTGCAGTGGGAAGTTCCAGGGTGTTATCATTCCAACAACCCCGATCGGCTCTTTCACCACCAGGGAGTTTCGTATCTCCTCCTCCCACTCGAATGAGTCCAGCATCTTGGCGTATGACCGAGTAACCACTCTTGGGGTTCCAACCATGGCCATACGTGAGTAATTGATTGGAGTGCCGACCTCTGAAGTAATCAGTTCTGCTATTTCCTCGCCTCGATCGGAAATGGCCGCAGAGATTGCATTCAGGTAACTCTGACGCTCCTCTATGCTGCTTTGGGACCAAGAAGGGAAT
>DAQP01000042.1:0-4500 GCA_002504435.1 Euryarchaeota archaeon UBA438
ACACGCGACTATCCGCACGGACGGTAACGTCCAGCGGAAAGACGTTGTAGGTGCTATTTTCGGGCAGACAGAGGGTCTGCTCGGAGAGGCACTTCAACTTAGGAAGCTACAGAGAACGGGCCGAATAGGCCATGTCGATGTGGTTCTCCATCAGAACAAGGGCAAGGTCCAGGGGGAGATCCTCGTGTCCTCGTCCTTGGACCAAGTCAGCACCGCTGTAATAGGTGCGGCCTTGGAGACCATAGACAGGATAGGCCCATGCAAGGCAGTAATCAAAGTCAAACTGATCGAGAACCAGCAGTCGGCGAAGAGGGACCACGTCATTGAGAGAGGCAAGCAGTTGCTGATGAACATGGTCAACTCGGGAGTCGACGAATCGAAGAACATCCTAGAAGAGGTCAGGGCAGTCCTGACCCTCGACACGGAAACAGACTTCCATGGAATGACCGCAGGTCCAATGGTAGAAGAATCGGATGCAATCATCATAGTGGAGGGCAGGAACGACGTTCGAAACCTCCTGAAGTTCGGAATAAAGAACGCAATCGCCACGATGGGATCAGGAATAAAGCCCGAGCTCGTGGAGCTCGCGAAGAAGAAGAAGGGCGTCACAGCATTCATTGATGGCGACCGAGGGGGAAAGCTGCTTCTCATGGAGATAAGCGGCCAGTTAGGCAAAGCACTGACTCACGTAGCTCTGGCCCCCCAGAGCAGAGAGGTCGAGCACCTCGAGGGCAAGGTCATCACGAAGCACCTACAACAGAAGGAGCCAGCGAGCAAGGCCGTAACCAGAATCCAATCCGAGTTGAATAAGGAGGATGACAAGTCCGTTGGCCGAGGAAGCGAGTCTTTGGTAGCTCCCGACCACGTCAAGGAATGGGCCTCACACCTCGAGGGACTGAAGAAAAACAACGCCGTAATCATCCTTGAGGATGGCTCCGGCACCGACCCAATTGGCGCTAGGGGACTAGCGACTGCAATGGCAGAGTCGGAGGGCGCGACAGGGCTTGTTTTCGCAGGAAAGGTCAATGACAGGATATTCGATTTGGCATCAGGAGCCGGCATCGAGAACGTCCTGGGGAACTCCGTCGGCGGCGTTACCCGCAAGGGCAACGTACAGGCCTATTCTGTAGAAGATCTCTGAATCAGAAAGCCAGTCTAACGGCGGGACGTAGTCCCGCCTAGAACGCACCTTTGGCAATGCCCACCAGCAGAAGGCATCAAAAGTCTCGCAGGTCCGCTGAGGCCGATGGAGCAGGCTACCGCAGGCATCCTCGCTCTCTACGCCTTGTTGGGAGCGACCATCCTGGCACTCTGGCTAAGGCATCAGTCCGTTCTGCGACAGCGAGACAAAATGATCAACAGAATGGGAAACCTTCAGGCCGACCTCTCCGTCACAACACAAAGGCTGGACCTCCTATCTAGAGGGGTCGATACAATTCTTGGAGAGACGCCCCAGGTGCATAACCTCCTGGGGGTCCATCGAAAGCTGGAGAGCGCTGAGAACCTCCTCTTCGACCAAGGCGTCGCCGTCAGCTCAAGTGAGTCATGTGCCATAGCAACCCATGCAGCCAAGGCCATCCTCGAGAAGCACCCTGGTTTGGATGCAGACGAAGCCGACGCGAAGAGCCTTCCAGGCCTGCTGCCACTAGTAGAGCGCCTCGACGCGATACTCACAGAGGCCGAGATGAAGGCCGAGGACCTCGAGTTGAATGGGGATGAACACCGATTGCTCGGGGAATTGTTCCACGCCATCGAAAGAGGGGAGAGGGCTGCCGACTCGTATCGCATGGCGAACTCCCTGGATCCCGAGGACTCATCCTCTCTAAGGTCACTTTCTCTGATCCAGAGGGAGTCAGGTGAGCTAGACGCCTTGGACAGGACATTGGAAAGGCTGCTGGCAATTGACCCCGACGACATAGCAGTCCTCGCAGAGCAATCCGTCCTCCTCGTCGGCACCGACCCAGACAGGCTGAGGAGGAACAAAACACGCCTCATGGCGCTCGGAGAGGAGGTTGGCGAGACAGAAGAGGCAGCAGAGCTCTCAGAAATCGCCGTCAGAGCTCATGAAGCCAGACTATCCTCCGATCCAAGAGAACTAGACCCATCGGACGCAGCCAGACTGGTTGAGAAATCAGCTAAACTGTTCATGATGGGAGAGGCAGGTGCCGCGCTCGAGGCAGCAACCCTCGCCCTCAGAGCTCATGAGGAAAACGGCGCTGCTTGGCTCCTGCACGCCAAGATACTAGCTGCTGGTGAGGGAAAATCAAAGGAAGCTCTCCAAAGCATAAGGAGCGCGCACGCATTAGGCGAATACACAGTAATCCTCGAATCCGAGATTCTGGAGAACGAAGGCCGCTTGGACGCGTCAAGAGCCGTTCTGGAGGAATGGCTGGAAACCAATCCAGAGGACGCAGAAGCGAGATCAAGGCTAAGCCTCGTAATGCTAAGGGCGGGAGCACTAGATTGGTCAAGGAAGGTACTGGCAGAAGCCCCACCGATATGTTGGGAGAGCTCCTCCATGCATGTCATGGAAGGAAGGCTCCACCTGCACGATGCGGAACACCATAGGGACACACTCGGCGTACATGACCAGATTATGATACTGGACGCATTGGTTTCCTTCGATGCAGCAATAGAACACGATAGAGAAAGTGGTTTGGCCTGGCTAGGGAGAGCAAAGGCCCTTCGCTACCAAGAATCATACAACGAGGCAGAGGTAGCTTTGGTGAGGGCTAGGAGGCTGATACCGGACCATCCCTCGATTGCACTCGAGGAAGCCCTTCTTTGTGTTGAGAACGGAAAGCTAGACGAAGCCAACACGCACATTGCCGAGGCTGCAACTTTGTTACATAACCACTCAGCCGTCCCATTTGTCAGAGGTCTAATTGCAGCCAAGCAAGGAAGACTGGCTGAATCCCAGGCCCTGTTCTCTAAGGTTCTTGAAATGGAACCAGATCATACCAGGGCGAGACTCAACAGGTGCTCCGCATCCCTGCTCAAGGAGGACTTGGAAACGGCTCTGGACGATGCCAACTACATACTGTCAAACGCTCCAGACTTCCTGCTGGCCAGACAGAGAAGAGCAGAGATTCTGATGAACATCGGTGACTGGGAAGAAGCAGAGGCAGAGCTTCGAAGGATTCTCGAAAGAAGGGAAGAGCATGTTATGGCACTCGTGCATTTGGGAACGTGCCTCAATGCCATGGAAAAGGCCGAGCAAGCCGAGAGACCACTGAACAAGGCTCTACAGATCGACCCAAGGAATTCCGACGCATGGTATCAGAGGGGTCTACTATACCTCGACTTCGGTAGGGGAGACGAGGCCCTCTCCGATTTTGAGAGCGCGGCCAAGCATGACACCAAGCACATCGACGCCAGACTAATGATTGCCGCCATACACCATGAGGGCGACAACTCCGAAATGGCCGCCTCATCTTGGAGAAAGGTCCTGGACATTGATCCACAGCATCGAATAGCCAGAAGGAGGCTTGAGGAATGCAAGGACCAGGGCATGGCCAGAGGGCAGCTTCTTCGGCCGGAGGATTGAACCACCTCCTCTCACCCCGACTTAGCATGAGCCCACCAATGGAGCCAGGTTCAGTAGCCCCGACATTCAATCTCCCCAATGCAAACGCGGGAGCCGGGTCAGACTCTATGTCCCTCGCGGATGCCATGGGTGAGAACGGACTTATCATCGCATTCACTTGCAACCATTGTCCTTACGTGGTGGGTTCCGAGCCCAGGATAGAAGGCATTGCGGAGAAAGCTAGGAGCAATGGAATAGGGTTCGTGGGAATTAATTCCAATGACCCAGTGATGTACGAAGCTGACTCATGGGACAACATGGTGAAGAGAGCATCAAAGGGAATGACGTATCCCTACCTCCACGACGACTCGCAACAGGTAGCCACTTCATACGGAGCCGAGAGGACACCAGAGTTCTACCTCCTTGCCTCCGATTCAAGCATCCAATATAGAGGAAGACTGGATGACTCGCCTAGGGACCCCTCGCACGCGAGTACAAGCGAACTATCGGACGCGATTGACGACCTCATCTCAGGTGGGAGCGTCAGAACCCCTAGAACCGAAAGTATTGGCTGCTCAGTGAAATGGAAGACGTAGGTGTCACATGCGCGTGACGAGCCCCAAGAAGATGGGTCTGCCCGCCCGATTCTTCGTCACCGTTTTGAGGTTCGCTCCGAGCGGAGTCCAGAACCGAATTTGGAAATGGTGGTACCAGAAACTTGCCAAAGCGAATGACCAGTCCGAGTTTCGATTCATGAATTACGGCTTCGAGGACGGCAATGGTCCGGAACTTGAAGAAGAGGATGAACCAAACAGGATGTTCATCCAACTCTACTCGATGAACATCAGAGGCGTAGACCTGGAAGGGCGAGAGGTCCTTGAGGTAGGCTCAGGCCGAGGTGGAGGAGCAAGCTGGATTGCCAAGACCCACTCCCCGGCCAGATTGGTCGGTGTCGATTTCTCACCCGAGGCAGT
>DAQP01000042.1:4814-30930 GCA_002504435.1 Euryarchaeota archaeon UBA438
GGGCATTGCAAGAGATGGTACGCAAACCAGGCCAATCTTGAGTTCATCGAAGGCAACGCCCAAGATCTTCCTTTCGAAGACGAGTCGTTCGATGTGGTGTATAATGTCGAGTCATCACATTGCTACGGAGATATGGCGGCCTTCATCGAACAAGCATACCGTATTCTTAGGCCGGGAGGGATTTTCTGCTGGACTGATTTGCGCGACTCTGAGACGATGGCTTTGTTGCCTTCAATGTTTGAATCCAAAGGATTTGAGATAGTCGAATCATCAAATGTAGTTCAAGAAGTCATCAAAGCTCTCGACGAGATCAATGATCAGAAGATGAAAGCCATTGAGGATAACGTACCAAAGTCTGTTCGGAGAAGCTTCGAGACATTCGCCGGAATTAGGGGAACACCAGTCTACGAAGGATTCGTCAGTGGCTCTATGGCCTACCACCGGCATTTGATGCGAAAGCCGTAATCAGTGATTTTCAAAGCCAAATAATTACCAATATTCGACTAGTATTGCCGAAGGAAGAAAAAGTTGCGTTCAAATGGGACGCCCTCACTTGGGACAACATGGTCGCCGAGGAGCCGATGCACATGCTCCGCAAGCAAGAGTACCTCGACGAGGTCTCCGCACTCGATCTACCAGCCTCGTATGCAGCTTGGTACAATGTGGACGTAGCCACACTCTTGACAAGCACTAGGATAGTCGGGCACGAGGTCGATGGTGAAACCGGGCAATCCCTAGTTTTCTTCGATAGAAGCCTAATGCTATGCTGCCCTGAATCGGGAAGAATGCACCACTACCCTAAGCACCTCCTTCACTGCTTCGTCGATGACAACAGGTGCGATTGCTCTGAGCACGATGGAGTACTATTCCGTGCTGAACTCTTTTCCATATCGCCAACGGGGGAGCAGCTTTGCTGGGAGGCCAACTGCCGTTCTGAGATGGAGGTCCCCGGTGTGCAAACCAAGGTCTCCCGCTGGCTCAGTTGGCTAAATCAGTAGGATACATCCTACGCAATCTTGAGAACCGGCCGTATGGTCGGCGAATCAATGGGAACACGCATCACGCGCGTCCATGGGCGAATGATACTAGATTCTCGAGGCAACCCCACAGTCGAGGTAGATTGTCAAACAGAGGGCGGCATCATTGGTCGTGCAGCAGTCCCTTCGGGAGCTAGCACAGGTCGTCACGAGGCTGTAGAATTGCGCGACGACGGCCTCGAGTGGTCTGGAAAAGGAGTAGGTCAGGCCGTAGCAAATGTGAATGGCCCCATTGCCAATGCGATAATTGGAATGAATGTTACAGACCAGGAAGCGATCGACCAAGCCATGAAGGAGGCCGATGGAACCCCTAACAAATCGGTATTGGGTGCAAACGCCATCCTAGGAGCATCAATGGCTTGCCTACGTGCGGCCACAGGCCCCGGGGAAATTTGGCAACACATATCCTCCGAAAAGCCGACTCTTCCAGTACCACTGATGAACATCCTGAACGGAGGCGCGCATGCCAACTCGAATGTCGACGTCCAAGAGTTCATGATAGTACCACACGGATTCGACTCATTCCCCGAGGCCCTCCGAGCCGGCGTCGAGATATACCACGCGCTCCGAACAGTGCTGAAGGATGCTGGGTTGCTCGGCGGAGTTGGCGACGAGGGAGGCTTCGCCCCAGACCTACCTCGAAACGAGGAGGGTCTCCGTTACGTGGTCAACGCAATTTCAGCCGCCGGCTACAACCCCGGCGAGGAGGTTTCCATAGCCCTGGACGTCGCTTCGCAGGAGTTCCTTCATGATGACGGATACCACATAGACGGAAGAGTCCTATCGGGCTCAGAACTCGGCTTACTGTACTCAAGTTGGTTAGATGACTACCCTATCGTATCAATCGAGGACCCCTTCGGGGAAGACGACTGGGACTCTTGGATAGAGTTCACATCCAGGGAGGGGCACAGGGTCCAAGTTGTAGGTGACGACCTATACGTCACCAACTCCGACAGATTCTCCAAAGGCATAGAGATCGGGGCATCCAATGCGATACTCATCAAGCTCAACCAGATAGGCACCGTCACAGAAACACTCCAGGTCATTCAAATGGCAAAGGAGGCGGGCTTTGGGACAATAATCAGCCACCGTTCGGGAGAAACCGCCGACTCGATAATTTCCGACATAGCCGTAGGAACAAATGCAGGCCAGATTAAGACGGGCGCACCAGCTCGCTCTGATCGTACCTCCAAGTATAATCAGCTTCTGAGGATAAGCGAGCAATGCAATGATTATGCAGAATTCTAGAGCGACTAGTTTAGACTAGCCAGGAGAAGGGGGAGAACGATTGTCGCATCCGACTCGATTACAAATCTTGGTGTCTCAACATCTATTTTCTCCCAGCTAATTTTCTCATTCGGTGGTGCGCCCGAGTACCCCCCGTAAGAAGCGCGGGACTCAGATATCTGCGCAAACCAGGACCAAAGAGGAACATCCATCCCAACGTCCTGTCTAAGCATGGGGACGACCGAGATCGCGAAATCCCCAGAGATGCCCCCCCCTACCTGCAAGATTCCCGTCGGCGAGTCGTCCTCCCTGTACCAGTCCGCCAAAGACTGCATCGCCTCTAGTCCACTTCTCACTATCGAAGCGTCCCTCAGAGACCTATCGAGGACCCTAGCGGCCAATATGCTCCCCAGAGTCGAGTCCTCCCACCCCGGCGTGAAGATGGGCAAATTGGCATCTGCCGCAGCCATGAGCCACGAGTTCTCCGGCTCCGAATCGAATTCCAAACCCCCGTGAAGCAACAGGTCATACAGATACTCGTGGGGGAACCGACTGTCTCCAGCGGCCTCAGCATCTTCCCAAAGCACCATCAACGACGCCTCGACGTCTCTGAATGCATCCTCGGGAATCGCTACATCGGTTATTCTGTTCATCCCCCTGTCTCTCAGATCAGCGTCGTCCCGTGCCGACAGATTCCTCCAATCGCCAATGGCCTCGTAACTAGACCTAGACACCAGTCCAAACAGCTCTTCCTCTAGGTTCGCTCCAGTACAGCAAATCGCATGCACTTTCTGCGATCTAATAGCCGGTGCCAGACTCCTTCCTATTTCTGCAGTCGACATTGCCCCTGCAAGTGTCACCATGAGCCTCCCCCCTCCTTCGAGAAAACCCCTGAGGGAAGACGAACACCTTGCTAACTCGCCTGCATTGAAGTGCAGGTAGTGCTCCTCGATGAATTCCCTGATGCTCATTCAATCACCCGAAACGAACCTAGGGACACTTTCCCTCCTCACTAGACGAATCCCCTCTGCTTCCGCCTCAAGGGAGCTATTGATGTAATCAGCGACCCCCTCTGGAGAGTCATTTCCACAGGTAAACACATCTATCGCAAGAAGGCCAGAATCAGAGTAGCAGTGGGCTGTAACGTGACTCTCGTCAATTAGCACAACCGCAGCAAAACCTGGGGGGCTCTCACTCCCATCGAAGGATACGACGTGTGAGTGCACTTCTCTGATTCCCGATGCCTGTACTGCCTCCCTCATGACAGCCAGCATCCACTTGCCGTCATCTGGGACGGGAGAAGAGTATCCAACATAGTCGAGGAAGACGTGACTTCCTCTGGCCTCTTCGCCGCTCATGTATAGACTGGAAACATGTCGCAATTTCAAACTCACTCATCTAACAGCCAATTTCTCAGCCTATTGAGCCCCTCCTCTATGGCATCTTCTCCAGTTGCGTAAGATACCCTGATGAAACCCTCGCCACCCGTGACCAAGGAGGCTGGAATGAGCTGGACACCGGCTTCCAGTGCGCCATCGGCAAATTCGGTGTCGGTCATCCCAGTACCTGTGATGTCCGCGAATATGTAGAACGCCCCCTCGGGCTCAACCACCCTGATCCCAGGCAGTCCAGATAGTCCTTCTCTCATCATATCGCGCCTCTTCCTGTATTCGTGATTGAACTCGTCCACAGCGTCGTCACAAGAAAGCGCAATTCTCGCAGCCTCCATCATGAAGGTCGGAACATGAGAAGCTGAGTTTGCCTGACTCTTTATCGCGGCCTTGACAGCATTAGGAGGGCCGGTTAGGAATCCGAGCCTCATCCCTGTCATCGCCCACGATTTCGACCACCCATTAACCACGATCGTCCGTTCTATCCCACCAGGCAGTGCCGCAGGCGAGACGTGAGGCCAGTCCACCCACACCATTCTCGAGTATATCTCATCGGACACAATCCATAGATCGTGCTCTATGGCGATGTCCAGAATCCCTTGAATTTCCTCTGGAGTGAAAACCGCACCCGTCGGGTTGCAGGGGGAATTGAGAATAATAACCCGAGTATTCTCAGTGATGGCATCACGTATGGCTTGCAGGTCGGGGTGGAAGTTGTCCTTTCTCACGGGTACGTGAACGGGGACAGCGCCAATGAACTCCAGCATCGGCTCATACGATGCCCATGATGGCGCCAGAAGTATGGCCTCGTCTCCTGGCATTGTGGTAATCAGAAAGGAGTACAACATCGCCTGCTTGGCCCCGGGGGTCACCACCACATCATCTGCAGACACCTCGATTTCGTGGTGTTCAGAGACATAGTCAGCCACTGCCTGACACAGTTCCATCGAACCAGCTCCTCTGGTGTATTTCGTATTCCCATCGCGCAACTCGCCGATAGCAGCCTCGAGTATTTCATCAGGGGTGGAGAAGCCAGGCTCACCCACGGTCCACCGGACAACCTCGGGCCCGGGCGGCTGCAGGTATGGGGCAAAACCAACCCCTAGCCCCTCGAACCTTGACGATATCTCCGGCATGCACCTCACGAGTGGCAGGACGACCATCAAGGTATGCAGGGCCTCGGATAGCCTTCAAGAGAGGGTTGTGAGTCGCAGGACCGCTGCACGGGTGGCAGAGCAGCTATGCAACGGACTGCAGATCCGTGGACCCGGGTGCAAATCCCGGCCCGTGCTCCAATCAATCATCCTTCCATTCCATGTCGTAGTGGAGACCAATCCCATCTATCTCGAAAACTTCCGAAACGATGCTGAACCCGCACCGTTCGTACATCGTTATGGCCTTGATTCTAGCATTGCACCAGATTCCGGTCCCCCTTTCCTTTGCATGACTTTGTAGTCCCCTTACAATCCTGGTACCTATTCCCCGATTACGAAACTCAGGTGCCACTGCCATCCCCCTTATCCTGTATTCACATCCGTCCCTGCTGTCTACCTGCAATGTCGAGCAGCCTACTAGCACGCCATTATCGTAGGCGCATAGGAACTTGGTACGCGGGTCATCGTCTATGCCCGGGTAATGCTCGGTACCACGGGGAAGCCCCTCTCTGAGGACATCATATCTCAAATCCAAATGAGGGCCATCGACAGAATCCTCCCAGATCAAGCCCTGCTTCATGTATCCCCGAAACAGGTCCCGGAGAAGAACTATTCTTCTTAGTCGATTTGAAGCGCCTTGGCCCCTTGGCCTAACCATGGCGGATGGCAGCCCTCCTGACTGGAGAACACCAGGACTGTTCGGCATGCTGTTGCTCTCCAATACCGTCCTGTTCAAATTTTCAATAGGAGGCCCATGGGATTCCCCATCCTTCACATTGGGCGTTGTAGGGATTGCCGGAATGACACTCCTGTATGTTTCTTGGTACCGTCTCACGTTCCAGAAAAAGGGACTGGTCCCTTGGACTGACATGTGGGAAGACCCTCAGGGGTCCGCGAGAAAGGAACTGCTGGCAGGCGCCCTCGTCATGGCATTCGCTTGGCTGTCTGGAAATCACTTGCATGACTACCTCCCGAGACCCACTGGATTGGTCCTTTCTCTGGTGGGCATGCTGATGATAGTCCAGGCTGTTTACGTTATTCTGAGCTTCGGCCCTCTCGCGGAATAATGGCGAACCTCGACTATCCTCTCTGACGCAACTTTGTCAGATGGTGGCCATTACACACTTTACACCAATAGCTTCTGAGTCCACGCCCTTTTTCCGCCATCGCTCTAAGGGCCGAATTTGCCTCTACGCGACTCTTGTATGTCTTTTTATTGCCAGAACATCCTCCTCTCTTCTTCGCCTCTTTAGCTCTGGACTTTTTTGATCTGCCAAGCCTCTTTCTTTTTTCCAGCCTAGCACCACATTGTACGCATTTACTTCCGTAGCCAATGTTCTCAGCGTCGCAAACACCACATTTCCTACTGGGAATCTTTGCACGAGAGGGAATTCCCATTTTTTCACCTATTGGACCACATCTCTAGCCAAATCTCGATATTCTTCTCTATGTCACTGACGGAGACCGCTCTTTCGACTCTGCTGCCACCCTCCATAGCCTGTATCCTGCATCCGCATGCGTTCGCGTGCCCGCCACCGTCCGGATCGAGCCGAGTCGCCATTTCGGTCAGGTCGAATATTCCACCATCCCGATGGAGGAACGAATTCGTGTAGAAAGAGGCAGAGACCGGGTATCGCCCCTCCTCGCCGAAAGAGGCTCCCACGTTCCCGTGTATGACCATACACGCATCGCAGTCATCTCCGACGTGAGCCGTAATGTGATACCCGTTCGAACGCATCCCCAGGTCCTCAAGTCTTGAAATGGCAAGCCTGTCCACGACCGTCGTCCTCTCCGATATGTTCCTGGTCAACTCCTCCCTCTCTGCCTTCCTCTCAGCGAGCTTCTGTGCAACTGTGGGGACAGCCAGTATTTCCTCCACGGAGTCCCCCCTGGTCAGGCCCTCCATGACCTCCATCGCGGTGCCTTCTCCCACGTCGATAACTCTGCCCAGCCACACTGACGGCTCGTCCGACATGTACTCGCCTCTCGTGATTCCTCCCCCGTCCAGCTTGTCCACCCATTCCATGAAGTCGGACAAGTCACTTAGGTCGACCCTGTCGCGCACCAAGTCGTAGGCAATTCTAGCAGCTGAAGGGGTGGGCCTCCATACAACGACGGTATTTCCCTCTGGATTTTCAGACGGCTGGTTGGACTGATGGTGGTCTATGCTCAATCCGCAATTAGGGTGCCTAGGGAGGTCACAAACGGCCGTGAACGAGTCAATATGATCGTCCAGCAGGCCCGCTCGGAGCTCTCCCGGATGTCCGAAGACCACCTCCGCATCAACCCACCACCTCTTCAGAATCGCAGCTGTGGTGACGCCATCCAAATCGCTGTCTGTTACGATTCTGCGAATTTCCAATGACAACGGGTCGACTTCCACGATACAACTCACCAAGTCCTCCCCAATGGTGGTTTCGCAAGCAATCCACTAGGAACGTTTTCATCTGACTCCCTTTCTGTGGGCCCATGGGAGGCCGTGTTGACAGCAAGATGGAAACCTCCTGCGGCTTCATCTTGGTGAATTTTGACAGCATATTGCTGTTGCAGTACCCCCAGGGGCACTGGAGCTTTCCCAAGGGTCACGTGGAGGAAGGAGACAGAGACCATCATGAAACGGCCTCAAGAGAACTCAAGGAGGAGACAGGAATAGAGTCCTTTGTCATCGACGACTCCTGGAGCTCGAGGACTGAGTACACATTCAAGAGGAAGGGCTCCAGCATCCCAAAGCAGGTCTATTGGTACATTGCCCACACCGAGGAAATCGAAGTTGGTCTGTCTAAGGAACACACCAATTATATTTGGTTGGATTTCGATAGTGCCGACTCAATGATCACTTTCCAACAGGAGAAGGAACTTCTACGCTCAGCGAGAAGGCACATTCAGCATACAGGCAAGGCAGCATGATTCCACAAGCCAGTCAAAACAGCCAATCTATTGCGGCAGCAGTAAGCGCCAATACGATTAGAACCCCGAATAAATCGTGCAATACCTTGAAGCTCATCATTAACTTTCTTTTCGAAGTTAGGTCCGACCAACTCGTTACAGAATCCTCACCGATGAAATGTGCAGCTATGTACTTGTCAAACCAAGACACTGGCTCACTACTCGCGCTTTCCCAGGGGCGTCCATAGGACCTCTTCCTCATCAGACATTCTTGAGACCCACCTCCCCAATACGAACATCCAGTCCGACAGCCTGTTCAGGTAGCAAATGACCTCACCTCTCACGGAGTCCCCGCCACCCGTCTCACGCAGTGAGCAAGCGTGCCTCTCAGCCCTCCTAGCAACCGTTCTAGCTACATGGAGGTTAGCTACTGCCGGGGAGCCAGTTGGCATGATGAAAGACTCCAGCGGCTCTAGATCCTCAAGCCATGAATCCATCTCCTCCACTAGCCTGTCGCACTCCTTGACTCCCACTAGGGCCATTTGTGGCGGAAGCTTACCCGGGCTGCAAGAACACTCTCCCCCGACATCGAAAAGCTCCTGTTGCACCCTCCCAAGAACCTGATCTACCGCCCTCTTGGATCCCTCTGGAAGGCCATCGCTCCTATTCAGCTCCATTCTGACCACACCTATTTGGGAGTTAACTTCGTCAATCGTCCCATAGAGCCTGACTCGAGGATGCTCCTTGCCTACTCTCGTCCCATCCAGAAGACCAGTTTCTCCCCCGTCTCCTGCGCCGGTGTGTACCTTCGTGATACGAACCATCGAACCCTGCGGCCGGGTTTGGTGATATCAAAGTCCCCGACGTCACAATTGTTCCAGAGACTCCCGTATAGCCACCTTCCAGGACTCGTCAACCGACTCCCAGCCCCCTAGTTTCTCCAATTCAGCCCCATGAAACGACTCCTTGTCAGCGTTCCCCTTGTACTCGTGGATCATCGAAAGCGCTGCATGACTCATCGCAGTCAGCCAACGGTCCTCAGTGTCCCATGACTTCTCGAAGTGGGAGATGGCGCCATTCGGGCCATCGATTAGCCCTCTCCTGACTTGCCTCAGTCCTGATTTTGACCAGGACAGCCCCTTGACCCCTATGACAAGTCCACGGAAAGCCAAGTATATCTCAAGCATCACGATTAGGGAGGCTAGCACGAACGACCCTATTTGTTCCCACTGCCCTGAATCAGCCCATCTTTCTGAGAGCAGACTAATTGTTCCCACACACATTAGGATACCACCAAAAGGAGCCAGAAGGACGTCCTTGTGAGTGACGGTCATGTGCCTAACGCCAACGATCACGGCGGTCCCTCCGACCAGAGCAGCGGTGATAGCTGGAACAGATTCAGAGGTGGGTCTTGGCGCCGTGCTTGATATCCAAAACACCACAGATATCAGAATCAACAGATAAGCAAACCTTCCGCTAACTTCCGGGAACGGCTGATGTCTGCTATAGGAGAGAACCCCTATCCCAACAACCAGGAATAAACCGATCCAGAACATCATCACAATCACTCGCTCTCGAAACCGCCTTTCCACCCTGGCTCCCAGAAATCTTCATCGTCAAGCCACGCTATCCACTCTTTCTCATCGGCTCTGAGTAGTCTGAAAGCCCTCCTGTCCAGACCCTGTAGGAGGGCATCGTCAACCTCTCCTTTTCTGTGGGAGTCAGTCCACTCAACCTGCATCTCCCTGACCCTACTCTGTCCCATGGTGGGATTATTGTAGTTCTTCTCGCAAATTTCTCTGAGATCCTGTATCCAAGCCCTAGCTCCTCTCATATGAGGGTCATTTCCGGCGGGTTCACGCCTCTTTCCAAACGGCCACCATCCCATCTCAGTCATCCCTTCGACGAGGACGAGTTTCTTGATGCTTTGCGAACCTATCAAGGAGTGCACCCCTTCACCACTCCATGGCTCGTGTAGTCGTCCATCTTCATGGCAGGCCTAAGGACGATGGAGCTAGGTTGATGATTGACACATACGCCAAGAGAGTATTGCCCAGGGGAATCAGGCTGGAGTTTCACTCAGGGAGGCTATCCCCGGAGCAATACGAAGAAAGAATCAGTTCGATTGCAGGAGATGTAATCATCCTTGATGAAGGCGGCAAACAAACATCAAGCGTCGAGTTCGCTAGAACAATCCAAGCGTCCTCGATTTCAGAAAGGACACTCAACCTAGTCATCGGGCCTGCCGACGGCTTTACTCCGATGACAAAGGAGAAGCACCCCTCAATATCACTCTCGGCGATGACGTTCCCCCACGAATTGGCCGCAGCGATACTATTGGAACAGGTATACAGGGCCTGTGAAATCAATCGGGGGACCTCCTACCATCGCGAATGATACTCAAACACCACGCTGATACTTTCTGCCAATTATCGGGCGCTGTTTCATAAGTAGAACCAGCGTATCGAAGACATCTAGGTGGTCCTATGACAGTTGGAGCTGGTAATATAGAGAAGAATGAGAATCCGAGGAAGGCACTTTCTGCGATAATGATGGTAGCGATAATGCTCTTCAGTACGCAGATGTACTCCTTCCAGGATTTTGAGAAATACGATGAAGAGGAATCAGTTTGGGGAGATGTAGCTAAGAGGACTGCATTTCAGCAATTTGATCAAGCAGACGGACCAATGGCAGGGGGTTCACAAGGCCAGCCAGCGGCTGAGAACCCCTTCCGTCATGAGCAGTTCATCAACCCATCCTATCACGACCCAATGTCAGTGTATGGAAAGATCTCCGATCCCTCGGCATTGAACCTAGATCCCAGCTACGGCTTCTTCCTAGAGGAGACGAATGCCGAGGACCACGACAACGACGGCATCGATGATTTGAACGACTTAGACGACGACAACGACGGCATCAATGACCTAATCGAAATGTTCGATGGGTGCATAGGGACCCACCAGTTCGACCACGACAACGACGGCGTCCTCGACGAGTTCGACTGGGACGACGACAACGACGGCATCCTCGAGGGGCCAATTGACTACTCCCAAGGAGCAGACCCACGCAACGTCTCGATGGACCGTTACGTAGTCCCCTCAACAGTCCACCCATGGACTGGTACACCTGTGGGTGTAGGATATCGAGTGGATCAGAACCCAATGGATCACGACAACGACGGAGTGACTGACGACGACACCGATGGCTCAGGTCCAGACTCCTACGACGAGGATGATGACAACGACGGAAGGATAGACCAATTCGTGTGGCCCTGTGACTTCGACCAAGACGGAACCCAGGACTACTTCGATGACGATGACGACAACGACGGTGTCGTGGATCTCTGGGATGAGAACCCATGGAACAGCCTACTGACAGGAAACATCTCCACCTCGGCGTCTCTCTGGGATAGCGCTAGAGTGGTCGCTAACACGTCCTACATGGACTACGTAGGAGGGGTAGACTTCGTCGAGAGGGAGAAGGCATGGCACCCGAAAAACGGAACCCAAGCATTCACCGAGATTTTTGATGGGGACCTCGATGGGGACGGGATTCCAAATTTCCTCGATCCCGACAACGACAACGACGGGACCCCTGACTCGGCAGACACCGACGACGACAACGACGGCCTAGCCGACATGTACGACGTCGACGACGACAACGACGGAATTCCGGACACGTGCCTCCAAACCGACACCAACGGAGATGGCCAAGGCGACTACCCTAACAATCACAACATCACCACTCCCGGAAGGGAATGCGAGATTGACTATGACCGTGATCTCGACGACGACAGATACCGTCCTATAGATCAGGACTACGATCTGGTTTGGGATTGGATTGACACAGATATGGGTGGATCAGAGTTCCCCGACAACCCAGTTGGCTCCCCAATAGCAATTCCTGGGAACATACCCTTCGACCTCGATGACGACGGAGTGACTAACGAGGAGGACCCGTTCATGAACGCTAGCGAGGACCTAGTGGCAACATGGAACTGCCCCAGCCTATCGAACCCCAACCCCGTTAACTCGGACCCCCGATGTTTCACTGAAAGGAAGTCGTACACCGGAAACAACGACTGGGACGGCGACGGAATAAACAACTGGGAGGACGTCGATGACGACAACGATGGAATTCTAGATTGGCTCGACATAGACCCGAACTGCGATCTTGACGACGATAACGACCTCCACTTGCTAAACGGCTCCAAGTTCCGGGATGACGGCCCTAACGACATAGATACCGACGTCGACGGAGACGGCCTCGCGAACGACGAGGATTGGGACGACGATAACGACGGTCTTTCCGACTACTACGACCCAGATGACGGAAACTGCGGATTTGTTGACAATGACAACACCGACCCCTTCACCGGCCAATCATACTCCCACAGCGATGGCGATGCAATAGACGGCTCAGATGACGGCCAGATTTACGCTGCAGACATTGGTCACCCATTCTATTGGAACCTATCTTGGATGTTCAATCCGTTTTCCGTCGAGAACAAGTTCGTCCTCAACTACAACGGTTACGATGACACGGCAGTCCCACTAACCAATGGCAAGGTCCCACAGATGTACTGGTACGTGCTGATGAAGTGGAGCCCATGGAATGGTGACAACTTCTTCGACATTGACATTGATGGCGACTCTCTCATCAATGGAATAGACACTGACCAAGACGCCGACGGCCTACCAGACTGGTGGGATCAAGACGAAGGCAATGATGGCGTCTTAGATGTCAATGACCCCAAGATGGGTGGATCCCACGACGACAATACTTGTGGTGCCACACTAATTTGGGCGGTTCTTCAGGGAGTAGCGGAGGACCATGCGTGTGGTTTGGCTTACTCATGGCTCTTTGGATATCCAATATTGGATGCGACCCAGACCGGCCAACTGATTTACACTACTCCATATAGCACCAGACCCGACCCTGACCAGGACGACGGGGCATACACCGGAAACAACTCCAACGGACAGTGGACATGCAACAAGAACTGCTTCTGGTTCACATTCGACCCCGGGAGCAACCCCAGTCCGACGGCAGCCGTTTCCTACAACCAGATCAAGAACAACAGAGACCTGTTTATCGCATACATCGGCCTGAACAACGGCTTATTCCAGTGGACTGCTGACAGCAATGCCAACTTCTTCCCGGACGAAGTTGCGGATTTATTGAACAACGACGTCGATCCCGATGACGACTGCGGTGCCCCCGTTACAGGTAACATGGACCCGCAGTGCATGTTCAATGACACTGCGGATTTGGATGATGACTTCGACGGGGTGTATGACCATTGGGACATCGACGATGATAATGATGGGATATGGGACTACTTCGAAGTCGATAGCAACGACGATCTCGATGACGACGCTGGGACCGAACCGCCGGGCTCGTTCTTCACAGGGTCAAACTGCGATGACAACGACGACGATGGTACCGATACTGATCCGGACGAAGACGGCTGGTATCAGGCAGTCTGGGACAAGGGAGTGTTAGGTCAAGGATTGATGTCGCCCAAGTACTACGATGTTGACAACGACAACGATGGAGTTCCGGATGGCGAGGACCCGGATGACGACAATAACGGGATTCTGGACTCAGCCCAGGAGCTACTCTGCTTCGTCGGAGAGGAGCAGAGCCCATGGGACCACGACAACGACGGCGTTCCCGACGGCAAGTCAGAGGATGATTGGGATGCCGATGGGCTAGTCAACGTAATCGAGATGGCAGGCGCCACTCCCTTCATTTCTCCATGGGACCACGACAACGACGGTCTCAGGGACGATATCGATGAGGACGACGACGCCGATGGAATGCTGGACGAGGACGAAGTAATGCTTTGGCCTACCAGATTCGATTCCGAGTCGACCAACCCATGGGACCACGACGACTTCGGGAATGGTTCCGGAATAGCAAACCCATCTGACCCCAGCACTGGTCCGGATGCAATAGACAACGACGACGACGCGGACAACAGGACCGACGTTGATTGGGACCACCTCGAGGAGGACTGGAACCTATCTTCTGACTGGGACCACGACAACGACGGAATACTGGATGAGGATGACAAGATACCAACGAGAATAACGCTAACCGCGGACTCAGTACTGTGGCTAGATGCACTCTACCCTGCGAAGTTCAATGGAACAGTCAATTGGCTGGATCCGGTTCAAGGCGTTTTCACGCCTGCCCCTGACTTACCTGTCCAAGTACACATTGACTGGGCCGCTAATGGGACCAAGGCACTGGAGACAATCAACGTCCTTACCGATGAGAATGGAAACTTCGAGGTTGGACAGTACCTGTTCCCTGAGGACCTGGCCGTAGGTCCCAACACGACTTACGACATCTACGCTGAAGTAACTGAGATGTTCATTCACGACGGCGCAACAACGGAGCCAGTACCTGTGGAGATAAGGGCCAACACGACCATAGATTACGTGGCTTGGACCTACTTCAGAAGTGACGAGCAGCCTCTGTTTGTGGATTACAAGGTACATTACGCCGCCGATTGGGAAAGAGGCATTTTCGACAACAAACTACCACATGCTCCGGTTTCTTTCACCGTTTCAGGAGGGCCATTCGGAAACACCACACATCCAACCGTTTTCGACGGCTATGGATACGGTTACAGGGCGGACTCAGGGGGTTGGGTATCTCTGACATTCGTTCAAACGGCTGGAAGCCAGGGAATCTGGAAGCAAGTCCAGTGGAACTCAACCATGGACAACGGCCCAGGCTCCGTACCCGGTGGCTATGAGGAGATTGTTTGGAACGAGTTCTCAAAGTCACACAATGTGGTTGGAAGGTACAATTACACTTCGACAAGCTTGCCGATTGGCGATTATGCGTTCATTGCCTTCTCGAGGCCCGATCTCGGCTCTGAGCTTCCATGGCCATACCTGGAGGGCAGCGACACAGAGACCTTCTACATCCGTTCGATGCATAGGATGTATGTGGAAGCAGACATCATCACACCCTCGACAAGGCCAGTTTACTTCTGGGACTCAACTCAGTTTACAGGCTCGTCATTCGGAGCATGGAGGGCGCTATTCCACGCTCCTTCCCTATCCAATGCTAACCTGGACTACTCTGAAGTGAGCCTAGGCAAACAATACTCGATGCTTTGGGATGGGGACCCACAGACACTGACAGGCGAGGCGGCAAACCTCAGGCCATTCCTATCCTCCAATGGCACCCATTGGTTCATTGCAATGCAGAATGGCGGCGACTTCAATGTCCCACCATGTGGCCCGGTTGACCCACTGGACCCCCAGAGTGAGGTTCGCTGTGAGATAGTTCCAGAGATGTTCACCGGGGAGACTCTGAGGGTAGTCGGTTCCGTATGGAATCGCACTATGACCCCATGGCCCTATGACCCCATGGCACTACAAGTCGACGTAGACGGCAACGGAGTATTCGCCGGCTCGACGGAGACAGGGTATGCAAGAGTCCCAGACATGGTAAACGGAGTGGCGCAGTTCGATTACAATTGGACATGGTACTCCCAGTACTCAGCTGGAGTTTACGGAATTAGGGCTGACTTCACTAACTCGAACTTCTACTTCACTGGAAACCAGACCACGGTCCTCGCACCTACAGGGGCTTATGTGAACGTCTCTGTCATAGGCACGACAGACTTCCAGTACAACACAATACCCCGTCTGTACAGAGGGCAGAATGTCACCATAGAGGCGAGGCTGATAGACAACGCCTACCAGCCTGTAAGGGACGCCCCGATAAACTACACATGGTCCGCCGACAACTCCGCTGGAGTCGCAATCACAGACAACAACGGAGTTTTCAAGGTCAACCTGACCATCGACGAGTTCCACGATCTAGGGAACTTCTCCCTTGGTTATACATACCCCGGCGATCCGTTCAGGCAGGGAAGCACATCAGACACATATCTCTGGGTGGTGTCAAGGACATATGTCAGCCTCCAAAGCACGACCCCCAACATTAGGCAGGCAGGAGATATTTGGGAATTCTCGGGCCAGGTTACTGATGACAATAGAACCGCATTCGAGAAGGACCTAGGACAAGCACTCGACGGCTGTGACGAGAACGGTGGCGAGGTCCTCCTGATAATGGAAGGGACCGACTTCGAGGACAGGACTCATCGTCAGATTATTGACACACTGTGCCCGAATGCAGGTACCATCCATCATGAGATGCTACTCGACCCGCAGCTCTTGCGAGACGATCCCGACTCATTCTTACCGGACGGGTTCGGTCCAGTGAACGTCATATTGAGATTCGCTGAGAACCTACCTCACGAGGGCTGTGAGCCACTCGATCAAGAAATGCTAGCCACCTCTGGGGCATGGGATCCGTGCACTCAAATTGTAAACAGTGATCACTATCGCAAGGTGATGCAGTTCCAGGTGGATGGATTCAGTCTTATTGGAAGAACTGACTTGTCAGTGGACGACCAGATTGTATACACCTCAGAGATTGACCCGACTACGGGTCAGCCAATAGAGAAGCCAATGATTGTCACTGGACAGCTACAGGACGAACTCGGGGCCAACCTATCCAACAGGGCAATCAGGGTGACATACGAGATGATAGACGCCGGGCTCGGCGTTGTTTCATGCCTCCCAGGCACAACTGACGCCAACGGACTGTTCGACATTATTTGCCCCCTGACCGGAGTTCAGGCAGGACAGGCCAGAGTGAACATCCAGTTCAACTCCTACGAGAACAACGACAGGTTCAGGTACAGCAACGCCACGTCAACCAGAGTATTCCCGGTTTTCTCCAACTCCACCACCCAGATACTCGAAGTTGGCCCATTCAGGTCAGACGTCGACACTTTCACGTTCCAGAACGGGTCAGTATTCCCCGTTCTTTACTTGAAAGAGTCATTCCACGTCGAGGCATTGCTAACTCAGGTCAATGGGAATCCGATAGGTGGAAAGTGCCTCAACATCTACATCAACCCAGAGACAAACACTAGGCCAATCGCCACCATGACCACTGAAGACGGAACTGGTTGGGTGAAGTGGTTCTCCGGGGATCCCGATGACAACCCGAGCCGTCGAGGGGTCGAACCAGACGGAGAGTCCTTGGAAGGATTCAGGACGCTGAGGGTAGCGTATGAACCAGAACGAGAGCTGCCCGGGGGATGCCGAGCCGAGACCACACCAGTCGTAAACAGCTCATTCATGGACATCGAGGTCCTAGTGAGAAGCAGAGTCGACATCCTTCTCAAGAACCACTGGGCGGATCCAGTTGGATACAGTGTAGGTGACAATATCACAGGCTCCGTAGCCATACTCAGGGATAGATTAGACGTCGCCGTTCTAGGGGAGACTGTAATTTTCAGAATCCAATACTGGAATGGCTCAGGTTATGTGAACACCCAGCCGATTTACGATGTCACAAACGAGCAAGGGGTTGCCGACTTCCAGTTCATGTATACTGGGAACGATATCCCCGGGCAGGTCGAATGCGAACAGGGAGGACCCTGTGCTGTGAACGGACAATGGAGAGTAACGGTAGAATTCCAGGGATCCTCTTTCTTCCAGGAAGAGACTTTGGAAAATACCCCGTTGATCAGAATGGACACTACGGTGGCTGAAGGTGAGACCAGCTTCTTCACAGCCCAAGTAACAGTGGTTCTTCTGATAGCATTGTCATTCGCCTTACTTATCGGCGCGATAATGTACAGAAACTACGCTGAGAGAAGGAGAATAGAGATCATCCGCGGAATACTGACTGACTCCCTGATGTCCCTAAAGGCATCTAACGACTACATTCAGACAATCTTCAACTGCTACAAGGACCTAGTGAGGTACTTCCGCTCCAGAGGGGCCATGAAGAAGGTGTACGAGACCACAAGGGAGTTCGAGGACGCCCTGAACTCAATGCTGGGAGGAATAGCTCCACCAGAGGATCTCGACGAGTTCTTCGCGATCTTCGAGGAAGCCAGGTATTCGGACCACGAAATCGGGTCCGACCAGAGGGACCGAGCAATAGCAACTCTTCAGTCAATCATCAGCCACATGACATCATCCCTCGGTGATAGCATGCTCATGAGGACGTCATCAAACGAGTCAGAAATGTACAGCTCGGTCACCAAGGCCGGCGAGTTCATCGACTCAGAGGGCCAAGTAAGGCTTGCTGGAGTTGACGAGGATAACCCCGACGATAACTTCAGAATCTGATTAGTTGTTGCGAATTTACCGAACCAGTGCCCTTTGGCCGGCCGCGCACGCCCCTACGGGGCGCCCGCAGCATTCATAACACGGCCTCAGGTGGCGCGGCTACCCGAGTAACGTCGAGGGAGTCATATGAGTAAGCAGAACAGAAAGACCAACCAGTCCCTTGTCGCCTTGATTGGCGACCTGAAGGAGCAGAGCAGGTCCACCGGTTCGGCACTGTGGCGAGACGTAGCGCTTAGGCTGGAAGCCAGCCGAAGCAACTGGGCTGAACCAAACCTAAGCCGACTGTCGAGGCACGCCGCCGACGAGACAATGATTCTCGTCCCTGGAAAGCTACTCGGCAGCGGAGATGTAGAGGGTAAGCCTAGCGTCGCCGCCTACAGTGTAAGTGCCGGAGCTAGGACCAAGATTGAGGGCGCAGGAGGACGCGTCTTGACCATCAGGGAATTGATGAAGGAGAACCCTGAGGGCAAGGAGGTGAGGATCCTTGGATAATTCGAGCACTTTGGTATACGACGCCAGCGATAAGGTGCTTGGCCGATTGGCCAGCCACGTAGCCTCTGAGATGCTGACGGCAAGAAAGAATGGAGGCCAGCAGCGCGTAATCATCCTAAATGCAGAGAATGCGATAGTTTCGGGGCCAAGGAAGAGAGTCCTAGGGGACTACAGGGCCAAGTACAAGCTGAACCACGCGAGGAAGGGCCCATTCTTCCCAAGGATGCCAGATCAGATTCTGAAAAGAACGGTTAGAGGGATGCTGCCCTACCAAAAGAACAGCAGCGGCCGCAACTCTCTCAGAGATTTGAGAGTCATGATAGGAACCCCCTCGAACCTCAGTGGAGAAGAGCTACCGGACGGACACTCGTGGGGAGACACAGCAGGAATCGACCGGCCTCTTCCGCTCAAGTTCGTCCGATTGGGAGAGATCAGCTCTGCCCTAGGAGTAGACTCAACAAGATGGGAGGCTGAGTGATATGGCAAGGAAGAAGGCAAAGAAGGTGGCAGTGAACACCAGTGGCAAGAGGAAGACCGCAGTTGCCAGAGCCACAGTAAGAAAGGGCCAAGGTAGAGTCAGGGTCAATGGCGAACCGATTCACATTATGGGGCCGAGCCTAGCGCAAAGAAAGGCCCTGGAGCCTGTACAGATCGCCGAGGCGATGAACCGACTAGGAGACGTAGATGTAATCGTGAACGTCGATGGCGGCGGTCAGATGGGACAAGTCGATGCAATCCGAACCGCAATCGCCAGAGGGCTTGTGAAATGGAACGGTGGAGCCGAAGGTGACGACGAGGAACTACGCGATGAGTATCTCAGATTCGACAGAAGTTTGCTGGTAAACGACCCCAGAAGGAAGGAACCCAAGCATCAAATGGGTCGCGGTGCCCGGAAGAAGTGGCAGAAGTCGTACAGGTGAGGTGAAGAAGATGATTATTCCAGTAAGGTGTTGGAGCTGCGGCAAGGTTATCGCACACGCATACGAGGGCTACAAGAACGCCGTTGCAGAAGGGGAAGACCCAAGCAAGGCAATGGACGACGCAGGACTCGAGAGGTACTGCTGCAGGAGGATGTTCTTGGGCCATGTCGAGCTCATTGACGAAGTCGCCCCATTCAGCATACCCAGAGAGCAGTGATGTATCGACAGGGCTTTGATGTGCGACTCGTGCGCACAGTTCCCTAATGGGGCCTGTAGGTTAGCTTGGCCTATACTTCGCGGCTGGGGGTCGCGCGACCCAGGTTCAAATCCTGGCAGGCCCACCACTCCTCCATCCAGAGGAAAAAATACCGATTTTGCCCCTCTTGTCCCGACTATAACCGCAGGTTCAAGGGGGCACCCCCTCCTCGAAATTCATGGTGGGAGCGCCCTCAGATGGCCCCGGGAACAAGGCGCGTATAGAAGAGCTAGCGAAGCTCATAGCGCACCACTCAAATCTCTACTACAACGAAGCGTCCCCGGAGATTAGCGATGCAGAATTCGACGAAATCTGGGATCAGCTGAAATCTCTGGATCCTGATCACCCACAGTTGTCGAGAGTGGGGTCCGACCCCCCTCCTGGATCAGTAAAGGTGGACCATGAGTTCCCTATGCGAAGCCTCGACAAGGCCAACAAAGAGGAAGAGGTCAGGCACTTCGTTTCCCAGACAACGGCAAATGGCCGCAGGTTCGTCTGCCAACCCAAACTCGATGGCTCCGCCCTCTCTCTCGAATATCGTAGAGGGAGGCTGGTAAGGGCCGCCACCAGGGGCAATGGGACTAGGGGGGAGGACGTCACAGCAAATGCCCGGAGAATCCCAAACGTCCCAGAGTCAGTTGAATGGGGCGGCGACTGCCATGTCCGAGGCGAGGTTGTCATGCCTCTGGATATTTTCAATACGAAATACTCAGACATAGCCCCCAATCCCCGAAACTTAGCTGCTGGCTCTCTGAGGCAGAAGCATATCGACGCAGGAAAGGGAAGGGCCGAAGACCTAGAATTTCTGGCCTATGGTGTCGAGTTCCCCTCTGAATCAACTAGGCATCCAGATAGTCCTGAGCCCCCAGCTTTCGCATTCGACTCAGAGGTCATCTCATGGCTTGAGTCAATCGGAATTCGAGCTGCTGGAAATGAAGTCGTGTCGGGTGATGACGACCAAGAAACAGCAGACTCAATCCTAAGGGTGACCAGAAGGTGGACCGATGAAAGAGACAATGCAGCATGGGAGCTTGATGGCGTCGTAATAAAACTCGACAGACTGGATAAAAGGAAACTTCTGGGGCGGACCGCGCATCATCCCAGATGGGCCCTGGCTTGGAAATTCCCGCCGGAAGAAGCAACAACTGTGCTAATGGGCGTCGAGTGGCAAACTGGCAGGACCGGAAACGTAACCCCCGTCTCCAAAGTCGCTCCAGTGGTCGTCTCAGGAGTTACCGTGGAAAACACCACCCTCCACAATCGCGGTGAAGTAGAACGGCTGGGGATAATGATCGGCGACAAGGTCAGGGTGGTCCGCAGGGGGGACGTCATCCCCAAGATCGTGGAGGTTCTCGGTCCCGCTGTGGATTCAGACCTATCCGGAAGGAGGCACTCAGACGGCACCCCCTTTGCTCACGCACTCCCCCCAAGGACGAATGTATCAATGCCCACAGAATGCCCTCGATGCCAGACAACCCTGATCGAGGATGGGGCATTCATTAGGTGCATGAACCTGAATTGCCCCTCCAGACTGGAAAGGGCCATCCTCTACTGGTGCAGGAAACTGGAAATGGACGGCATAGGGGAGAAGCTAGCAGAGCAGTTGTGCTCAACAGGACTAGTCTCAAGCTTAGCAGACCTATACAGGCTAAGCGAGAAAGACCTCCTGGGTTTGGAGAGAATGGCCGAGAAGTCGGCTAGTAACATCCTGGACGAGCTGGAGGCCAGCCGTTCCATGACCCTGAGTAAATTCATCGCTGCTCTCGGCCTTCCCAGGATTGGACCCGAAATCGCTTCACTCGTTTGCTCCGAGGTCAGAACGGTGGAAGAACTGATTGAGATGATGGAAAGCAGAGACCAATCAATTCAGAGACTAACTTCCATAGACAGGATAGGTGAAACGGTAGCAGCGCTACTCTTGGATGGAATCGCCGAAAGAAAGGACGACATCCTCGACCTCTACTCACAACTAGAGATAGTAGAGGGAGAGGACACGGGGCAGGAAGGCCTGCTATCGGGAAGCACCTTCTGCATCACGGGCACCCTGAGTAGGCCGAGGAAAGAGATAGCGCTATCGATAAAATCGGAAGGAGGGAAGATATCTTCGTCCGTTTCAGGCAAGCTGGACTATCTTGTAGCGGGGTCGGCCGCAGGATCGAAACTGGAAAAGGCCAACAGGCTAGGAGTAAGGGTGCTATCCGAGGAGGACTTGGACAACCTACTTGGAGGGGCAATACTGGAAAACCTACCCGAAGAGAGGCAATCGACACTCGGAGAGTTCTGACTATCCATACATTGTACTGGGCGGACTAACAACATCATTCTCCGAGTTCAAACTCAGCGCCATCATCTCCCTGATCTGGGCCTCAATCCTCTGGGCTTCTTCCAATAGTGGCTCCGGGTCAAGCTGGACAGCCGGAAGCAAGCCATCTAGACACTCAATTATTCGTGCAGCGGCCCGCGCGTCTGGAATTCCCCCTCCGCCGAATTCACCTCCTGATTCAGCTAGTATTGCCAGAGAATCAACCCTCCTCCTACGGCTCTCCCCTAGCATCACACCAGTCATTCCTCCGACTACCCCCTGCTTGAGAAGGGGGGCGCCAATCTGACTCAGAATTTCCTTGGCGGCCTCGGTCGACCCAATGCCAACCACGGAGTCTGGCGACTGATCCTCATCGAAAATTGAATGCTTCTGACCCTCTCCATGCGCATAAGAATCAATCATTATCGACGTTCCAGCACCAGAATCACCCATCCAATCCAGGATTTTACTAGCAATTGGGAGCTTCAACTCAGGGGAAATCTGGATTTCTGATGCGATCAATATCACCTTGTCGCACCGGTCCACGGTACAAATCGGCTCGCCCCCGTAGAATCGCATAGGTGGGAGGGGCATGCCATCTTGAACCAGGCAAACCGGAGGTAGTCCGGGGTGCCTTACCCCGCCAATCAGTTCCAAACCCAACTTGTCCACTAGGAAATGCGCCACTATGCTGCTGACAAATCCAACTGAAGGAAAGCAGTTGATGACTAGCGCGCCTGAGGCATTCGTTTCCTCATCAATGTCGATTACGGGGTCCGGGCTCATGGCCTCCAATGAGCGCAAGTGCTTCTAACTCTTGGCACACTCGCCACAGCACAGGAAGGCACCCGGGGGCCCAAATATGGATGAGAATTTTGTCGCGCACCAACTATCTCCCTCATCATGGAGCAGATACGAGGAATGCCCCCGAAAGTACTGGCTGTCCAGACAGAGACTCCCAAGAAAGGCCAGCATGCCAGCTGCCATGGGAACCGCCGTTCACAACTCCGTAGAGGATATCTGTAATCTGGATCTTTCAGACAGGGAAGGGCCAGAAGTCGGCTGGCTTCCACCGACTGCCAAGGCGATATTGGACCGCCATTGGGCCCTGGAGAAGGCAGCTTTCCTAGACACCCCACGGCACCCCAGGTGGAAAGATGAGATGATTACAAAGGCTCACGACGGACTTGTAGGGGCGCTAAACATCCTGTTCTCGAAGTCTAGGATGGAAAAGACCGCACTTTCTGAGGTATCCGTGGAAATGTGGAGAAAGGTCCAATCAATGGTTCTCTCCAATGAGGGGACGCTTGTGTCGGAGTGCGGTCGTCTCATGGGCAGATTGGACCTTTTAATCGCGGATTTGGACGAAGATGGAAACTCCATTGGATGGGTAGTGGCGGATCTCAAAACCGGAAAGCCACCGAAGATAGACCTCAATGAAAAGGTCAGTCGCCAACTCAGATTCTACAGAGACCTGATCAAACAAAACAACCCTGGCCACCCTCCTCTGCACGCCGAGGGATGGTACTCCGCCAATCAGACTGTCCACAGGGCAGAAGGCCCGTCAGTTTTGGATGATGCAATGACTGCATGGGAGGGAATGAGGCATAGTGAAACTCCACTTGAGGGAACACCGGATAGCCAATCATGCGGCTTTTGTGAGTGGAAAGCCTGGTGTCCCACTTGGTGGGCCGCACGCAGAGACGGAACTCTGCCCCCCGGGGGGGTTTTCAGGGACGAAGTGGTAAATCTGGTCAGGTTCGACCCGCAATCCGGAGCCGCCCTTTTCGAGAGGGCCCCCCCTCTGGGGGAGGATGGCGATGTAGGCAGGTCCGAGCAGAAGTTCGGCGCTCTTCTGAGAGACCAAGCCCTCGAACACATGAAAGAGCTCATCGATTCTGAACACGATGGCCCAATTTTCATTGGAAGTGCCAAGGCAGACGGCAAGGTCATGCATCTCGGAGATTGGTCCGAGATTCTTCCCTGGGCGCCCCTGTTGAAGTCAATTAGAGAGCGAATCTAGGACGTCGTCCAAACTACCCTCGAATTTTTCTGGGTAGCTCTTCATTATCTTCCACAGGAGAAGGAGCGTTGCACTAGCATCAGCTCCTGCCCTGTGTGCCCCATCGAGTGGTATGCCAAATCTTTGGCAGAGATCGCCCAATCTGTGCCTTCCTGGGACCATCAATCGCCTAGAAATAACTAGGGTGTCCAGTATTGCTCTCGGGACCGGCACCTCCACTCCGGCCCTCAAGCACTCCATCTCCAGAAACCTCCAATCAAAATCCAACACGTTGTGCCCTACAATTACCGAATCAGAAATCGCCTCTGACAAATCCCTGAAGTGACTCTCAAAAAGACCCGACCCCCTGACATCCGAGTCAGTAATTCCGTGTACCGCCGTTGCATTCTGCGGAATCCTCCTTCCCGGATTGACCAGCGACTGGATATTCATGTGTCTCCCGTCTACATCACTACCCACCAGAGCGAACTCAACTACCCGTTCCGTCCTCGGGTCAAAACCAGTGGTCTCCAAGTCGAATCCAAGGACCCTCATTCCATCTAGCATCCCAGACACATACATGCGCCGTACCGCCCCTCCCATGAACCCTCTCAATCGCGTACTAGGCGTTGAACCACCCAACAGCCATATGAGTAGAAGTCCATGCAAGAGCACTGTGACTGGCACAACCAACTCCACTATCGCAATAGTAGTGATGATTCTGACAACCTCTTTGGCAGGATGTTCTGGAATAGGCAACTCTGCCCCAAATGCAAGGATAAGTGCAGACCAGACGGAGATCAATGTTGGTGAGACAGTCAATTTCGACGCCAGGGAATCATCCACCCCCAACCCAACCATAGTAGAAGAGTATCAGTGGGACTTCGGGGATGGAAACCAGAAGAACACCAAACAAGGAGTTGTTAGCCACACTTTCCTAAGCCCCGGGCACCATGACGTCAGAGTAACCGTTCTAAACGATGCAGGCGAGACAGACAGGGCCTCAGTCACGGTATTCGTAAACTCAGCACCCACAGTGGTCCTTGACATCCCTGGATACATCAGAGCAGGCGACACAGCGACACTGGATGCCAGCGACTCTTTCGACCCAGAGGGAGCCAGTATGGAGTTCATATGGGACTTCAACATAATGTCCGACTCAAACAACGACGGCGATCCATCAAATGACGCCGACTCGGTATCCGAAATAGCCGAACTTACGATAGACGAATCTGGAAACAGGACTGGTTCCATCACAGTCGTGGACGACAAGGGCGCCACATCCACCACGATTTGGTCACTAATGGTCACGTCTCGAACCTTCAACGTCGTTTGGGAGGAGCAGATTCTGGACTTCGAGTGGTCGGGCTACTTGGAACAGGGGCAGTCATTCACAATAGAGCACGAGCCAGGCCTAGGGGCCAGGGTGATGCAAGTTAACGCAACCCTCACCCTGGCAAGGGACCTCCTGCCGATAATGTGGCCCGAGGACAACTTCACTCTATCGATAGACATGCAGTCGGGGTGGAGCTCCTTCTCCTCCACACAGCAGGACAACGTGACACAGAACTCATCAGCCTCAATCGACAGGGGCCAGATGAATTCCTACCCAGAAAGCGGCTACACGGTGACATCAGACTCCAAGAGCGTCCTGGAAGCAGCCCTTCTCAACCAGGCCGGCGAGAGGTTCGGGCAGGGCACGTGGCAGTGGACAATCACGGCCGACCAGTGCGACCCGGATCTTCCGGTTGACGGCGTCGACCCCGACCAAGGAAACGACTGGGATTTGAGCGTGAGAGTTGTAGTCTTCGTTCTTAGGCTGAGTGAAGTGGGCTCTTGAGGAAGCGCCATCAGTGCGAAGTGCTTTGAACTCGACTTACGTGGGTACTAGCATGGTCAAGTCGATGGAGATCACCAAGGTCACAATACGCGACAAGCTGGTCATTGATGCCAACGTGCTGATGGAAGACCCCAGAGACTACGATTTCTCACCCAGAGCCTCCCTTGAGGGTAGCACCATCAGCATATTCAACGAGGGGGACGAAGAGTCCCCGACAAGCACCGATCTCGACTCCGAGCAAATGCAAATTGCCGAGAGGGACAGAGCACTGGAGCTCAGGGTCAAGTTCTCAGTTGAGGGTATGCACGGAATCCTCACTCACAAGACGAAGAACGTGAAGACAGGCCCCAACTCCAAGAAGCTGGCCGAACCAAGATGGAAGACAGTACTGCCAATCGTCATGTAAACTCTCAAAACCGTCGGGGTTA
>DAQP01000046.1 GCA_002504435.1 Euryarchaeota archaeon UBA438
GTGTCTAGAAAGAGGAAGGCGTATTTCCTCACAGAAGATGGTGCAAAATTGGCTGATGACATTTGGTCCAAGGTCGGTATGCAAATGGTCAGGGTCATTGGACATGACGGAAGGTCCTCAACTATGGAGCTGCAGAAAGCACTAGAGTCGACAGAACTCCCACTTAGGCATGTTGATGTAATTAGGTACTTGGATGAATCAGGAACAATAGATTTCTCCTCCCTATCCTCCGACCTCATTGAAAGGGACCTCTCAAAGCACATAGAGAAACAGTTGGTATCCTCCCTGGGGGACCTGCCACGAACTAGAAAGTTCTATGGAAGGGAGAAAGAGCTAGAAAATATGGTCAGCCTACTGGAACATCAGTCTGGCTCAATACTGGTTCCGGGGATTGCAGGGATAGGAAAGACCGCACTTTCCGCCAAGCTGATTGAGAGGTTCACCCATAGGAGAAACCTGCTGTACCACAGGTGCCAGGATTGGGATGGTGCGAGGGCATTCTTGGAAGCAATGGGCGAATGGATGTCGACGATGGGAAGTGATGACCTCTCGGATTATCTAGCATCGACCCCTGTTCCTCAGCCTCAGATGGCAGTCAATCTAATCGCCGAGGGCTTAGAGGGAGCGCCTTCCCTAATCGTAATTGATGACTTACACAAGGTCGGCGATGAGACCCTAATTTCGGTCCTCAGGTCGTTATCGATAAAAATCCCGGAAATCAATGACGTGGGACTAGTTATGTTCTCCAGATCATTCAGGATGGTAGTTCCTGAAGCCGATTCTACGGGCCGAATTGTAACTCTTGTTATGCCTCTTGACGGTCTCGACCAGGAAGCAAGCAGGCAGATACTGACTGCAATGAAGGACCTTGAAATGCCCCAATTCCTTCACATCCATAACCTGTCTAGGGGCCACCCATTAGTTCTGGAGTTGATTAACAGGGGGAGCGTTGGTGGAACGTTCCACGAGACATTGGAGACCTTCGTCGAAAAGGAGATTTTTAGTAGACTTTCAGGAGCAGAAAAGAGAGTACTGGGGGCAATATCAGTGTTCAGAGAGCCAATGCCTCTAGAGGCAATATCAGGAGTCGACGCCGAGACCGATCTGCTCGATGACCTCGTCGAGAAAGGCCTAGCCAGACAGGCTGACAGCGAGAATTACGACGTTCACGACCTAGTCAGAGAGTTCCTAACCAGATCTATGGACGACTCCCTAAGGCAGATACTCCATGCAAACGCTGTCGAGTGGTACAGGACTAGAAGCGGGACGCCCTCCCAGAGTATCGAGTACATCCACCACCTGCATATGTCAGGTGACACTGAGGGCCTAGCTGCCGCACTTTCAGACCAGGGCCATTCCCTCGTCCGCTCTGGGCATATCGAGCTCTTGGGCATTCTAAGGTCTCTAGATGTCAATAATTTCGGACCTAGGACAAGCTTCGTCATTCATGAGCTCAGAGGGGATATATTGTCCATCCAGGGGAAGTGGGAACAGGCAGTAGAGGAGTATGACTCTGCTATGCCGCTTGCATTGAAACACAAGATGACGACACCCCTTGCCAGACTCCTTTCATCCAGAGCTGACCTGGCTGTCAAGAGGGGGCAGATGGACGAGGCTCTTTCTCTCCACAGGAAGGCTCTAGAGATTCAGATATCAGTGAGGGATGCATTGGGTGCTGCTAGGTCATACAACAACATGGGATTCATTTTCAGGCGGCAGCGTGACAACAAGAGGGCCCTCGAGGTGTATGGAAACGTCGAAGATCTACTGGAGGCAGAAGACTCACCTGAGTTGACCGAAGCAAGGATCAGGCTAGCATCGGCATTCCTTGAGATGGGCGAGATGGATAGAGCAAGGGACCATGCGATGATTGCACATGACGAGACAGAGGAGAATGAACAGATCAAGTTGCACGCTAGGTCAAGAGCCGTGTTGGGAAGGTATTACGCCAAAATAAAAGACAACGATCTGGCCATGCACCATTATTCCGGTGCACTCGAGATTCTTTCGGACCAATCAGACCCCCACAGCGCCGTCGAGGTCGAAATGTTACTCGGACAGGTACTAAGTGATGCTGGCAGATCAGAAGAGGCTGCAGAGCACTATCTAGATGGATTGGCACTTGCTGAAGCCAATGATTTCAGGATGATGCAAGGGGAGATATTGTCGAGGCTAGGTGAGGTAGAAAGCAACAGGTCGCAGAGGATGGATTACCTGCAGAGGTCACTGGTTGTATTCAGGGAATTGGGTGCTGTCCACAGGATGAGGGACGTGCAGAATGCTGTCCACAGAGTGGTCATGGGGCATTAGGATAGACCTAAAATCCTCTCAGGCTCACTTTGACCCAACCAATGGGTGAATTCAGGACCACTCTGTTTGGAAATTGAGAGGTCTCCTGAGAAGGAGTCACAGATTCTCATCAATACCTCACTTTCTGCAATGTGTGGCCTATTGTTATTCTCAGAGAGGTGACATAGAACTATGCTCTCGAGTCCTTCGTGCATAACCTCATTCAGAACCTGTCCCGTTTGGGTATTGGAAAGGTGCCCACCTCTGCCCGTAATCCTCCTCTTCAGTGAATCTGGATATGGGCCGCCCACAAGTCTGGAATGTTCGTAATTTGCTTCTATGGAGATATGCGAGCAAGCAGATAGGTGCCTCTTTAGCTCATCTGTGGCCTCTCCCAGATCAGTAACTACTGCCGCCCTCTTTCCCTCTGATGAACATGCGATGATTGCAACATTGTCGGCGTCATCATGTGGTACGGGTATAGGTAGGAAGCTCAAGTCGTTGCCAGCCTCAACTCTCTCCAGGTCTGAGAATTCAGAGAAGTTCTCATGATCCCCCCATTCCATCCTTCTAGCGGTTTCGGCATTACTCATTAGAACCGATGCCCACTTCTTGGAAGCACGAGCTGCAGATCTAGAGTGGTCGGAGTGGTGATGGGTAACCATAATCGCGTCTATTTCAGAGGGTTTAACCCCTATCATATCCAAACGTGACTCCATTTTCTTCAATGAGAATCCACAATCAACAATGACCTTAGACTCGTCAGTGGACAACAGAACCGAATTCCCGCGACTCCCGCTGCCAAGGTGAGTTATCTCCATCCTGCTACCTAATACGCTCCGAGACAAATAGCCCTTTGAATAAATCCATCAAAGATTACCCCAAACGGTCAATTCTGTACGTCAATGGCATCGCCAATAATCAAAATATCTGACCTTCCGTCCGAACGACGCTCCATCATCATGATAAGTCAGTCAAGAACGCTCAAAGCCATCTAGATGGGGCTATGTCATGAGGAGAAAGCAGACCGCGGCATTCATCACGCTACTTCTGCTTAGCAGTCTTGCCTTTGTCTCCCAGACTCGGCCACAGTCCCCGGTCTCTTCCACAGACCCTACAGACGCACAGGGAGGCGCTCCCCCTGCCACTGACGCGGACGAAGATCAGATTCCAGATCAGTATGAATCAATGCATGGCATAGTGGTAGTGATAGAGACGCCGGACGGCAATGTGAACGTCAAGGGTTTGGATATGAATAACGGTACTGACAATATGACCGATCATGACAGAGACGGCGCGCCCGCTCTTCTCGAATACTGCTGGCCTTATACGCTCGACAAGTGTTTCACGGATCGCCTCTCTTTGACTGGAAAGCCCCCAGAACTCACTGAATCAGGACAGAGGGAATATCTTGATCCCACTAATTCGGATTCCGATGGCGACGGACTTCCTGATGGGTATGAAATTCACATGTGTACCGAAGGTGGGTTGGGATACATCAATGCTTCAAATGCATGGACATGCCTCTGGTTTGACCCTCTAGACCCCTCGGACGAAGTTGAGGACATCGATCGTTGTCAGGATTTTACATTCGGCTGTGGTGACGGCTTCGACGTAAATCGTGATGGCTACATAGATGTCACTGAGAGCTACACCAATTCCGAGGAGTACTCCTTCGGAATCCCCGATGGTTGGATAACTGAGAGGGATGGCCTATGGTGCGCCGGAGAAATTCCTGGATTGAGTCAGGACTCATGCCAGCAAGATGAACAAAGGCCCACGGGAGACAGTGGCTGGCTGGGAAGCGACCCTACAGACCCAGATTCCGACCACTACACATGGTCGGAAATTATTGCAACCGGACTTGTAGTTCCCGGTGATGGAATCCCCGATGGTTGGGAAGTGCACTATGGTCTAGATCCAAGAAACGCGAGTGATGCCATAGAGGACACCGATAGCGATGGCTGGGACTTGGATCGTGACGGCTTTGTTATTCCGGACACATCTACTTCTACCGCACAATGGGGGGAGGCATTCAGCAACTATGAGGAATATTTGGTTCACTTCGATGATGGAGCATGGGTCACTCCCGGCCTCAGGGGGACTCCAATGTCGGACCATGAGGGGGAAGTCATTTCATTCGACCAATCCACATCTCCTGGTTTGGTTGATGGCTCAGTTCATTCCATAATCAGCGACTCCGGAAGGGATAGGCTGTTGGTTGGGTCGAAATTCGGCATCACTGCAATAGATCCATTCGGAGGCTCGGTTTCTCGTCACTACCTCCCATCTGGAATGGAGATGAATACCATGATGAGGTGGTCACTGGGAGATTCACAGTTCCTGATTCTTGGAACTAATTCGGGAATTCACTGTCTCTCCATGGACAGTGGCCTTCCAATAATCTCATCCCTGTCAGACTCTGATATCGGTCCAGTAGATACGATACTGAAGTTGGAAACTGGAAGTAGCGACTTAGATCTAATGGCATTTGGTAAAAATTCGGCATGGTCTCTCTCATTCATTCAGGGAGGGGACTCAGACGGTGAGCATTGCTCTGGAGGGGATAATTCAATTTCTATGACTGAACCAGTCCCCAACGATGCATTGAATAACGTACTAGGGGAATCCAAGACTTCTGCCAATACCGCTCTACACGTACCCGTATCTGGCAGGGGCCCACTTCTCCTAGTTGGTACCGATGCCGGACTAATCGGATGGAATACCACCGACGCACTAACTTCTGCAGGTGATCCATGGTGGGTATTCAATGAAGAAAACGCGGAAGACTTCGTCCAGCGCGCTGACCTACTCAACGAGTCAAAGTCAGCTATAGTCAATACCATGGAAGTCGCTGGACCCAGGCAGCCAGGGGGCGGCGTGGAAGAAGTAACCGGAGTGTGGCTAGGAACAGCAGGTGGCTTGCATTTGATTGATCTCAGCACATTTATCCAGATGCCGTATTCCTCAATCAGCAGTGAAAGAATGTACAACATCGAAAGGTGGGCAGAAGGGGCTAATGACGTTCACTCCGTGCTCTCCTACAACGGGATGGTCGTCATTGGATCCAGAGACGGAACTTGGTGTCTCGAAGGAGGTCACACTGGTGTTCTGGGACTTTACACGAACCAGACACGAGTCCCCGGTTTGGTAACATCTCTTGTGACTCTGGAACGTGATGGTAAGAATTGGCTATTCGCTGGGATTTCCCCTGGCAGATACATGAACATAATGCCCATAGATCCACAATCCGTCGACTCCGACTTGGACGGGATGCCAGATGGATGGGAGTTTGCCTACGGGCTAGATCCCACCGATCCTTACGACAGAGACAGGGACGCCGACGCAGATGGGGTCAGCTACGAACTAGCCGACGGTACCGAATTTACAAGAGACTGGTCAAATCTCGAGGAGTATAGGTACATCAAGACCTCCGAATTAGGATTCAATGGGACAGATCCAAGAGACATTGATTCCGACTCAGACGGACTTTCAGACGGAGAGGAGTATTGGGGGTGGTTCTTGGGTCCAACATCATTCGATTGTCATTATCTCAATGATGAGTACATTTGTGACGAGGATTCGGGCGAGCAGGCAGAAACAGTGCATCTAGAGGGGTGGTTGGGTTCAGGAGCAGGAGGCGGAACAGACGGTCCAACTGATCCAACAAACCCCGACACCGACGGAGATGGTATGCCCGATGGTTGGGAGATTGAGCATAGGAGGTGGATTGGAGATGTCTACACTGGTGGAAATTTGTGGACGTTAGATCCACGCGACCCTAGTGATGCCGATGCGGATGCCGACGGAGACGGCTTGTCCAACCTATGTGAATACATGTGGGGGAACATGCTGGAAACCGTGCTCAGGGAGGGACTTCCATCACACGGTGAATCCAATGAATCGGCTTCTTCATGGGTCAAGACGGACCCCAACAACATCGACTCCGATGGAGACAGCCTTCCTGATGGTTGGGAGGCCAGGTATACTTGTACTTGGAATAAGGACAATAAAGGGATAAACCCACTCAATGGTTCTGATTATCTAAATAATCCAGACTCTGATGGTTATGACGTCAATCACGACGGCATCCTTTCCATCGATGAGCAGTTCGTAAACTGGCTCGAATACCACATCAAGTCAGAAATCATGTATGGTTCAATGACCTCCTCAGGCATTGCATATCCCGACAACTTCACTACTTCACTTTGGAACGATACATGGCAAGATTTAGCAGAAGGCTCATTCGGGGATTTCACCAGCCCTTCCTACCGGAGTCTTGTGAATGGTACAACTACGCAGGACGTAGGCTCTGCAAATCCACTTTCAGCTGATTCAGACAGGGATGGAATGCCTGATGGATGGGAGTTCTTCCACGCTAGATGGAGCCTTTTCGATGAAGAATGGACGCTTAATCCAGTCGACGAGAGAGACCAGATCGGGGACCCGGATGGGGACGGAATGAACAATTGGGAGGAATACAACTCAATTGACGGGAACCTCAGTGAGACGGACAATCTTGTCACTTCTCCTCAGTTCTATCTTCTGTCAGTAGGGGGCGAGTTGCTTGCGACTCCTTGGCTTTCGGCAGAGTCATCCCTCTCTTTCGGGACTTTCCTCTCACCAGAGCAGAGAAACCTTACCGGACTAACTGCCGATCCAAACAACCCAGATACCGACAATGATGGATTGCTTGATGGTATTGAACTTATTTTCACTAGGTGGAATTCATCAGACTCCGTTTGGACGCTCAATCCACTCGTGGCAGGAGATGGTAATTATGACTCAGACATGGATGGAATCACAGACCTCGTGGAGCTCAACCTAACCAATAACAACCCTGCAAATGGAGGATTGTCGCCCCCTGATGCTCCAAGGATGTGGGAAGAGGCGCAACAACTAGATCCATCCGAGGCAAACAATAGGATTTACAGGATTCTCTTCAACAAGGAGGGCAAGGCGCAACTAGCAATGCAACAGTATCAGGAGTGGCTTTCCGGAGAGCCCGCTGGACCACTTCTGACATACCTTCTGGGAATTTCCGATCCAAATGACGAGGATACGGACAGAGATGGCATGAGTGACGGATATGAGTACTGGTTCACTGAATGGAATCTAGAGGACAATATCTGGGAGATGAACCCCCTTACTGGAACCGACGTGTCTAGGGACACGGACGACGACTCATTCGATTGTGATGGGAACGGCCACGTTTCCGATTCAGAATCATTCGATAACCTGGCTGAATACGAATCAAGGGTTTATGGAAAGAGAACGGCTGTTGACACAATTCCTAATGAGACTGGTCTGGTCTCATATGGGGCAGACGCAATCAATGCCCAAATGGAGGAGAATGGACTTTCATACCAAGCAGCCTTCGGTCACCTATATTCATCATTCATTAGCAAGAGCATCAAGTCGTCTGAGAGGATGGGCCTGATTAATTCGATAGACCCTAACAACTTCAACACAAGCCTGGCTGGGGTCAGCGATCCAACCGATGAAGACTCAGATAGGGATGGAATGCCAGATGGTTGGGAATTCTGCTACTCCATTTATGGAGAGTTCCTTCCAATAAACTCATTCAGGTGGTCAATGAACCCAGTAAATTCCTTGGACGTAGACTATGATCCAGATGGGGATGGGTGGTATGACAGGATGTGGTCTGACGTTCCAGCCGAGCAGGGTACTTGGGAGGGAAGGCAGTTCACGCCTTCGTCAATAGATAGCCAGATTGGCCAAGGAGCCCAACCACTCTACTTCTCCAACTTGATGGAGTATGAGAATGGCACTCACCCACTCGATCAAGACAGTGACGACGACTCTATGGTGATGATTCCATTCTTCCAAGATGGCTCCGTCGTAGCGTACGTCCAAGACTCCAATCTTTCAGACGGAAGAGAGATTTTCAAGTATGGAACCAATCCACTTGACAATGATACTGATGGGGATATGATGCCAGACTTCTACGAGTACTATAGGGGATGGAACGAGACTAATGACAATTGGTCATCATACCTGCAGATATCAGTTGTCTGGTATCAGGTTACTCCGGTCGTATGGAAGCCAGTTGATGTGTCATCAGGAATAATTTCCAGGCCGCAATTGGACTGGGCATGGTTCACGCATGATCCAACAGATCCGTCAGATGCGGGACAAGATGCGGACAATGATGGGGGATGGGACTGTTCGAGCGGGAGTTGTGTGTATAGGCCTTACAACAATTTCCAGGAGTATTTTGGAGTTGTGAACGCGTCTCTCTCCTCTCCTTCACTGGTCCGGGAATCAAATCTGTACGACTGTTCCGGTAATTTGGTAATGGAATGGTGGCAACTTAGGGAAGCATTGCTGGGAACCTGCTCCGGAAACGCCGCTCTTTCGACAAACTACTTCCGAATGTATAGGATAAACAATGACGACCCCCTATATGCATTAATTGTGGAGGACAACGATGTCGACTATGAGGAAGTCGACAGTAGTGATGATGTAATCACCCTCAACGGAGCTTGGGCAGATGAATACAATCGGTTCGCAGGCGACCAATACCACTTGCCAAACACCGGTCTTGGCGAGTATGTTTTCGGATGGTGGGCTATTGATATTGATGGAGATCAGATAGCAGATGGAACCGATCCGACAAATTGGGACACAGATGGCGACTGGCTGAATGATCATTTCGAGATAGAAGACGACCTACTTGATGGCATAAGGGGCAACAGCGGTTCTCCGATAAGATATGACGACCGTTCAACCTAGGACTCTTGAGTGTGCACCTCTTGGAACTGGCATGGAGGGGTCCGAAGGGAATCTGCCAAGGCCTAACGAACCTCTAGAGGATCGCCTGCTGTTCTTGCAGGAGAATATGGTAAATTTCGTGAACCAGTACGGCTTACCAGTAGTCGAAGTCGCACTAGTGGTTTCCAAATTCATTAGAATAATCGGAGAAAAACTCCAAAAAGCCGCTGAAGAAACTGGAGAAGAACTACCCAGATCTCTGCTAGAGCCATGGCCCATAGAGTCCGATGGAGACGTTCCGAGGATAGACTCATTCCCGCTGGAGAGGGTTCTAGATTCTGTGGATAATGATAGGATGGAGATTTTCGACACAATCATTAGAACCATAATAAACGAAGCCGAAATTCCATTTGCTTCGGCAATTACGGTTTTGAGGGACTGGGAGTCGAAGATAAGAACTCAGCTCAGCGAATCGACCAGCCCAGGCCATCTCTTTAGCCCAATGAAGCTACCCGATGGATTCTAACTCCCCTGGGATCTAGCAACAATGCCGCTAGAAACCCACCAAGCATCGATAATAGACCAGACCCAGATGATTGGCCAAAGGGCCACAGAAAGGATTAGTGGGAACTGAATCAGGAACCATCCCGCCCCCTTTCGATGCTGACGATTGAAATGCTGCCCAAGAAAAAGGAATGGGATAAGGGACAGAGCAATTGCAAAAATTGGCCTCAGTGCCCCCCAGGCCCCTATTCCCCCACTCAATTCTCTCCATATGACGCCAAAGACACCAATTGCGCTTACTTCGTCATCCCTGTCCTCGTCGGGCAAAATGACGACGTACTCGTGCTCCGACACGAGTGTTGGAACGGGCGGGGTGGAATGAATCTGACGTATCATGGATACGAAAAGGACAACTTACACCCCCTGCTCCCGGATTCCGTGACTTTGCCCAAGGTGCTGTTGACAGGATTCGAACCATTCTCGGGAAATGAGGAAAATGTGTCGGAAGAAGTGACCAGGAGAATCAGTCAGACAGGACTCGATGGAATCGAACTTTCAACTATGGTGTTAAGCGTAGATGAGGATGGATCTAGGAAATGCTCCGATCTTGTCAGGTCGGACAATTCCTTCGATGCCATAGTCCACCTTGGTTTGTCGGAGGAAGGAAAGAATGTCTGCCTAGAACTAATCGCAAAGAATCTTCTTGAGATGTCAAAGCCAGATAACTCGAATAGGCTGGTTTCTGGATCAAAGATTATTCAGAATGCCCCTGATTACCTCAAAATTTCAGCGCCAATTCATGTATTGGACGAGGAGTTTGAGCATGATAATAGGGTTTCATGGAGTGAAGATGCAGGGGGCTTCATTTGCAATGAGACCCTTTTCAGAACCCTGGAAGCAACGATGAATATGGATAAGAGGGTAATTTTCGTCCATCTTCCCGACAGCTCCACTATCGGATTAGATGACCAAATTGATATTGTTAGTAGGGTGATTAGGTGTCTAGCACTAAAGCCACTGTATACGGTGGTGGGGGCGTTGCTTCGAGATTCGAGAGGGAGGATGCTAGCCTGTAGGCGCCCCGAAGGGGATGTGTGGGCAGGGTGGTGGGAATTCCCCGGGGGTAAGATTGAGGCCGGTGAATCCCAAGAAGATGCAATAATTAGAGAAATCGAAGAGGAGCTGGGAATTTCTGTAGTTCCCGAATCATGCGTAGCTGAAATTTCACATGACTATGGCGACAGAGATGTTGATCTGTTCATCTGGAAGTGCGAGTCAGTTGACCCAGAAACGGTGTCTCCCTCGGAACACGATGAAACAATATGGGTCCACCAAGATGAACTACTAAGCCTCAAGTGGTTGCCAGCCGATCTTCCACTCATAGAAGAATGGTCCTTGTCGGGAATACCCTAGTCATCCTCGCCAATAGTCGGCCTCCCCCTTTTGTCAAACCACTCAATGGGGGTACCGTCATCTGCCATAGAAAGTCCGTCACCAACCACCCTTGGAATCGCAGTTCTTCCTTGGTGCCAAGTGAGTTTCTCTACCCACTGGCCAATATCCTCCCCTTGAATGGAGACGTCAATTGTTCCACCCGTGGTCCGTTCCCCCAATGAGAATGATATTTTTCCAACCAGGGCTGCCTGCCTAGAAATTGAGAAATCAGTGTAATCGCTGCCTTCCATATCTAGAGTCATGGCATCTAGGGCAGTGTCTAGGATCCTTTGCTTGGTAATTGACTCTAGGAACATGTCAATTGAACCAGCATTTCCATGTAGAACATCAACTGAACCAGCGTGTGGAAAACTCCTCCTGCCGATTTCTTCGGATGGCACCCAGTCTGGAAACACATTTCTTACTGCCAAAACCACAATCTCCGGGTCTTCATGTGGTTGAACGATTGTCGACACCCTGACTTCAGGCCCCATGCCCCTTCGAGACAACCACCACTCATGAGTTCTCTCCAAGGAATCCTACCAAGAGCGCGAATGATTGAAACAGTAATCGAGCGGGGACAGACTATGGCGGATCGATCCTTGCCTATGAGCGCAGCATTATTGCTCGCCCCAAGCCTTTGCGTAGTTTCAGTCAGATTCGGCCTTCCCGCCCTCGATGAGATAATTTCAGACAATCTAATGATTGAGGCCATAATACACTTGGCCGCCGTAATATTGGGCTTGCTAATGTTCCTCAGATATAGGAGAGTTGAGGACCATGAATACCATAGATCAAGGGCAATTAAGGGACTTTCAAGGACCTATAAGAGCGAGGACAGGGGCCTCTGGGGGGACAAGTCAGATCGTGCCCTGGAGAAGCTAGAATCGGGCTCCTCGAAGAAGTCTAGGAAATCATCCATGAGATTCAATGAGAGGATGTCAGGAACTGTGGGGTCCCTTAATTCTGAAATGGCAGAGATGGAAATAGGTGAGGATTTTGAGACAGATGTTAGGGTTTCAGGAATTCAGACGATTGTCGACGGGGACAAGATCAAGGAGGAAACAAGGCCAAGAAGGCCATCAATTTCTTCCAGAATTAGCTCTATCATGGACTCCTCCGCAAGGAGGAGGATAGAGAAGAAGAAGGCCAAGGAAGAGAGGAGAAAGGCCAAGAAAATAGCCAGGAAACCGTCCCAATCCGATAGTGAGTGGGACGTCCCCGCTGCATCTACAATGGCTAGATCGGTGGTCTCCTGCAAACAATGCGGGAATCTGAACAATAGCGGAACTCAGTATTGCGTCTCATGCGGGGACTTACTGGTCTAGCAGGGAACGGTTGAAAGCACCCAGTACCGAGCCCATGGTTGATAACATGCCGGAGAAGAGGGACTACTACGAGGTCCTAGGCCTTTCTAGGGGTTCTAGTAAGGAAGAAATTCGAAAGGCGTACAGGTCTCTTGCTAGAAAGTACCATCCCGACAAAAATCCAGATGACCCTGATGCAGAAAGCAGGTTCAAGGAACTCTCGGAAGCCTTCGCCATACTTTCTGACGATGACGAAAGGAGGAAGTATGACACATTTGGCCATAATTCGCCCGGCGGGTCCCCCTTTGGACCAGGGGGTTTCCAAGGGGTCAATATTAGCATAGACGACTTATTCGGAGGGGATCTCGGCGGGATATTCAGCCAATTCTTCCGTTCTTCATCGAGCAACAGGCGTGTCAAGGGGTCCGATTTGATGGTAAGACACTCAGTACCTTTCCAATCTGCAATGGACGGGTGTGAGGAAGAGATTGAGATTGAAGCACTAAGAACTTGTGAGGAGTGTGAGGGCGAGGGTTCGGCAGACTCCTCCTCTGTGAGGCAATGCCCGGGGTGCGATGGAAGGGGAAGAATTGAGAGGGTGGAGAGAATTGGTCCGTTCACACAGAGAGTCGTCTCAGATTGCCCTTCATGCGATGGAGAAGGGAGGATCATTCAGAATCCTTGCACATCTTGTGGGGGGGCAGGTCGTTCAAACCAAACTAAGAAAGTCAGATTCTCCGTCCCCCCTGGAGTATCTTCTGGTGTCAGGCTTAGAATGAGGGGCCATGGGGAGGCCTCAAGGATTAGTGGCGGAGAATCTGGCGATTTGTACATAGAGATCGATGTGGGGAGTCATGATTGGTTTGAGAGGGACGGCTCAGATTTACTAATGGCCCTACCAATTGGATTTGCAGATTTACTTCTTGGAACTTCTGTTAAGATACCTCACATAGATGGGGACGAAATAAAAGTAAAAATCCCAGCAGGCTCAAACCCCGGAGATACAATTTCCATTCCAGGAAGGGGGCTTCCCAGACAGGGATCGAGGTCAAGGGGCGAAGTTTCCGTGGTTTTGAAGTTAGATATCCCGTCCAGAGTTTCACGTGCCGACAAGAAGAGGATATCTGAGATGTATGATGTACTTGGAACAAATGAAGATAACATCCAGGAGAAAATCAGGGATGAAGCTTACAGGCGCAGAAATTCCAGAGCACGCTAGTCCCTACTCCTCCTCTAGGCTCTGCCAATCCATAGCAATCCTAGGCGCAGCAGCGACCGGCTCGCCACTCACAAGACCGGATAACTGAAAACTAAGGACACTAGGATTGCCGTCTATCGTAACTCGAACGAATGTCTTACTTTCGGACTCTAAGGTATCTAGAAAAACCTCGTCTCCACGAAATAGGTGCTTAGGTGAAACTTCAGAAATTCTTGCCACTGCTCCTTCAGGAGAGTGGAATCTAATCGCCGCCAGCTTCCAATCTTCGGCCCCAACTCTAATTCCAAGTATCAGTGACCTGCCTCTGTCTACTCCCCATGCGTTCACTTCAATCTGTTCTGTCATATGGCGAATCATGGGATCGCCCCACTCCGATACTATTCCAGTCCAAGGGCTATCTCCGAGTTGATGAAGGGCGGACTCTACTGCCTGCTCATTTATCTCACTTTCAGAAGTGTCCTTAGAGAGCCGCTCCCGGAGCCTTCTGAGCCTCCTTAGCTCATGAGCCTCGATAACTCCTGAACCCCTTGAATCCGAGAACAGCCTCTTCCTTTCCCACCAAATGACAATTGCAAGGGGTACGATCATCAATGCTCCGAGGAATAGATACAAGTCGGTGAAAAGGTATGAAAGGTCACTCAACTCAGCATCGTCTAGGATGTCTTCACCGGCGTAGATTAGTGTGAATTGATACTCAATTTCAGCGTCGGATGAGGCCAACCTCTCAACTCTGACGGCATGAGTCCCCATAGGCATGCTAATGATTGAGCCATTCGTCGAATTCAGGATAGCCCAGTTTTCTTGATTCAGTGATTGAATTTGGAAATTCACAGGAGATGCTCCTTCATCCCTAATGTACACTCTAGATCCATTTTCATCTTCTATTTTCACGACATGCACATCGACATTGTCCCCGGGCCCTAATGTCCCGGATAGGATGGAGGGACCTGGAATTATTGGATCATGGTAAATGGGCGGACCCCCTCCATTCCAAAGGTAATCGGGCGCATCCCCGATAATGTTCCCATCACTGGTGGAAACCGTCGATATTCCAATTTGCCATGTTGCCGGGCCGTTTGATGTAATCCTGAATTCTATTGAGTAAACATCTGCAGGCGTCAATATCAAGTCCGGGCACAAGAAAATTTGCTCATGAATCGCAAACGTCCCATTCGTTGCTTTCAGAAGTATTTCTAGGGAAACATCCCCGCTGAAGATACAACTGGGGAGGATTTCCATTTTACTCCCAGCCTGCAACAACAGCGAATCCCCATCTTCATCAAATCCAGAAATATGCCCAGTATATGATAAAGAACGGAACTCCAGGTGTTCTCCATGATTCCATTGGCCCCCCAAGTCCCCTCCGCCCGGGGCCTCTAGTTCGTCATCAAACCTCGAAATATCAATTTCGTAGGGCGTTGATCCAGAATCACTCGGATGCACAACTCTAAGCCACAGACTAGAATCCAATGGGTAGTCGAGGATAACGGGGAAATCGCTCGTACTCGTGATTGTCTCTAGAAGCGACTTTGAATCCGAATCGCTTTGCCAAATCTCCAAATCGGCAAAACCACCAGATTTGAAATTCTCCAGAACTACCACATCGCCATTGTCGCCCACTATTCTGATGGCATCCTTGTCTTCCTGCCCTTCTAGGGAGCCGACAAAGATTACTCCCTCACTACCTTCTTCCCCTGGGTCAGACTCACATCTATCCATTTGGCACAAGGAAGTGGCATCAATTTCATACTCATCAGCCTGATTGCCCGGTACCGGAACAGTGTCCGGCAAATCTCCCGGCTCCACCAGACTTGAATCGCCCGGGAGAATGTAATCGAATCCTACATCTCCAATATCGAAACCATCTCCTACATTGACTTCCCAAGACAGATTGCTGCCAATCAATCCCGACCATTGGACGCTATGGGTGTCAGATGAAACGTAATCCAAACCGTCTACTTGGATAACCAACTCTAGTCCCGTGCAGCTAACCTGTAGGCACTCAAATTCCAACCAAGCCGGCCCCGGTTTATCTGTCGACCCCTCGATGATGGTATTCCCTTCCCCTTCAGCCAATGAATTAGGTGCAGTTAGGGCCAATGAAAAGACAATAATCAAGGAAAGAATCGCCGCCTTCGTCTGTCCCATGCGTTCTCCGAACAGTAATCAGTCTTAGAATCCTTCAAGCGAAGTTTCCCATTCGAGGCACTATGGCAGGTAGGCCACTGGCGCGAGATGTAGTAGCCAGGCAACGAACTTCCAGGCTTTTCTCCCTTGGAGATAGGGCGAATCCCATGTCATGGGCTCCAGCCATCATTATCTCTGACGAGGATCCAGAATTGCCGATTTCGATTTCTCCTTTATCATTCAGAAGGGACAACTCAGAGTTCCCCTCAAAACTATCTATGCGTACTAGGGCCAATATCTGCTACCCATTTGATGGACTCGACGAGTGGGTCGCAAGTGAGGGCCTCGTATTGCCGCCCAGCCTAGAGAAATCAGACTCAGGAAGTTTCGGTACCGGCCTAAATCTATTGCCTGTTTCATGGCAGTCATTACATCATGATAACTCTCTTTCGAATGAATCATTGGAGCCATCCGTTGTCGTCCTAACAGATGCCCCACAGTTGGCCAGAAATCGATATAATCTCGTTGAAGCGTTGGATGTAATCAGAAGAAGATTCCCATCCTCTCTAATTTGGACTCCCGGTATTTCAGGACCCGATAATTGCCATCTACTGTCCTGGCTTGGTGTTGATCTATTTGACTTATCAAGGTCAAGAAACGCATCCGCGGCAGGAGTCATACTTTCCCAGAGCGGCCCTCGGGAACCGGAGCAAACTTTGGATGAGAAATCAGACATTGAGACACAGATAGAACATTGGAAGTCCGCTCTATCGGACCTCAGACAGTCAATCAGAACAGGAACTCTCCGCGAATCTGTAGAGAAATGCATCGTATCTAGCCCTCGCTCAGTAGAGAGATTGAGGATTCATGATTCACTAATGAGCAGGAATATCGGCAACGCCGGACTTTCAAGCGTCGTAGATAACAACCGGAGGCTTAGGTGCAATTCCCCAGTTAGCCGTGATGATCCGCTTATTCAAGATTGGAGAATGAGAGTTTCGGAAGAACACACGCCGCCCTCACATCAGAATGACATACTTTTGTTGCTTCCATGTTCTGCCACCAAACCGTACAGACTCTCCCCAAGCCACCATAGATTTCTGAAGAACATACGCAGTAACAGGATTCACCAAATTATGGTTACAGCGCCACTTGGACTGGTTCCAAGGGAGTTAGAGGACCTGTGGCCAGCCGCGCATTACGACATCCCTGTGACTGGGGTTTGGGACGAGGACGAAGTATCGATTATCAGGCACATGGTAAGCAGAGTTGTCGAAAGAATCGGGTATAAGGAGGTGATTAACCACTCAGGGATGGAAATTTCTGTGAATGGAACTAACGTTCATGACACGAGAAATGGTGAAACAGCGGGCTCAGAAGAATCCCTGGGCAAACTGGAGGAGGTCACCAGGGAAATCCTTCTGTCATTGGGCCTCAGGGATGTAAACCAACCCGAAGATAGGCTGAGCACTATGAAATCCAGATCTAGATTTATCCACGGTACGGACGAATGGTTAGAGGGGTCTGTGGTTTCAGGAAGGCCGCCAATTCTGACAATTTCAAAATCTGGGGAGCAGCTAGCTAGGTGGAATCCCAGGGATGCTAGGTTCGCCCTCTCAAAGAAGTGCCTCCCAATTATCGGTGAAAGCGGATCAATTCCTACCGCCCACATAGTTGAGGGGCATAATTGGGTGGGTGACCTTTTCCCTACGAATGTAGAAAGATTCGAGGGAGATATCAGGGTTGGAGACGAAATACTGGTCTATCAGGGAGGCCAAATGGTCGGCTCTGCTCGGGCTGTCGCTCCGGCATGGGAATGGCCCAAAGGGCCAGGAAGGCTGGCTCGAACTAGGCACAGACTCTGAGGCGCCATAATGCACTGCTCCAGCGTAGCGATTAAAGAGGGGGAGTAGGTCGCCCGCTCGCTGGAGGCACATGAATGGCACGTATGCACAGTAAGGGCAAGGGCGCAAGCGGCTCATCCAGGCCTAATTCTAACAGTCCACCAGATTGGTCCGAGACCGACAAGAAAGCCATCGAGGAGCTCATCCTGGGAATGGCAAAGGAAGGTCACTCAACCGCAATGATTGGAATGGTGCTCAGAGATCAGCACGCGGTCCCCGACGTCCGCCTCGCAACTGGTGAGAGGATTTCCCAGATTCTTGAAAGGAACGGCATTTCCCCCAAGTATCCCGAGGACATGATGAATCTAATGAGAAGGGCCCTTGGCTTGATAGACCACCTAAATTCCAATTCCAAGGATCTTCACAACCGTCGACAGTTGGAACTTTGCGAGTCAAAGATTAGGCGCCTAGCAGCGTACTACAAGGAATCCGGAAAACTCGATGCCGATTGGCAGTACAAGAGGGATCAACTCAGATTGATGGTTGAATAATCCACAGTAGGAAATTTGAACGAGCCCCTCTTCCCGTTCTCATGCGTTTACTCGCGGATGAGGAAATCTTCTCCCCCATTGAAGAAACTCTGCGCTCAGCGGCATCGATGGTTAACTCCGGAAAAAGAGTCACCATATCTACTCCGGAACCGACTCTTTCCTCATCACTTTCCATGGCTCCCCTCGAAGCAGCATTTCTAGACGAGGGGATTCCCTACAGGCGAGTCATCACCAATGGGCCAGAGCCAAAATCTGTGGACCTATTTTCGCCATTTATATCGATTGATCCTTCGATAGAAGAAGTCAACTTTACTGAAAATATTTCAGCACTAGTCATAGGCGGGGGAATTGCAACTGCCGCACACATGGGGCAACACGGTAAACTACGAAATGGGGTCCTCACTCCCACAGCCATTTCACATGCTCTTGCCCAACTGATTTCCCCATCAGGGAAGAGAGTTAGGAGGATGAGGCCATGGCTGATTTCAGGAAATTGGATTCATCCATCCATGGACACAACTTACGATCCGGTATACACGACACTCAGGGACCTTCTCGAGGAAGAGGGGTCAATCAGTGTAGTTCCACTTCCAGAGGTCCCAAGTCCCGAAAAATCAACTCGCCCATGGGTGAGTGAAGCCGACCTTGAGGCGGTGAAGGGTAGATGGCAGTACTTGGATGCCGAGGGAAGGGCGCGGGCGATTTCCCACCTTATGAGGCCGGGATTGGGACTTTCCGCCCCATCAACGTCGCGTTTTGAGGAATTAGGGTGGCATTGTATTCTTGCGCCCTCATGGGATTCAGATTTGGCCGGCCAGATTAGAACTGCATCATTATTATGGAAGGACACTAGCAAGGATGTGGCAGCGGGGAAGCTAATTGATATGTTAATTTCAAGGGGCTTGGTAATCCCTACTCAATCCGAATAATACTATCACATTCGGAGCAAGAAAGCCTTAGTGGCCTTACATCTGAATCAACTGAAATGGGATTTCCACATGACGGACAATTCACTCTCCCGCCTCCCCTCCCATTATTTTCAGTCCTCTCTACTTTGGGCGAAAGTAATGAGATCGGGAATACTAGTAGTATGCTGAATAGAACCACTCCAAGAACCATCTGCATGGGAAGTCCTAGGAAGTAAATCGCGAAAGACATCAGCCCCATGGTAGCAACTGTTACCATCGTGGGGAAACGGGATCTCTTTCTTGTCATGTTAAGCCCCATGCCAATGGCCGCACATAGGGCCAGCACCATAATCCCGGAACCGACCAGAACACTGAACATTGGATTTCCTGTAGGGGTAAATTCAACCCTGAAATCCAACTCAAGGTCAAGCTCATCTTCATCTATTGAGATTGTTTCCTGAACAATCCATCTCCTGTGGGAGTATTCGATCCCCTCGGACGAAACCACACCCACGTCTTGAAGCATGGACCCTTTCAGTTCAACATGCAGGCCTATGGTGGTCCAGTATTCTTCCAAAGATGGGCGAATGAAGTTCTCGACTAGTAACTGCCTTTCCCCTTCGTTGATTAGGTAAGAAGTGGAAATAGATATTGAAATAGAATCCGAACTAAACCCTCTGGTTCCTCCCATATCGATATTTATCTCAGTAGGCCCCAGGTCAATTGGATCAATGCCTAGAACTGACTCCGCCTCGATGAATATCCCATTGGAAAGGAAAGAACGCATATCCGATGTCGATCCAGTCAGATATCCAGTAAGAGCGACCAATTCTGAGTCATCGACCATCCCGTTATTGTAATCTGATTGCGGAATCGAGCTAGAGTATGACTTCAAGTTTCTCCACCAACTGCTAGACTCCAAGCTAGTGTTTCCAATATTGTCTAGGCCCCACCTCATCCATTGTGACATGGCACCCTCAAATTCGAGTGTCACGTGCCTTTCTGTGCTGTCTCCCTTCCAATCTGCATGAATATTCACAGAAAGATCCGTCCCACCAGTCCTTAGAGGTTCATTAGCAGGATACCACGTTCCACCGCTCCCTCCATCTCCTCCAACGGTAATCGAATGTGTCATATTGGCCTCAATTCTTAGCCCCTCCTGAGGTTCAATATGAAAGTCAACACGATATGTGCCGCCCTCAGTTCCATCGGGAATATTCCAAACAAATGTAACTTCAACGCCATTCTCCACAAGTGTCGCTACAGGCTTCTCATTGACTTCGGAATTCTGCACAGAAATCCCTCCTACCGAGGCTGACCACATCCTGTCATCAAATCCTGAAGAAAGTAGAATCGGGAAATAAACCAGAGTCCCACTAACACTAGCATCTCTCATTTGAATTTCAACCAAGGGTAGCCTTACTGAGATACTGGATTTCTTATCTTCAGACCCCCAAAGGAAGGTCACTCCCGCATTGTCACCAGGCTGATTGAAACCAAGTAGTTGCACATTGAGGGTAATCTCCACTAGATCGCCATCATTTACCTGCCCAGACTCGACATCCACAAGTATCTGTAAATCACCCTCTCCGGTGATGTAAGGATTCAGACCTTCAGGGCTACCCTGGTAGAATGAACCCCCGATTCTGACCTCTAGTGTAGCGTTGATGTTAACGCCCACGGCCCCTTGGACCTCATACGGAATCGTGAACTCCCATGTAGAATCTGGATGACCTCCCTCCGAACCCCATGTTACGCCCCACTTTCCAACCTCTATTGGCTGGAAAACTTGAGTGACTAGAGCCGACTCAACCTCATCAAGATCTGAATCAAACGGAGATAGAGTTCCTATGTCCGCTTCTCCAAGCAAAAACAACTCAAAGTCCTCGGAGTTGCAGCAGCTAGATTGCTGTCCGGTCGCATGGGGGACTGGAGATAAAATTGTGAGTATCAACGCAACGAAAAGGAGAACTGCGTACCGACCCCGCACATCTTCCATATGCCCACGTCACAACTAAACAACTTGAATACAACCCCTGTGAGGGCGCTATTTAGTCGATAATACCAATTGGCAACAATAGCCATGCTATCCATGTAGCCATGACATCACTATTGCACCACTACTGGGAATCTCTCCAATTTTTGCAAAACCTACCCTCTCCAGCTGCACCACCATTCCCTCTGCAAGATCAATATTCTCGATGACACCAGAAACACGAATAATTTCATCACCTTCGGGGATTTCTAGCACGGCCTCCCGCGTGATTTCCACCGGTAACCAGTGTGCGATAGTGCGTCTATCCGTTCTTTCGATAGAAATTACCTCGGCTACCCCCTCATGTATTTTCACATCTGCAAACCCCTTCAGCCTGATGTTTGCAAGCTCAACATCACTTTCCTCCATGACAATTTCTCCAGAGGCTATTTCCCATTCCCTGGCTCCCGCCACTGTCCCATCAGGATGCTTTGGAACTGAAATGTTGGGAACATAGTTTTCAATGGCTTCAGGGATTTCCAGAATCAAACCGTTCGGTTCTCTAACGAAGCTCCGACGCTCTGAGATCGGGTCTATGGTACTGGAATTCTTAGCCTCTATGCTCTGCATTGGAACGGAAATGTCCTTCTGCGTAAGGCCGAGTTCGAGCCAGAAATCTCTAATCGCCTCAGACGAGAAACCCCTCTTTCTAAGGGCGGATATTGTTGGCAATCTCGGGTCATCCCATCCTGTGTATTTTCCCTCAGAAATTTCCAACTTCATGCCAGATGTCGAGAAACCACCAAACTCCAGAACCTTGACTCTGCCCCAGTAGAGGGTTTCGGGGTATTCCCAACCAAAGTGGCCATAGAGAATTGTTTGCTTTCTAGTGCTATCCATCAGGTCCTTCCCCCTAACGATGTGTGTGACTCCCTGAAGGCGATCCTCAATTGCACTCTGAAAGTCGAGAAGCGGCCAAACCTTGTACTTCTCCCCTACTAATGGGTGAGGTGTATGTTGTATTCTTAACGCCGGCCAGTCCCTAAGGGCGGGATTGGGCAAGTTAAGAGAAGTTTTCACCCTCACTACCGCCCCTCCCTCTGGAATCGAACCACCGACCATCATTTTCCAATGCTCCAAATTCATTCCAATTTCATTAGCCCTGCATGGGCACTCTTCCTTGCTATCTCGGAGAGATTTGAATTTCTGAGCTGTGCATCTGCAGACATATCCGAACCCCTCAGAAATCATCTTCTCTGCGTACTCCAGGTAGACAGGCATCCTGTCACTAGCCCTGATTACAATATCCGCTTTCCTCCCGGAAATCCACTCAAATTCTTCCTCGATTTGAGAATATGCCGAAGGTTCAGGGGGCTTGACCCTAGTGTCCGTGTCGTCAAACCTCAGAACAACTCGTCCCCCATTAATCTCGGCCAGTTCAGAATTAATCACAACACCCCTCGAGTGCCCAAGTGTAAGCGGCCCATTTGGATTGGGCGCAAATCTCAAGGTCACTTCACCTTCAATGCTGTTGGGGAGCTCCGGCAAACCAGTCCTCTTCTTCTGCTTCTCCCGGTGAAGGGCTTCCGGATTTGTCTCCTGCAGAATTTTTCTTACCGCCTCAACTCCCTCTTCACTAGCTACTTTATTCGCTTCGTCTACATGAAGCTGCACTAGTCCTCTGAGCTCCTTGGCCTTTGGCCTCAATTCCTGCATTTCTGAGAGAAGCCTACCAAGTACACTTCCAGCCTTCCCCTCGCCGTCGTATTCTACTGCGTTTTGCAGTGCATACTTGCGTACAGCATGGATAATTTCCAAACTCCAGCCCTCGGTCCCGGACATGCTCGCTAATGGGCCACCACCGCCCCCTCTTTGTGATTCCCGTCATCCCCAGTCCCCGAGAGATGATTGTGAGGCTATCTTCCCATCCCCAGAACGCAATGGAACAGGGGTTCCATGGATCTCTGTCCATGCCTTGGAAACCGTCTTCCAACTCCATCTAAGACATTCATGCGGTAATTCCCCCGAGACTAACTCACTCACAGCCCGCCTTGTTTTCTGATCTGATGGGTAACCAGAACCCACGTCTATCCCCAACTCCTCTGAAAGCTTGTGAATTATTGAGTCCCTCTCAACTTTGGCAATGATGCTAGCAGCGCTAGTTACTACATCCCTGGAGTCCATGCCATGCCTCGAGTCAATATCCCATCCACCCCACTTCTCTCCCAGAACATTCGAAAGCCTCGATCCAAATCTTTCTTCATCGACATCACAAGCATCCACCTTTAGGAAACCATTTGGAATGGGGCTCGTGCTTAATTCCAATGCCTCTGCGAACAAATTCACCTCTAAACTATTCAAATCAGAATTGACGCTGTTGTAGTCAATCCTGGAAGGTTCGCAGACTACGACGCCCAGCCCCCAGTCCCGGTTTTCCGACTCCTCGATAATTTTCGTGTAAACCTCCTCCCTCTTGCTGGGCGATAGAGATTTTGAGTCCCTTGCCCCGCTACCCCGAAGCAACTCCACATCTTCCGATGGAACGCAAAGTGAGCAAACCACCAGCGGTCCCAATGCTGGCCCCCTTCCAGCCTCATCCACTCCTGCATGGGGCCTTCTCATATCTCTAGGTCAAAGTCAGGCGGGACTTCATCCTCACTACTGGAATCTCCGCCATTTTCTGTTTCACCGGCCAAATCCAAGATTTCGTTATCAGGATGAAGGACATCTCCCTCGCTAATCTCGTCTGCGAGCCTTATTGCTTCCTCGATATCACCTTCAGCTTGTGCCATATCGAGTATATCACTTGCCTCGCTAACAATTTTCTCATCGGGGGCCTCCATCGGCTTCTCGCTCATGCCGCCGGATTTCTCAATGAAGCTAGTTTTGAATTCTGAATGGGGTAATTTCGGACTCTCTATGGCCCTAGCTTCTTCCGATTCAACCTTCTTGAACCGGGAAATCCACTGTTCGGCATTTTCCGATTCCGGATCTTTGCCTGCTTTCGAGCCAGCCATCTCTTTTGACCTGATGGATAACGCCTTCATGACTCCCAATGTGCCAACAATAACCACAATGATGATCAGGGAAAACTCCAGCCACTTATTCATCCATTTGATTACAATTTCTCGTAATCCCTCTTTCTCCGGCATAGGTTCCTCTACCTCCTCGCCGGGAATTGTTGCTATCTCGGAACCAGTGAAAATTATTGATGGGTCTCTCGTTGATCTTACTTCTATGGACAAGACTGCTTGGGTTTCAACAGGTGCAATATCAGGAACTATCATCCATGCAACGAATGAAACCTCTCCTCCCGACTGGACGTCAAGCAGTTCAAATGATCTAGACATCCCCGAAGACGAGTCAAAGATTGAACCAGGGGGAGGGATGAAAGAGAATTCCGTAACCACATTCGAGTCAAGATTCGCCACTAGTCCATCTGGCCCATTTCCGGAGTTTATCAAAGTCCAAGTTGATGTTAGATTATTCCCCCCGGTTAACTCAGAGCTAGCCATCTCAAGAGTCCACTCGAAACGCTCTCCAGAAATAACGGAGAATGAAACGTGCCCCGGTGACCAATCATCAACAATAAGTTGGACTGTAATATTCGCAATTTTCCCGAAGTCAGTGCCCCCAGCAACGGTTGTATTAATTGAAATTCCACTAATCGCGTTACCAGATCCGATTGTAAAGCGACTCGCCCCCAACTCTACATCGACCCAATCTTCCTCTCCAAGTATGTTTAACTCAAAGACCGAGGAAACGTCCCCCGTATTTGTGATTACCAGGATTATTTCGCAGGATTCTCCGGGGACGGTTTCCAACCCCGAACACCCATCCCCGGATGTTTCAATCTCGCCCCCAACTCTTGGAACTATGTTAACGCCTTGAACTGATCTGGAGACTCTATCGGGATCCCCTTCGCTCCAAACTATCGCCTCGAAAAACAGGGAACCCTCGTTTTCAGGGGGGGAGTCTATCTGAACTCTCGCTATCGCCGTGCCATTTGGTGCCACATTTTCTAGTTGCCACCTATCAATTACGGAAGCACTCCAGCCACCATATGAGAAGAATAAATCAGACTGGCCAACAGGCTGAGAATCCGAATCCAAAGGAGTAATTTCGAGTTCCAAATTCCTCCATGAATTTCCCTCATTCCTAAGTACAATTTCAAAAGTATCCGTGCTACCGGGCTCTATCGAAGAAATCCCCCCTCCCTCCTCGATTGCAGCTCCGTCGAAGAAGCCGTACCTGAGTGAGAAATTATACCAGTCCGATGAACTATTGTCTAGTGATTGGACCCTCATGGAGAAGTGATGGAGGGATTCAGAAAGAGGAAGGCCACCTGAAACATCAGGGGCCTCGACGGAGTAACCAACCCATGCCGTGGAACCTGGGGCCAATTCGTACAGATGACCCGTCGAGGGGTCCTCTTGTTCGCTCCAAGAGATGTTCCACCCCACAGGTCCAGAAATTGATACTATGGCATCATCACTAAACTCCTCATTATTTGTGAAATTTACATTAATCCCTATCTCGGAACCCGGATCAATATCGAAAATCGAGCCAGACTCGACACCAAATGTCGTTCCTACTTCACCCTCAACTCCTTGTGCTTGTGCACTGAATGAAATTGACAGAACAATTAGTACCGCCAAAGGTAGAGACGCCCTCCTCACAATCACTCCTGAATGACGAGTGATTTCATTCCTGCCCCCACAAGATGGATTTACGGAGCATTCATGAGGTTGAGTGCTGTTCGCCAGTCATGGCACCGGTATGGCCGTTCACCAGAAAGAAATCCCAACCGCGCAAGGCAAAGCCAATTGAGGAGAAGCCTGTCGTCAACTATGAACGTCAATCAGAAGACGATCAGAAGAACAAGTTGGACGACAGAAGTCACCTCGAAGACAAGGGCTTCCTTGATGCGATGGCTCTTCTGGAGGACAAGTAAAAATTAGACTCAGAGGACTGGGTCGGGAATTATCCTGGCCAGTCTTTCAACGTCGAACTCCCCGCCGTGTATCGGCGATTTCAATCCGAACTCATTGGATACCTCTGGATCCAACTCGCCAAATTGTCCTACCTCTTCGCCGCCAACAATTACCCTCGCCCCTCTTCCAGTAATCCATGGCCCCTCGCCTTCATTCATTGGCAGATACTCGACCTCCTCCAGATCTCCACCCATGTCCCTGATTAATGCCTGGGAAATCCCCTTCGCTGAAGCAAATCCACTCCCGACCTCAGCACAGGCCCAAGAAGCCCTGGTCCTATTCTGGGAGTTGTGAACAACTTCACCGAGCTCGTAAACCCTCTGGGGCAACTCGTGATGCCTATTGGATGAGAGGAGCCTAAGTAGGGAAGGTAAAATGAATTGGCGCATCATGGTGTGATCAACAGTTATCGGATTGGAAATTATTGAGGGCGCGCCATTCTCTTTCCACCTCATTGCCTCAAATTGATCCTTTTTGTTTGAAAGTGTCAGGCTCTGTGTTTCCTGAAGCCCGACCGCTCTAAAACTGGCTCTAATCCTGCGATTAATCTGAGAGGATTTGAGAGGCACAGCATCAATGTGAACAGATGACATCTTTCTCGGAAGGTTCCCATAGCCGAAACCTATTGCAATGTCCTCGATGATGTCTACTGGATGCATGATGTCACTCCGCCATCTCGGCATAGATACGATATGTTCCATTTCACCCACGACACAATCGGCCCATCTTTCGGCCCTCTCTGAACCGTCTGTAACTGTACGCGTCTCAATCAATTCCCCTCCCATCCTAGCAATTGATTCAGAAATCTCCGACTCTCCTAGTTTGACACCAAGTATCCCCTCAACTAGATTACCTGGGACCCTATGGGTCTTACTTTCGAAATTGGGGGTAGTCGAGACGCTTCCGTCCCATCCTGTTATCTCAACGCTTTCCACCTTGCCGCCCAATTCCGAGAGTGACAGGCAAACAAGTAATAGGCATGCCTCGCAAGCACGATAATCTGTTCCAGTAACATCAATGAAAAAGTCGTTAGTTCCTTGATTGACAGTAGTATGGTCTCCATTTATTATCGGAGGGAAAGAAAGAATGTCGCCGTTCGAATCTAGTATTATTGGAAAGCGCTCCATGTGGTCCATAAGATGTGCGTACTCTATCCCCTTGGGGTGCCCCGACAAAACTTCTGCTATGCTCATTTCATTTTCCGAGGCTAGAGGGACGAATGAGTATCCACCATCCACTGTCTCATACCTGAATGGGGGCTCTATTTTCGATAAATCATGAACGCCTATGGAGGAGAGAGACCTCTTCCTGCCAAGTGTTAGGTGCAACTTCTCCTGATGGTCCATAAGGGATTGAATGAATGCGTCTTTCTCCGAATCATTAGATCCAGTATCCACTCCCCTAACAACCGCGGCCAGAATTATCGGTCTGACATTCTCAAGAGAACTGTCTACTTCGACCCTTATTCCACTGCTTTCTACTTCTACATCACTAACTGTTTGGTGAGCTCCAAGGAATGATCTAGCAGCCCTAGCCATCGTTTCGTGACTAAGCAAATCAGGCCTATCGGGAAAAACCTCAATTTCAATTTCATCCTCACTGCAATCCTCTACGGGACATCCAATTTCCGGAAGAAAGTCAGGCCAAATATCTCCTCGGTGCGCGAAGTTGTTGATTCTCTGTATTCTTTCCAGAATTGAGTGTTGAAGACTAATTGTCGGCATTTCAATACCTCAATTTCCAAGCCACATGGGTAACGGTCTTTCGAAACCGACTAACCTGAGTCCACTGATGGCAGCAGTATCCATGTCCATTGCCCGCAGATTCCTCCTACTGAACATTGAAACCCGGCTAATCCCGATTTCCTTCATCCATCCCCTAAATTTAGAATCCAATTCTGCTAGGTGCCTCGATGCGTCACAATTCTCGGGAATGGGGCCAACTAGGAACGAGCATCCAGCCGAAGCGGCAATCACTAGGTCCTCAGGGCTGGGGGCTTTGTCCATTTGAATCGCGATGGACCTCCCTTGGGATTCAAAGTCCATCGCCCTTGCTGCGAGCCCAATCCTCGGCAAAGCCGATGCTGCCCTATTTCCGCCATAAGTCCCTGCATCCACTACTGCACCATCAAGATCCAACTCGGAAACGAGCCTGAACAAGTGCTCCACTCTTTCGACCCCATCTCGCAGTAGTACCAGAGAAGAATCGTCCATTGTACTCGTTAGAGATACAATCAAGCCCTCTATTTCAGCGTCATTTAGGTACGGGAGATCCACAAGGTCCAGAATCAAGCCGGAGCAATTAGAAAGATTGTCAATAGCCCCGACAAGTCCTTCCCTCCCAACCAGAAGCAGGTCATTTTCCCGGGGGGATTTCCTCACCATCGCGGGCTGCCCAGAAAATTGGGGGCCATCTAGGGTGGATCCGTCATCCGAATCAATGAGCCATGGTATTCCGAAAACCAATCCTCCCTCATCTTTCCCAACTGGAAGAATATTGGTACTGCTGTCGACCTGAGCATGTTCGGGTAGTCTGTCAGTAGCCGAAGGGAATATTCCTATGTTCTCAAATCCCTCAGAAATCCACCTCTTGGGAGGGGATATGTCGGGAATGGGGCCATCCTCAGCCACCAATACGAGTGCATCGTCTCCAACAGAAAGGCCAAGAGGCTCTAGGTAGACGGAAAACTCTTCAATTTCCGAGTCAGTAATTGACCTCATGGATGCCCCGGGTCCCGGAGGAGGGCAGCTACCGGCAATGACGATTTTACCGCCAATGATCCCCGCCCCTGGGTTCGAACCGGCGGAACCCATAACGATCACAGTGCCGCCGGACATTCCGGCCCCGACATTTTCTCCAACATGCCCTCTGACAACCAAGGCCCCTCCAGTCATCCCCGCCCCAGCTTCTCTTCCAGCTGAACCATGGACAGTAATCGTCCCTCCTGTCATGTGGAAGCCCGCCCTATCTCCGACGTCTCGTTCCACCACTGCTCTTCCACTATGCTGGAAAGCGCCTAGCATCGAACCGCACCCTCCTTCCAATGTTACTGAGCCACCTCTGTTCATACTCCCAACGCATTCCCCCAAATCTCCAAGAATCAGAACTCTTGACTTTGGGGGCAGGTGAGTAATCACCCCGAACTCCCCATTGCGGGGTTTTAGGTCTCCACCAGCTCCATATCCAATCTTGATGAGGCGATCCTTTTCCATTGCTTCAGGGAGCATTCTGGCAATGTCTCTGTTGAGCTTCAGGCTCTTCGCTGTCAACTCTCTCATCGCACTCGGCACTTGACACGAGCAAGTGGTCTTCATTGTGACGGGCAACAATATGCTCCCCGTCTCATTTCATTCAACTGGCCAATTCGGCGAATGGGTATGTTGATAGAGGGCAGTCATGGGCATCCGGACAAGGAGAGGTGTAATCCCATGGCAGTAATCAAGGTTGCAATAAATGGCTTCGGAACAATTGGAAAGCGTGTCGCGGACGCTGTTGACGCGCAAGATGACATGGAAGTAGTCGGCGTCACTAAGACTGGCCCCTCGTTTGGATGTGATTTGGCGGTAAAGAAGGGATTCCCACTGTACTGCACATTTGACGACGAAGAATCAATAGCTCGTTTCGGCGAGAATGGCTACGAATGCTCGGGAGGGCTATCCGATTTACTCTCGATAGCTGATGTAGTAGTTGATTGCGCTCCGGGCAAGATGGGAGCTGAAAATCTCTCAAAGTACCAGTCAGCCGGAATCAAGTATATGTTCCAAGGTGGAGAAAAGCACGCCCTAACCGGACTATCATACACGTCATCCGCAAACCACTCCGAGAATCTCAATGCGCAGGGGACAAGAGTCGTCTCCTGTAATACAACAGGGCTATCACGTACCTTGGTACCACTTTTCGAGCACTGTGGTTCTTTGAAAGTTGAATGTACAATGATTCGCAGAGCAGCGGACCCTGGCGACTCGGACAGAGGGCCAATTAATGCGATAAAACCCGTCCTCAAGGTACCTAGTCATCATGGCCCAGATGTAATGACTGTGAAGCCAGAGATAGAAATAAACAGCCTAGCAGTAGCAGTTCCGACAACAATAATGCATGTCCACTCAATTATTGCCGATCTACCACCCGGGCATGGATTGACAACGGAGTCAATAATTGATCTCTGGAGGGACACTCCTCGAGTCATAATCATGAATGGCTCTGAAAATAGGATTACAACCACCGCAGAGGTCATGGAGATGGCTCGTGACATCGGTAGAAAGTGGGGCGATTTACACGAAATTTTCGTTTGGGAGGATGGAGTAAAGCTAGTTGGTGACCGCCTGTACTATTTCCAAGCAATTCACCAGGAAAGCGATGTAATTCCAGAGAATATTGACTGCATCCGGGCCTTGATGGGAACAGAGTCAGATTGGAGGAAGAGCGTAGAAATGACCGATTCAGCAATTTCCCGCTATTACGGCCTCTGAGACGGGTTATTTGACTCAAAATAGTGACTCATTGAGTAATCAAGTGGCGTTAACGGTCAAAAGTCAACCTTGGGTCCGAAGGACCCATGAACGCGAGGAGAAAGTCAGTATTGGCACTACTTCTCCTAATGCTATCGACGTGGTCAGGGACTGCAGCTGCAGATACTCAGAGTCAGTTTTCAGTCCCGCAAGATGACTATGCCTGGAATGGCGAGTGGTCATCCCTCCAAAATGCGGTTGAATCCGAATATCTCCTCAGGGATACAAGCGGACTTGTGTACTCGCCAATGGGGACCTTTGACCCTCTTAGGGAGCCAATGCCTATCGGTCCCGATTGGCTAACTTCCCCAGCCTCATCGGAGACACGTTTTATCTTGGTTCAATCGGTCAGTTCCGATTTATCGCCTTTGATTGCCGAGCTAGAGGGTTCTGGATTCAGCATTCTTGACTCCATCCCTGACAGCGTCTTGGTTGTAAGGGCCCCCCTCGAAACCAACTATGACGAATACCTGGGGAAACTGGCCGATGCAAGATGGTTCAGCGAGATGCCAAACTCATGGAAGATTTCTCCAGAACTTCTTGGCGTCACATCCTCGAGCGCCCTTCTTGATTTGGATGTCCTCCCAGCATCCGACTTGGAGCCACAAGAAATTTCTGAGCTTTCATGGCATTTATCTCAAATCTCCGAAAACTACGGGCGTGACGAAATTTGCGACTCTAGCCTTTGCCAGTTGAGGGGGGTTGACCCGGCATGGATTTTGCCAATAGCTCTGGACTGGAGGGTACTAAGCATTCAACTATCCAGTGAATTGACAATTCACAATAGCAATGCGTGGGCAATTTCGGGTCTTGAGGGGGCATATCTGGAAAGTGGGAACACCCTCAACGGATCAGGGGAAGTGCTAGCAATTTCAGACACGGGAATCGACGAAGACCATGGGGATTTTGATGGCAGGATTAGGGGGATTTACGACCAATTTGGCCCCGATAACAGCCATTCTGACATGAATAGTGGTCACGGAACTCATGTTGCAGCCACCCTATTGGGAGACGGTTCAGGAGACTCCTCGTCAGCTGGAATGGTCCCCGACTCCACATTCCACTTCTACCAACTAGAAGCCGATAGCTCAGGAGTTCTTGCTAGGTGGGGTTCACTTTACGAGATGTTCACCCACTCATGGGACCAAGGGGCTAGGATTCAGACCAATAGTTGGGGCAACACAAATCTAGTCGGAGAGTACTCCTCGGATTCTCGCTCTGTAGATGATTTCATCTATGACTATCCACGTTTCCTAGCACTATTCTCAGCGGGTGATCTTGGTCCGAACCCCAACTCAGTTACCCCTCCGGGTACCGCAAAGAATGCACTGACCGTCGGGGCCTCAACCACAGGCTCCTACTCTAGTGTCCCGGAAGGATCGGTGTCCGAAACCTCATCTTCGGGGACTACCTTAGACGGGAGGATAAAGCCCGACATCGTGGCTCCTGGGGTTATGATTTGCTCTGCTAGAGCGGAGGAAGCACAGTACGCAAGTGGCAGCTCATGTTCGACAGCCACCCATAATGATGGGACGACCCCTCTCTATATGGCCCTGAATGGATCATCCATGGCTACTCCCGTCGCCGCTGGCGCAGCTGCGATGACCAGGCAGTACCTAAGGGAATCAGAGGGAATTAGCGAACCACGCTCCGACCTAATCAGGGCCATTCTCATAAATGGGGCCGAGGATATTGGAAATCCCGACATTCCAAACGCACTTGAGGGATGGGGGCAACTGGATCTGCAACAGAGTTTGTATCCATCTGGCACTTTCAATGACGACATCATGGGAAGCTCAGAGGGGAGCTTGAATTTATTCTATGACGACTCCAGACAACTCCTGCCGGGTCACAGTTTCGCCTACACATTTGAGATGTCCAGCGATGCCATGGGCGGGCTTGATGTCACATTGGTATGGAACGACAGAGAGGGATCAGCAATTGCTAACCAGAGCGCTCCCCGCTTGGTCAATGACCTTGACCTCAGAATCACTGCTCCAAATGGCTCAGTATACATTGGAAACAGCTTCTCTGCTGGATTCAGCATTATGGGGGGTGGGAATGAGGACAGGCTGAACAATGTCGAGAGAATCAGACTGCCCTCGGGGGTCAGCGACATTATCGAAACGTGGACCGTTGAAGTGGGTCATGCCGGCGGTTACCTGCAGGATTACTCACTAGTTATATCGGCCAGTGCGTCAGAGGTTGAGAAAGCAGACCTTGCGGTCTTCGAGGGTTCCCTGACAACATCAGTCGATAGCCCTCTCCAGGGCGACACCCTCCTAATAGAGGCGGCCTGGGGCAATAGGGCCGCAGCACCAACTGGAAACTATCAAATCGAGATTGAAGATTTGACTACGGGAACAATAATTCACACTTCCACCAGATCCTCACTTAACGGCGGCGATCTCGACTCCCACTCATTCCCTCACTCGTTCTCTTCTACAGGCGAACACCTGCTCGAGTTAAGATTAGACTCGGATAATGTTGTTGAGGAGCTAAATGACGGGTCTTCTGGAATTGATAACAATAGGATAGTCATATCGGTTACCGTTTCTCAAATTGGGGTCAGGGTCACCCCGATGATGGAAGACGGTAACTTCCCCCAGACCCCTTCGCAGTTGGAACAGGCGATGACAAGAACCCTCGACCCTCGGACAGGGAGCTCGATATACTTCGACCTTGAGCTAAGGAATGAAGGAACTTCAACCATTACCGTGAGATTGAGTGTTTCCCCCGTTCAGATTGTTTCGGAGAATGGAATTCTGCAGCAACCCTCTGACGAGTGGTGGAAGCTACTCAATGAAACTGGCCCATGGGAATTAGCCCCTCTCGGACAAGACGGAGACAGGATCCTTGTTCAGTTGAATCTGACTGATGTTGATACGGATATCAACAACCCCTCCGGCGCTGTCTACGCACTGCCCGGGACCTTTGTTACTGATCTGAACCTCTATGATGTCAACGCTCCTACCGTCTCTCACTCGATGAGGCTAGAGGCTGAGGTGGAGAGAGTAGAGGGACTTTACACAATTGCAGCTGGTACCGAGGAGCTAGGGGCAGAGCCAGGAGAGTTGGCAATTTTCTCACTTTCTGTGAAGAATACCGGCAACGGACCCACTCAGTATAGAGTGGTCTGCGAGTCCGAAAATCAGTGGCAAATTTCAATCGGGAATAGTCAGTCTTCTGATGTCACTCTGGACCCTCTTGGAAGGTTGCAATTCTTGCCAATACCAATCAAGGTAAGAGTTCCCGATTCAGATAACGGAGAGCCTGCTGCGGGGACTACTGAGGACCTCTCATGTACCACCACTTCCGTCAATGACCCAACCCTTTCCACAACAGAGGATGCAACTGTTGAGGTATTCGAGAACATGGATTTCCTAACAGACATCTTTTCAGTTGACTTATCGGATGAATGGATACCTCTGGGCCCCCTCGCTGTAGCAAATGACAGACCAGTTTTGAATGGCGACACAATTGCAACAAAATTAGTCGTAACAAATGATGGAAATGTGCCAATGTCATTCGAGGTCACCGCCCTTTCTTCCCTCAACACATGGCCAGTACAAATTGTTCAGGGTGATGACGAGTCTCTGGAGGGGGTCACATTCACAATTCCAGCAGGATCCGAGGCGATAGTCACAGTCAACACGATTGTTCCCATGACTGCACAGATGGGCGATTCTAACACAATCACGATAAGGACCACTCAGGATGGCGGCCAAACTGTGACAAATGCAACGAAGCTAGTAGTTCTGGAACTTGCCCACCTGGATTTAGTTGGCGATGAGAAGATATCGGTTGCGCTAGGAACAAGTGGAGTGGCCTCAATCCACGCTCACAACATAGGAAACGTTGATCTCTCTGTTTCGCTAACAATGGGGACCCTGCCAGAGGGGTGGTCCGCAGGGTTCCTTTCTTCCAGGGACTTCCAAATGGGCATGAATCAAGAAGCCACGATCATGGTCGCTTTGGAGCTACCCGGGAACTTGTCATCGGGCCCCCTGCCCAATACCGTCCCAGTCATCATTGAGGCATTCACTCCTAGTGGGGTTTCCCAGTCATATACAGTTTGGATGCAAGTTGAGGTGCTCCCATCGTCATGGCTGAAGCTCGAATGCGAGAGCACTCTCTTAGAGGGTATCGTGGCAGGCTCCGAAGGCGAGTTCGAAGTAACCCTGACCAACTGGGGCAATGTCGACTCTGAATTCACTATTGACATCATTTCACCAGAAGGGTGGACGGTCTTCATCTACTCTTCACATTCAGGCCCTCTTTCCCCGGGTCAGTCAGTCCAAATCACAGTAACAGCAAGTCCCGGTGACTCCACCGAATTCGGTCTTGTGCAACTCTCTCTGCATGCAAACTCGACTTCTTCCGAAGTAACCTCGACCGATGGCAATCTCGCTCTTCAGGTCAGTAAATCTAGAGATTCTGGAACCGGGCTCATTCCTTCTTGGGCTTATGCGGTAATCTTCCTATTCCTGCTATCGTCCACCCTAGTAATTGGATTGAGGATGAGGAGATCCTCCTCGGAAGGTCTGAGGCCGGAAGAGGAGTTGATACCCCCGGGGTCGGCTTTGCTCTCTGGAACACAGACAGAGAGGAGGGCTGCGGCGATGGAGACCAGTGTCTCCGGCGAGGTACTCACTGGAACGGTTAGCAACGATGAAATCGAATCCGCACTGAGCGCTTCTTCACTTCCTTCGCTTGAGATTCCAAAGGCTCCCGATGGAGCACCACCGCTTCCCCTGGGCGGGCTCCCCGAGGGGTGGACTATGGATCAATGGGTCGCTTATGGGCATCTATGGTGGGAACAGAACCGTCAGTGACGGTTATCACTGTCAACTAGGTCGGATTCACATGACTGGCTCAATCGTGCTCTTCGGACCTCCTGGTGCTGGAAAGGGGACGCAGGCTGGAAGAATTTCAGAATTGACAGGCAAGCCGCAGGTTTCTACGGGGGACATGCTGAGATCGGCCGTAGCCAATGGGACAGAATTGGGGCACGAGGCCAAGACATTCATGGAGGCGGGACTTTTAGTTCCAGACTCCATAATCATCGGATTGATATCGGAGAGGCTAAGGGACGAAGATGCAGCCAAGGGAGTATTGTTTGACGGTTTCCCAAGAACCATCCCACAGGCGGAGGCCCTAGCAGAAATAGTCTCAGTCGAAGCAGTCATTTCAATAGAAGTCCCTGATGAATCGATAGTGGAAAGAATAGTTGGAAGGAGGATGGATCCGGAAACAGGCGAGATTTACCACATAGAGTTCAAGCCCCCTCCCAAGGAAATTTTGGCGAGGGTGATACAGAGGAAGGATGACACCGAAGAGACCGTAAGAAGCAGGTTGTCCGCCTATCATGAACAGACCGCCCCTCTAGCCAGATGGTATTCTGATAAGGGGTTGCTAATACGAATCGATGGGAACAGGTCAATCGATGATGTGGGGAATTCAATAGCTTCAATGTTGTGAGGGATTATCATTTCCAGAGGCAAGAAAAGTCGTTCCCGGACCTCGAAGAAGAGGAAGGCAGATGCGGTTGAAGCAATAGCGGATCTTTCCAAAACATTGTTCTCGCATATCAACGACAAACAAATTGCAGATGCGGCTGCTAGGGATATTATCAGGATAGGAAGGAGGCATGGAAAGAGGCCCGACCCATCAATATCCAAGATGATATGCAGGAAATGCATGACCGCTCTTTCTCCAGGCACCAACTCGACAATTAGGATAGTATCAAAGCGAGTCTTTGCTACTTGTGATGGATGCGGTAACGTGACTAGGAGATGTCTGGGGGATTCAATATGACATCAATACCAAATAGGATTCTCAGGCAGTCTGCTGACCCCTCAATTAGAGTCACTGTCAGAGTTGGAAAATCTGGGCCTACCGATGCAATTATTGCAGAATTGAAGAATCAGTTGGAAACACGTGAATTGGTCAAGGTCAAAGCAAATAGGGGAATCGTAGGAAACTCTGGCGAGAGG
>DAQP01000048.1 GCA_002504435.1 Euryarchaeota archaeon UBA438
GTTCAACATGGTAGATTGCGGAGTAAGCGTAAATTCGGCTTACCCGAACGTAGTTGAGGCCGCAGTCACAGTTACAGACGCCCATGGCAAGGAAGGATCATTGGAGCTTCTCAGAGCTCTTATTGACAGGTTATGATGAATTTTGGTGCAGGCGGCAGGATTCGAACCTGCGAAGCGCTATGCAGAGGATCTTGAGCCCTCCCCCTTTGACCACTCGGGTACACCTGCGGAGATTGCGAGCGTAATCACCCTCTTGATACTCGCGCCTCCGCACATCCGCACCAGGAGCAGGAGGAATTGTTCAAGAGTCTCCTTGCATGCACTCGCTCCGGGTGTCCGGCATGGATGGCGATAACGATATTCCAAGGCTGAACTCGCATCAGCTGATAGCCGTCGATAAGGCCCTGATGGAGATTAGCCGAAAACAGAGATCTTCAACAGTCCCGGTAGAATTGCCAATGCCTAACTTCTGGGTCTCGGTGGGTCAATTGGTAAGCCATCTCGAGTCAGAGTTGGCTGAAACCATGAGGACAGAGGGCCCAACTGCAAAGGCCCAACTACAAACTCGCAAGCTCGGAGTGACACGAACTCAAGTCAGTGACCTCACTAGACTCAGACTCAATGCGTTCACTCAACATGCAGTCCTCTCCAACCTGCTACGTGCTCCAGAAGGAGACTCGATGTCGGAGGACATTGGGCCTGGCGTGATCGAGTGGGAGAGGCACGACCCCTCAGAGAGGGCCTTCTATTCCGGAATAGGCCACCTCGTTGACAAGTACAAGCACGAGGTCTCGCTCAACTCCTTGCTGCGAAGCTCATGGGAGGCACCCCCTTCTGCACCGGAGACCCCCTCTCACACGGCACCTCTGTCCGATTTCTCTGCAGAGGAGAAGAAATCATCCACTGCAGATGAGAAAGTCGTGCCACCGCCTCAGGAACCGACCCACTGGGAGGACCCAGACTACGATGAGGAAGACAGGATAAGGGAAATTGACGCGTTTCCGGGAATAGGAACCGGTGCGGCCCCTCCTGCTGAGCCGATCCCAATCCAGCCAGTCAGTGACATGAGGAGGATCCTGGTCCTCCAGGACATGTCTGAGCCAATAGTAGCGGAGGATGGTTCTGAGATCACACTCAGTGCGGGGGACATCGAGAATTGCCCCTCCATTATCGCCGAGACACTAATCGCTGCAGGATTGGCAGAGGCCGCAGACCTCTAGCCCTCTCGGAATGACTTAGAGTCGCCATCATCGAGTGGTGCATATCAGAGGTGAGCCATTGGGCAAGACGGTTACAAAGAAACAGATTAGCAGCATGAGGAAGGCGTTCAAGGACGATCCAACGGCAAAGATAGCGCAGAACGCAGTAACCAGTAACGCACTATCGGACGTTGCATTGCGTCGCGACTTAGTTCAGGAAATAGACCCCACATTCAGCACAAAACTGGATGACTGGAAGGTCACCAACCAGAGGAACAGTGGAAGATGCTGGCTCTTCGCTACACTGAACCTCTTCAGGCCCGGTACGATGAAGAAGATGAACGTCAAGAATTTCGAGTTCAGCCAGTCACACATCCACTTTTGGGACAAGTTCGAGCGTTCCAATCACTTCCTCGAGGCGATAATTGAGACCTCGGACAGACCCGTTGACGATCGGACGATCCACTTCCTCCTCTCAGACCCCATAGGGGACGGCGGTCAGTGGAATATGGCGACGAACCTCATCAGGAAGCATGGGTTGGTCCCCAAGTCTGCTTATCCGGAGTCCAAGAGCAGCAGCGCCACCAGATGGATGAACGCCATCCTGAAGGACATCCTAAGGAGCTCGGCGAGCGAACTTAGGGCAATCATCGACTCGGGGGGAAGCAAATCCGATGCTAGGGAGCATAAGGAGAAGAGAATCCAAGACATATGGAGGGTCCTGTGCATCCATCTCGGCACTCCTCCTGAGAAGTTTGACCTCCAATGGAGGGACAAAGACGACAATTTCCATCGTAAGGGCAGCATGACTCCCCAGGAGTTCGCCAGTGAGTTCGTCGACATCGACTGGGAGAACTATGTTTGTATCGTCAACGACCCACGTAACGAGTACTACAGAACCTACACTGTTGACTATCTGCAGAATGTCGCTGGCGGTCCCCCCGTTGTCTATCTAAACGTACCAAGTGGCGAGATGAAGGACATCACCCAGAAGCTCCTCGAGGACGGTCTCCCAGTTTGGATGGGTTGCGACGTTGGTAAGCAGATGGAGAGGAAGAGGGGGCTCTGGGATGCGAACCTGTTCGAGACAAACGAACTCTACGGCATCGATTACGGGATGGAGAAGGCGGACCGTCTCCGTTTCGGACAGACCATGATGACTCACGCTATGCTGTTCACAGGGGTCGATGTGGTTGATGGAAAGCCTCGCAGGTGGAGGGTCGAGAACTCATGGGGTGCCGACTCTGGGCAGAAGGGGTACTACACGATGAACGACAGCTGGTACGACGAGCACATGTTCGAGATCGCAGCCCCCAAGGACTACCTAACGGAGAAGATGATCGAAGGTCTAGAGACTGAGCCACTAGTTCTGGACGCTTGGGACCCAATGGGAAGTCTAGCCTAGGTTTCGAAGCGAAAGCTCGATCGTCACAGAATCGGGGATAGGAATCCTCAGGACCTTCCTGAGGGCCTTCTCGTCCCTTGATGTGTTTGTCACCAGCTCTAGGAGCCTCTTGTGAACTCTCATTTCCCAGTGGTCCCAGGTTTCAGCGCCCTCTCCATCGGGGCTCTTGCGGCATGGAACGACTATCCTGCGGGTAGGCAGGGGGATCGGGCCACGCAGTTTCACTCCAGTCTCGTCCGAGATTGACCTGATCTGCTCGCAGACCTGATTTACATCAGTGTGATTCTCACCCGTCAGCCTGATGGTTGTGACGACGGGCATCTGTTCACCTTAGTCGACTTACTTCTTCTCGATGGCTATGCACATTCCGGCAGCCACGGTCTTACCCATGTCGCGGATTGCGAACCTGCAGAGCTCAGGGAAGTCGTCCTTGACCTCGATTGCCATTGGCTTGGTTGGCATGAACCTAACAGTTGCCGCGTCTCCTGACTTCAGGAAGGCTGGCGTCTCACCGGTCTTGAGGTTCTTGATTAGCTCGACGAATCGAACTGCCACCTGTGCGGTGTGTGCGTGGAACACTGGTGTGTATCCAACACCGATCGCCTTTGGTATCTCCATCATCTGGATGTTACCAACGAAGCTCTCGTCGTGGCGCACGAATACAGGAGCGCTGTCGGTGTAACCGGCAACGTCTCCTCGGCGGATGTCAGTGGCAGCTAGGCCACGGACGTTGAAACCGACGTTGTCGCCAGGCTCTGCCTTCTCGTGCATTGTGTGGTGCATCTCGATGCTCTTGACCTCAGCCTGCTTCTGGCTGGGGTTGAACACTACGGTCTTTCCTGAGTGGAGTACACCGGTCTCGACCTTTCCGACTGGAACGGTTCCGATTCCGCTGATCTTGTAGACGTCCTGGATTGGTAGGCGTAGTGGCCTGTCTGTCGGCTTTGGTGGCATTGTTATGCCATCGATAGCCTCGAACAGTGTTGGTCCATCATACCAAGGCATGTTTGCGCTCTTGTTGAACACGTTGTCACCGAGCTGAGCCGAGCATGGGACGAAAGTAATCTCGTCAGGCTTGTATCCAGCTCCCTTCAGTAGGTTGCTGACCTCGGCCTTAACATCGTTGAACTTGCCCTCTTCCCAGCTAACACCGCTGATGTCCATCTTGTTGACGTTGACAATCAGCTGAGTTACACCAAGGACGCGAGCTAGGAAGGCGTGCTCCCTGGTCTGTGCGTTGACACCGTCGTTGGCGGCAACGTTCAGGACTGCAGCGTCTGCCTGGCTGGTACCAGTGATCATGTTCTTCACGAAGTCACGGTGACCAGGTGCGTCGATGATGGTGAAGTAGTAGTTAGGAGTGTAGAACTCCTTGTGTGCGACGTCGATGGTAATTCCACGCGCGCGCTCCTCCTTCAGTCCGTCCATTACGTAAGCCAGACCGAATCCGGCCTTACCGGACTCTGCAGCTAGCTTCTCGTTCTTCTCAATCACGTGCTCTTCGATGTGACCGCTATCCAGAAGTAGACGACCTACAGTCGTTGACTTTCCGTGGTCTACGTGCCCTACGAACACGATATTCAGGTGCGGCTTGCTCTTGTCTTCCCATTGTGAACCCATATTATTCACCTCTAAGTGTGGCCCGCCGACCGAAGGGGCGTATATGAATCGTTCCCCCTCGTCGAATTTCCCTACTTCCTAGCAGCATATCATTAATGCCCACCAGAGGGCATTATTGCCTACCTATACTGCAACTCGACGATGAAGTAGTTGACTTCGGTATTGTGGGTTTCTTCGTTAACCAGATCTGCCGTCCAATCACCTGGTAGGAAGCCCCTCACAGTTGATCCGCCGACTACCATCCAGACACAGTAGTCGTTGTTGCTGCAATCGCCCGCGTTGCGGTTGTCGTTGCCTATGCCGGTGGTGTTCGATATCTCCTCGTCAGTGCTGTTGTAGAGGTAGATGTCTAGTTTGTTGTCTAGATCCGGCCTAGGAGGCTCCTCGTCCACCCTGGGGTAGTCAACCTTGATTCTGAGGTAGCGAATCCTGTCCTTGCTTTCGTCATCGTAGGTGACAGGGAAGTTCCATGTCATGGTGATTGGCTCCTGGATTCTCCTGTCTATCTGGAAGTCAGACCATACCCCTCTGTAGTTGACGTAAACGACCGAGTCATCATAATCCGTGAGTCCGTTGTTGTCTGTAACGGTAAGCCGTATGTCCCAGGCACCAGCCGGCCTCTCCCCCCAATCGACCGCCTCTCCCGTGGCATCAACGTCATTGTCATCGATACCATCGCCATCCGAGTCGGTGTTCCTGTCCAGATCCCACTCATAGCTCACTATGTACTCCTCTGCATAGCACTCGGGATCATCCGGGTCGCAACCCGCCCATGAGGCGGATCCGTCCAGTGACACTGTGGTCGAGACACCAATGTCCCTGTCATCGATTTCCTTTTCGTCCTCGCACACCCAAACAAGCACGAAATCACCGCTTGGGGCATCCTCTCCTTCGCAGTCCGTGTCCTTGTCAGACACTATCTCAGCATGAGGCTCTCTGGCTGACGAGTCGATGACCGTGACAGACATGCTGGTAGTCACTTCGTGAGTTCCGTCATTTACCGCTAGCTTCGCCGTGTATTGGCCTGGCTGGGCGTATGTATGGCTCGTAGTCAGTCCAGAACCGGTGTTCCCATCTCCGAATTCCCATTTGAAAGTCATGGGGTCCGCATCGGGATCAGATGTCCCAACCGCACTGAACGTAACGGCCTCTCCGGCCTTCACGTTTCCGGATGGGTCAATTGACATGTTTGCCGAGGGGGGGCTATTGCTTCCCAATATGTCAAGACAGCCTGCCAGTGCAGTGAAAATCATCAGAGTGGCCATCATCAGGCCCACCGACTTCGCCCCTCTCATGTTGCATCGCTGGAGGCTGGTATGAAATCAACCCTGCGATAAACCGTTAGAAGTCAAAGATACTACTCTGCCCCTTCGGTCTAGCCCCTTTCAGTAGCTCTTTTTCGTCCACGTCGAACGCTTCGGTGATGCGACCCAGTGACTTAGCGAGCCGCTTTGCGTAGTATTCTCTGTCATATTCAGGCGGCTCTCCGCCTATCTCGTCCACCAGCCAAGCACTGACCCCCAGCTTCTTCTCTCCCGGATCAGGCTCTGTGATGATATAACCGACCTTCATTCCCGGAGTGAACTGGAGTCCCGCATCTATTCTCTGCTTTGCTGCCCTCACATAGGGGAGCCCGTCTGGGTTCGAGTACACGCTGAAGTCCCATTCGTTCCTCTTCGAGTTCCACTTGCCCTTGCAAGATCGGCTGATAACAAGCCTGGAGGGGTCAACGCTCCCGCTTCTCACCTCGTCAATGGCCAACTTGGTCATGTTCACGGCCCCTTCCGTATCTCCATCCAGGAGCATCTCGAACATCTCAGTCATGGTCTCTGAAAGCAAGTCGAAGGAATCCGTCCTCCTTACCTCGTAGCCCCTTATGAGCATCTCCTCCCTTGGCCATACCACTCTTCCAACGTATCTTTTCTTGGCACCATGGCTGAAAAACGCCGAAAGAGCAGTTTCAAACTCCAACTCTGCGCCCTCTTTGGTGAACATCTGGGCTAGCCCCTCCCCGAACTCTAGAGTCTCATCCCGGACAGCGCTCCAGACTTCTGCTCCCTCGGCGTCATCCGGCTTGTTGGTGGGGGCTCCCTCGTCAACTGGGGATTTTACGAAAATGGAATCGGTGTCCGAGTATATCACGTCATTACCGCCCTCCTCAACTTGTTTGATGATCGCAGTAATGTTGTGTCTGGCCCACTCGGTAATGCTCGCCCCCAGGTCCGGGTGGGTGAACCTGTAGAAGCTGGATGCGAAGACCCCATAGAATGAATTCATCAGAATCTTGACTGCATATTGTAGCTGATCAAGAAGAAAGGCCTCGACCATATCGTTACTTGCCTGCGCCTGTTCCATTTCCTTCTTGTAGAGGTCCCTCTTTGCCATCAAGTCCTCAAGAAGCCTAGGAACCAGGCCGTTCATCTCTTCCTTTGACTTGTACCTAGTTCCAGTCGTCGGAGAGACGCTGTGAGAGGGATCTTCATGATCATCTCTTACGAGTGTGGTAGAGCATATGTTGTTACTGATCATTATCGAGGGGTACATCGATTTGAAGTCGAGAACAACCACCCATGGCTCCATTCCCGGCTCGACCTCATGGACATAACCACCTGCTATCTGGTCCCTCTTCCTAGGTCCAGCGTTAGTCATTGGCACAGCTATCCCCTCCTTGTCGGCGAGCCTCATGACGAGGGAGTCTATCCATTGGCTCGTAGTCCCATTAGCTGCAGTCTCGACCGCGGTTAGGGAAACTGAAGCCAGGGCCTCTTTCCTGGCAATCGCTTTCAGGTGGCCTAGTATGTCTAGGGGAAGGTGAGTGTCCCTCACGCAGTACTCCATGACAACGTCCGGCCTAGAGGCCCACTCCTCGTCCATCTTGCTCGCATCAACATCTAGCTTCTGCTTCCCCTCCTCGTCAGGCCACAGCAGTTGTGAGACATACCTCAGAGACTCCCTCTGTGGCCTCAGTGTCTGCCGCGCCTGCCACCATGCGTCCATTGGTATTCTTCCAGGGATCCTCCAAACCCTGTTCTGCTGCCTCGTTGGGAATATCCTCTTTCCTTCGCCTTCGTTCATTGGGACCCTGCCCCATCCAAACAGGGGCGATCTGTTGTACTTGGGTCGGGGACAGATCACCTCCGCCCGCTCCTCCATCCTCGGAAGATCGAAATTGTCGATGTTGTAGCCAGTTATGAAGTCGGGATCAGACTCCCTGACAAGTGAGGTCAGACCCTCCATTATCTCCCTCTCTTCACCCTTGAATTCATGCTCAGAACGCTCTCCAGCTCTATCCACCACAGCAGCAGCGCACAGTATTCTATTGGTAGCGATACTCGTCTCAAGGTCGAATGAGAAGGTGACGAAAGGAGCAGGGAAAGGCTCGGTTCTGGACAACCCCCCAAGCTCGCAGGAGACAATCATGTCTACGGGGTAAATCCCCGCTCCTCCCACATCGGCTATCGAAATCTCTGCTGCGTGCCTGTCTGTTGTCGAGTCATTCTTCGCCTCTTCGGGGGCCCGTTCACCGGCCCAGAGCACTCTTCCCCTTGCGTTGATGTGGGGACCGAGGTCGAGATCCAACATGAGTCGATTCTGGAATGGGATATCCGCGCTTGTAACCTCCCAATCCTCCAGCTTCTTCCTGAGCCTCCTGACGGAATATGGCTGGTCGGCGTACACCCTCCAATGCCTCTTCTCTCCATGCCTCGTCCACTTCGTAACGGGGCCCTCGATATCAACCACCTCCGAGATAGACAGAACACCATCCAAACTCACCTTCCCGTCCGGCCTAGGGGCTCCACGGGGGGCTATGTCGAAGTACGGACGGAGCCCGTTAACTAGCAGGACAACGGAATGACCTGCTTGAGAGCGGCACCACAGTTCTACTGTAGTTCTGGGGGGTTTCGAGTCGATAGACTGGTACGAACCGGAGATTATGCACATCCTCTCCTCCCACTCCATCCGCTCGCCTCGCTCTCAGCAGGTAACTGACTGCCTTCAAACTATGTCCCAGCGAGGG
>DAQP01000032.1:0-23518 GCA_002504435.1 Euryarchaeota archaeon UBA438
CAAGGTCAGGGCGGTCAAGGACAAGGTCAGGGCCAGAACGGCCAGGGCCAGGGTCAGAACGGCCAACAGGGCCAGGGTCAGGATCAAGGATCCCAATCCGGTCAGGACGGTCAGCAGGGCCAGGACAGCGAGCAGGGCGAACAAGGCCAGCAGCAGGACAACGGTCAGGGCCAGCAGCAGCAGGGAGGCGAACAAGGTGGTCAGCAAGGCGACCAAGAGAGCCAGGATCAGAATGGTAACAACCAGAATGGTCAGAACCAGCAGCAGCAGGGTCAGACCCAAGGCGACAGCCAGGGTCAGCAGACACAACAGTCAGACCAGCAGCAGAACCAGCAGCTCGACAACCAGAATCAGAACGGAGAGAACGACAACGATGGAGATGGAATCCCCGATGACTTGGATACCGATGATGACAATGATGGCATCCCGGACTCCCAGGATTCGAGCCCAGAGGACCACGACAACGATGGCATCGACGATGCAGAGGACGATGATGACGACGGCGACGGAATAGACGACCAAGAGGAAGTCAACGACGGCGACCCAAATACCGACATCTACGACCACGACAACGACGGCGTCTCGGACAACGTGGACTTCGACATCGACAACGACGGCATCGACAATTGGAACGACATTGGACCGAACGGTGAGGATTACTCGCGCGATCACGACAATGACGGAATGAATGACGGCGTCGATCCTGACGATGACAATGATAACATCCTCGACGTCGACGAAGTTGACGGCGTAGTCGGCAACTGGAGGTATGACCACGACAACGATGGTCTAACCGACAGTTTCGACACAGACGACGACAACGACGGACTCTCGGACTGGTTCGAGCAGAACGATGGCTGGGACATGACCGGTCAGTTTGACCACGACAACGACGGAATCGACGACTACCTCGACGATGACGACGATGGCGATGGCATACCCGATGACCAAGAAAACAGCGGCATCCTTTGATGCAGCTGTTCGTTCGTTCGGCCCGCAGTCGTCTTTGATGACATAGCGGTGACAGGCACCCCGGGGGCGACTCAGTCCCCGGGGAGGCCGCAACAAATCAGAAGTCGAAGATGGTCGGCCTACTCTTCGATTTCAATTTCCCAACGCCGCTGAATCTATCCAGCGCCCTCTTCATTCTTGCTTCAGAGAAGCCCATCTCGTCTTGGAGGAATCCTCTCATATCCTCCTCCACAGCCTTTGTCGACTCTGATAGGGGCTCGGGGCCGACGGGATGGTTCAGGAAGAGTGAACGAATTTCAGACAGGTTTCCCGGGACTTCGTGCCCCTTGACTTCAGCCACAGACTCAAGACTCCCATGCTGCTTGATTAGCTTGAGTCCAGTCTTAGGACCTATCCCCTTGAATCCTGGGTGGAAGTCAGTTCCAATCATTATCCCCAGATCGACCAGTTGTTCTTGGGAGATTCCCAATTCATCGAGCATCTCCGACAGAACGATCATCTCTGCTTGCATTACTCTGCCAAATTTCCTGGTGCCATGAGCAGTCAGATTTCTGACCATTACCGGAGATCCATAGAGAAGTGTGTCCCAATCTTGACTCGCCACGGCCCCAACCTCTCCTCTCCTGCATCTGACAGCACCAGCTCCCTCGGCTTCCATCGGAGCCTCAACCCAAGTAAGCCCCATGCAGTCGAAAAGACGTTTTGTCTCTGATACCATCTCTCGATTGAATTCAGCCGTCTGTGGTCCTAATTTCTTCGCGGCTGCCATATCTCCTTCACTTACAGCAGCCTCCCATCTCTCGACAGCCTCAATTTTCCTCTCCTTTCGACCCTCTAGGGTCTCTCTCTTCAATTCGTGAGGCCTCCCATCGAAAACGAAAACCGGATCAATTCCCTCTGATACCATGATTGATGCCCTATCCAAGAAACCCATAAGGTGCGAAACTGGCTTGCCATTGTAGGAAAGGGGCTTCCCATCCTCTCCTGTCATGGAAGTGATGAATTGGTAGGCATTGAGGAACACATCAACTGCTACCCTCTGCCCGGAGAGGTCACTCAACTCGATTGGCTTAGATGGAGCTAAATCTCTCAAATTACAACCCATTAACTCCCCTCCGCACGCGTCTGCGGTACTGGGTACCGGTCGAGGCATTTAGGGTTGAAGCCCCCGACGGACCAATTGGAGGCGTACGATTGCAGATGGTTACACTAGTTGGTAATGGCTGGCATCCATGGCTTTTCAGAGAGGAAGCCAAGTCTTTGATGGGTGAAATTGAAACCATCCACTCTAGGATAGTCTCCATTCAGTTGTCAGAAAACACGCTATCTAGGCTCTCAAGAGCCGCTTTGATTGATGATGTATTGGAAAACTCAGAGACTCACGTCATAGGAGAAGGAACAACCTCTGCCGATATTGCGGAGGCTATCTCGGCTTGGGCGGAAAATTTCCTCGAGCCAGGAACTTTTGCCGTAAGGTCCAGGTCTATTGGTATCGGGATAGAAGGGATTTCAACGAAGGAGATTGAGATGGATGTTGGAAATCGAATATCTTCTGAGATAAACAAAGTGGATCTGGCTGATCCAAAGGTCGAGATTTCCGTCGTCATCGCCGGTCAAACGGAGGGAGAAGCCCACCCGGACCCATTAGGAGACTCTCCCTCAGTGGTTGTCTGGGGGGTTAGGAACTCGGACTGGGAGAGGGAGAAGTACTCGGGAAGATCGCCTACAGAGAGACCATTCTTCAAACCCGTGTCACTAGAGCCGAGACAAGCCAGACTGTTGATTTCAATCGGTCACAGGCCAGATTGCGAGGTAAAACATGTAGTTGACCCATTCTGTGGGACTGGTGGAATCGTAATCGAGGCAGCCCTTCAGGGAATGGGGGTTCTCGCGAGTGATCTCGACTCTAGGATGGTTGAGGGAACAAGGGAGAACCTGGATTGGGTAAATGGGGGTTACAGGGCCGAGATTTGTAACGCATCTGAAATCGACACCCTTTGGGGGCCCACCGATGGGTGCTTGTTTGCCTTCGACCCGCCTTATGGCAGGAGCTCATGGAAGTCCGAAGATGGATTGAACCTCTTCCTATCCGCAATTTCATCTGCGAGGAGGGTGGATCCAAGTGGAGCAATATCTACGATGCTGCCAACGGGTCCAGAGGTACTGTCACAAGGCCTAGGGGAGGATTTCACCGTAATGGGGGTGAAATGGTCCCAGCTAGAGGAATTAATCGCTCAGAGAGGGTGGAAGGTTGTTCTGAAATCCCCTATCAAAGTTCATCGGAGCCTAGCTAGGATGGTTATTGTATGCCATCCGGCGGATTGAATACTGAACGCCTCCGCCCAGCATCTGGACTGTTGGTGTAGTCTGGATATCATTTGGCGCTTCGGACGCTAGGACACGGGTTCGAATCCTGTACAGTCCACCACTACTTGCTCCAGCGAGAGACATCGTCTCCCCCTGAATCGAACGATTCGGTCTTAGTGAGGCCAGCATCAGAGAGCTCACTCTCATCGAACGAGGTGCCCTCTCCAGAAAGCTCAACGGGAGACCTGCATAGATGTGCGATATCCACTTGCTTCGAATCCAAGAACCTCCTCCATGTGTCAGCACCACCTTCTACCATGAGCATCTGTACCCCCCGGTCACCGAGCATATCCAGAATCCTCTCAATTGGGAGGTCACCATCTTCATCTGCAAGTACCACTCTCTCAACGTTGTCAGGGTCTCTGGAATCATTGCCCTCAGAGCAATGTATGAGTAGGGTGTGTGCTTCTCCATCAGAAATAATCCTGCTATTATCGGGCGTTCTTCGGTGGGGGTCAATTACAACCCTCATCGGTTGTGCCCTGGGGCCAATGTCAGGCCCCCTTACAGTAAGTGATGGATCATCACGAATAATCGTGTTCACTCCCACTAGTATTGCCATTGACTGAGCCCTAAGATCATGGACCAATTCAAGAGACTCAGACGAAGAAAACCTAGCCGAAGGCTCATCCGGGGAACAGTCAATTCTCCCGTTATTGTCAATTGCTGCCTTTAGAAGAACCAGCGGTCTACGAGTCCGGCACCATCGCATGAATGGACGCATCTGATCTTCGCACTCACTCTCTAGAATACCGCATTCAACCTCCACTCCGTTCTCCCTCAGAGTTTCCGCTCCATCACCTCTGACTGTTGGATTCGGATCCATTGCCCCTATTACCACCCTGCTGACTCCTGCCCAAAGCAAGGCTTCCGTACATGGAGGCGTCCTCCCGAAGTGATTGCATGGCTCTAGAGTGACATACGCGGTGCATCCCTGGGTGGCAACCCCTCTTGATTCCGCATCGGCAATCGCCATCTGCTCAGCATGAAGGCCCCCTATGTGGTCATGCCACCCTTCGGCTATGACTTCCCCATCCCTGACTAGTATGCAACCAACTTGTGGGTTTGGCATCACTTTGGAACCTCCTCGGGCCCCCAAACTCAGGGCATGCTGCATGAAAGCCCCCTCCTCACCCATCTCTATCGTTGCGCCCCACTCGACCCCTGCTCATGATTGCTTGCTTCGGCAGAATTCAAGTCTGAGACGCCCGCTGGCGAATACATGACCCGAATCGCATGCGTGCTGAATCCCAAGGCCCGAGACGGACTCTCAGTCAGACAATGGGAAAAATTCGAACTCTCATTAGACGAAGCAGGGTTCGAGGTAGACCTCCACAATACCCAGTATCCGGGCCATGCAACAAAGATTGCTCACGGCCTCTCCAGCGGAGATTACGAAATGGTGGTGGCTGTGGGTGGCGATGGAACTGTTCACGAGGTCGCATCGGGTCTGAGGGGATCTGGGATGACCCTGGGCATACTGCCGATAGGAACTGGGAATGACTATGCCAGGGCCCATGGCATACCGACTCCGAAGGGAAACAAATTCCCTGAGATGCAGGGAGCAGTCGACATACTGGTCAGTGGAGTCGATAGGAGAGTCGGTGCTTTCAGGGTCGAAGGACCGCCCGCAAAGGGACACAAGTCGATTCCTGACCCAGAGCATCATCTGGTGGATGGGGAGCCCGAGGTGAGCGGGAACATGGTCAGATGGAGCTTCCTTGAGATCGACAGCGGAGTCACCTCGGCTGTAAACCGCATGAAGAATGAGGGTAAGTTCAAGTGGATCCGAGGGCAGTTGAAGTACCAACTTCTTGGAATAAGGGCGATATTCGGCTGGAGGAACCAACCGGGCTGGATCAAGATAGACGATGAGCCCGGGCAGGTCTTCAACTTCTCAGGCCTCTTCTGCATGTCTCAGTGCCAGACATTTGGAGGGGGATTCAAGGTTACACCGGGAGCACATCCTACACAAGGAAAAGGCTCCTTGCTGATGGCTTTCGGACTTAGCAAATTGCAGATGCTGTTGGTAATGGGACCCCTCGAGAAAGGCACCCATGTCGGCAAATGGGGAAAGATTAGCATGAGGGATGCTACCAAGCTCGAGGTTCGAGCCCTCGATGAGCATGGAGAGCCAAGCGATCAGAGCCATAATCCAATCATGTTCGTCAACGTAGACGGAGAAGCGGTGCTTACCACACCCATTACGATGAGCTACCATAACGACCAACTCACAGTTAGAGGGGCCGCTTCGATACCGAACGAGTAGTGGCGCAGACGGAGAGATTTGAACTCCCGAGTCACTAGGACACCGGATTTCAAATCCGGCGCAATACCAGGCTATGCGACGTCTGCTGTAGTTCTGCGGACGCGATGCTATCCATGAATCCTTTTGGGGTTCAGATGTTGTAGTAGCCCGGTCTGCACCATTCCGGAAGCCCGGTAGTAGCTTCAGGATGTGTCAACCCGATGAAGAGAACCATGATGATTATGAAGAACGCTGGGAAGAGGGCTGTGACTGTCAGAATACCAGAATCGGGACTCCCATAAAGGTGCATGAAGATCATCCCTATCATGATGAACTTGGGTATCGCAATGACTGTCAGAATCATTAGGGTGTAATTGCTGAAGATGAATATCTTCTCTTCCGGAAGGTCGTATCCGACAGCAAGAACCTCAATGAGTGTGAGAATCATCAGTCCGTAGAAGTTCATCCAGTAGGGATCGCGTCCCATTATTGTGTAATGCGCCATATTTCTCACCTCAATACAGATAGAAGAACGGGAAGACGATGACCCAGACTAGGTCAACGAAGTGCCAGTAGAGCCCGAAGTACTCGATGGAGACGGCGTTGTCTGGAGTGTAACCTCCCCTGCTGGCCTTGTAGGTCATGTAAGTCAGCCCTATGATGCCACCTAGCACGTGAGCACCGTGAGTTCCAGTGGTAACGTAGAACGTCGAGGCGCTGACGCGAATATTCGCCATCATCTGACCACCTGAGTGAGTCCCTTCCTCCATCATTAGATAGAGGGCAGATTCGTGGTCCAACCCATGGCCATGAGAAGCTACGTAGTCAGTGTTGTAGTATTTGTGTTGATATGAATCAGCGTTGATCAGATAACCCTCTGCGTACAGGGACTTGATGGTGGAATCTCCGTGGTTGTACTCGTGCAGGAACTCCGGCAGGGGGAAGCCCAGGAACCACTCGATCATCTTCAGGGTCAGGAACAGTACCGCTAGGAACCACGTGGTCCCTAGGTAGCGAGTTACCAACTTCCTCCTCCTGTCCTCATCGATGTCCAACATCCCTGCGTAGCGAAGGGCTTGGACGATTGTGAATGAAGAGATGATCAGTGCGAATGTGTTAATCGCACCTGGTGCTAGGTGGAACCAGCTCGAAGCGATTAGGTGACCCGCGGGCTCGAAGCATGTCACAGATGACCCCTCCACCCACTCTCCCGACATGAAAACAGACTCACATGACTCTATTCCGAACCTGTACCTCATGTAGGTGCTGAAAAGTGAGGTGAAGACCATCATCTCAGACATTAGGAAGACCCAAACCGCGACCTTCCTAACCTCAATTCCCCTGAATGGAGTTCCCATAGAACGAGGTTCGTACCCACCATCGAAGGTGTAGTCCTGCCTCCACCAAACAGTCAGTCCGATGAAGATAATTGCAAGTCCCGCTATGGAGACGCCGATGTAACTGGCATCAATGAACTCGCCCCACTCATACACGCCTGCAACAGAGAACAGGAATACCCCTATCCCTATGCTCATGATTAGCGGGGACCATGAGTTGTGCGGCGCTCCGTGCCCCCAGTCATGAGGCCCCCATCCACTGGGATGATGGTCATCATACGAACTCAATGTGCCACCTCCTCGTCTTCGCTCATCATTAGCCTGTTGAATAGTTTACCAAGTGTGCCTGGCTCGTTCGCTATGTGTTCATTTGCATCCTTCAACTCCGGTAGGTTGTGTGGGTCAAAGCTAGGTGTTGGTGGCGGTGATGCAGTCATCCACTCGAATGACCACCCTCCCCATGGGTCCGCAGGTGCCTTCTCCCCACGTATCACCGTCTTGATCATGTTTGCAATGAGGAAGAAGTTGGAGAAGAAGAAAAGGAAGGCAGATACGGAAACGAACATGTTCCAGCCAGCTGCCTCCATTGGTAGAGCGCCCATTGCCTCTTCCGTTGTCACGAAGTAGGTGTGGTGTCTCCTGGCCATGCCCCAAACTCCTAGTCTGTGCATTGGCCAGAACAGTGCGTTGTATGAGATGAAACCAGTCAGGAAGTGAATCACCCCAAGCCGTTCGTCCATCATCCTGCCAGTCATCTTGGGCCACCAGTAGTATATCGCCGCGTAGAATCCGAAAACCGTGCCTCCAACTAGTACGTAGTGGAAGTGCGCTACCACGAAGTACGACTCGTGAAGATGCAGATCCATGGCTATCGAGGGGAAGAACATCCCCGATATCCCTCCTAGAGTGAATGTGACCAAGAAGCCCAGGGTCCAGAGCGTGTGGGTCCTATACACCAGAGATCCCCCATGCATGGTCTTCAGCCAATTGAAGATCTTGATTCCCGTTGGAACCGCCACTAGCATAGTTGTGAGCATAGTGACGAACCTGAGGGTAGGGCTCATTCCGCTGGTGAACATGTGGTGGCCATAGACAATGAAGGAAACAACGCCAATGCCCGCCATCGCATATACCATGGAGCGGTATCCGAAGATGGATCTCCTGGCACTTGTTGCTATGACTTCAGAAATTACTCCGAATGCAGGAACTATGACAACGTAGACCTCCGGATGCCCGAAGTACCAGAACAAGTGACTCCATAGCAACGGGTCCCCACCAGCTGAAACGTCGTAGAATGCCGTTCCAATTACCCTGTCAAGGTATACCTGGATTAGTCCAACACCGAAGGCCGGTATCGACAAGAAGAGCATCAGGTTTGCAATTAGGATGGACCAAGTGAACAGGGGCATCTGAAGCCATCCCATGCCCGGTGCACGCATGACTGCGATAGTAGTAAGGAAGTTGATACCAGTGAGAGTCGACGACGCTACTAGCATAATCTGCCCAGCTACCCACATTGTAGTTCCAAGGTGAGCCGTCTCGCTGACAACGTATGGAGCATAACCAGTCCACCCCGTATCTGCACCAGAACCTGAGAATACGCCAGTGAAGATCAGAAGGGCCGCAACCGGTTGTAGCCAGAAAGACATCGCGTTTATCCGAGGAAGTGCTAGGTCTGGTGCCCCAATCTGAAGTGGCACCATCCAATTCGCGAATCCGTTAATCAGAGGCATCGCTGCAAGGAATATCATCGTAGTCCCATGGAGGGTGAAGAACTGATTGTATTGATCCTGGGTGAGGAAGTCATTACCCGGAACCGCGAGTTGTATCCTGATCATCATCGCCATGATGCCACCGACACCCAGGAAGAACATGCCAGCTACGAAGTACAGCGTCCCTATCTTCTTGTGATCGGTACTGGTCAACCACTCGGAAATCCAAGGTGCGAAATGTTCCCATGTGAAAGACTCGGGATTGGTTCTGTAGAAGACATAGGTAAGGGTGATTATGAGTAGGACAGCAGATACTACGATCAGGGTAGATAGGACGACGAATGGATCGGCCTCCTCGAGGACCAATATTGGCGGAGAGACCTTTGCAGACAGTTTGTTCCACAGGTCCCCCGAGCTACCTCCGTTGTTCCCATCCTCGTTCCCATTTACTGAGTTCACGTGCAGGATGAATTCGACGTTCCTATCTCCAGATGGGGCCGTCCAAGTTAGAGTCCATGATGTCTGGTCATTACCCGCTTCAGTGTGACTGGCCTCGTTTGCCCCGTATGCTTGAGCCGTAGCGTCGATCGGAGCGAGCTCCCCATCGCTTACCCAGAGGTTGAAACCTCCTTGGTTGGAGTTAGCAGCGTTCGCAGGTCCTCCTGTGAAAGAAACCACTATCTCATATTCCTCTGAGTAGTTGTACTGGTCTGGAAGCCCACTAATTGATGGTGCCACATCCGAGTTAGCCACCGCCCCATGGCAGTTGCAACCAGTTTGTGCAACCCCATTGACCCCGGTTGGGTATGAAACCGCCGCTGGAGCGATAAGCATGGCAACTGAAAGTACGGCAAGAACGACCAAGCTCCTGCCGATTTTTGTTCTCATAACTTACCACCTACGAGTGAATTTCCAACTTAGCTGCCATAATTGAGTGGGCATCACCACAGTATTCAGCACAGAGAATTACTTGGTCCGACGTCCCTTCGACAATTGTCAACCAAAGAGATGTTTCGACGTTGTACTGCACGTCTTCCTTTGTCCCCAGACCCAAGAACCATGGTGCGTGAGTAACGTCCTCCGAGATCATTATCGCCAGATAGGTCTCGCCTTCTTTCAGATGAAGGACAGGTACAGTGCCGTATACCTCTATCGTATCGCTACTTGTGCTGCATAAATCAGTAGCCAGATCTAGACAGTCAAACTGCCAAACCCATTGCTTGCCAGTGATTTCCATTACATGGTAGCATTCCGACTCAACTATGGCGTTGTACCCCTCACCAACAAGCTCGTTATTGGATGATTGACCTTCCTCGCACTCGAAGCCGTGGTAGTCAGCATCGTCGATTGGGGCCCATACTGAAGCCAACGGCATCCAGGAGATGTAGGTTAACCATACAATCAACAGAAATGGAGCAACCGTCCAAGCTACTTCCAACTTCATATCGTCATTGTGCTTAGGGAAAACCCCAACCGCAATCTCATCAGGATTTTCGTGCTCAACACCCTCTTCAGAACGGTACCAGAATGAGTGATGATATAGCCAAGAGAAGGTGAATACAGACACGGCTAGGGATATCCAGATGTAATAGTCCCACAAACCATCAAAGAGAGCGTTCTGTATCGTCAAGATGCTCCCCGTGCTTACGCGTGTGAATTCCCCTCATAAGCAATACGGAAAAGTTGCCATTGCGAAATACAGCTATGACATTGAACAACTACAAATCATAATCCCACTTCTTGAGTGGGAGGGGAGTCTAATTTGTCCGTCAGAGAAGGCCCCCCGGACCGCGAAATTAGATTCAATAAGGCTGCTAAATCAATCGCGAAATCAATCTCCAGGAACGCCCCTCCTGATGAGGGTGGATGCCACTGCCCAGTGATAGTTGAAGGCCCTAAAGACGAGAGGGCGCTGAGGGAGTTGGGGTTCTCCGGTACCATCGAGAAGGTAAACAGGGGCTGGACAAGATCGAAGCTCATCGCCTACCTTCTCGACACTTATGGGACTAGGAACATCATCGACAAGGGCCCTCCTGTCATTGTAGCTATGGACTGGGACAGGACTGGTGGGCAGTTGCAGAAGTTCCTCAGGGACCGACTAATGTCACTGGACGTCACAGTAGACGAGGAGATGAGAACGACTCTGATGAGGGTGATGAAGCCAGAGGGCAGAACGATTGAGTCTCTTTTGCCTCACGCACCGAATCTTCTCCCTATGATCGCTACTCACTCTCAGGGGGCGTCGGGGGAGACTCCTTGACAGTGTTTAGGACCAGATGAGTGACTGATCTCTCTATGCCATCGATTGACATCACATTCTTGGTCAGGTCATCTAGGTCCTCCCTGTCCTGGGCTCTTGCTATTACCATTGAGTCGTAGTCCCCAGTAACGTCGTATACCCCGCAAACTCGCCTGTCCCGGGCAATTTTCTCCTGAATCTCGATCAGCCTTCCTTTCTCTATCCTGAGTCCAACTACCACATTGAGGCCCCAGCCTAGCTTGTCTGGATCCAGCCTCACTGTGTAGCCCAGTATGACGCCACTTTCCTCCATCTTGTTCACTCTGTTGCTTACTGTGCCCAAAGACACGCCGACCTCCTCCGAGATCTTACGGAGGGATGCTCTGGCGTCTTTCTCCAGAACTGAGATTATTTTTCGGTCGGTACCATCAATCAAACCACTCACCCGGAAACATAGTTTAGAAGTCAGGCTATTGAACATATGCAATTTCCTTTGGAACCAAGATGGACGTTCGTTCAATCAGTTCGGCTTATTCCTCTTCTAATTGTTCAACGAACCCCCTCTGGGAACGAATAACCGTTTTCTCTGAGTCACTCAACATCAAACTGACCCTCCCCCCAATCCAAACAGGAATGCTTAGGTCCCCGCAAGTCAGAATATGGCCCCCTCGTAAATCCCCCAAACCATCTATTTCAGATGGCGATGGATCATTTCCAAGAAGTACGCTATCTATGTCTTCCTGGATAACTTCCGTGAACCCACACTCCATCTCTCGTACTAGGGCGCCAGCGGCTTTGGCGACAACTCGATCCACCTCCCCTTTCCTGACTCTAGCTGCATCGAGCCCGATATGGATAACTTTCAGGGGCCTCCATCTCCCACCGGGAACAACCGTCCGACCGCCCCTGATTCTTCTATCTGAAGACCAAACATCAGTGACCTCGGGAGTGGACCACAGTATCTTCTTCCCCCTGGACCAAAGGTTGGATGGAACTTTCCCCCACGCCCCTCTGACGGACTCACTGAGCTCCTCGCTTATTGGCTGCGGCGAGCTAGGCAGGTCCTCCTTTGCATCCGAAGGGCTCTGGTGGAATTGGGGGTCGCCCCAAGAGTCATCCATTTCGGGTGATTTCTCAAATATTGCGACGAAGAACCCTCCACCGCCAACCTTGTCGTTCCAAACTCTCATGCAGTTAGTTAGTGACTCAGAAATCCAACCTTCTACAGGAGGGGCCATTGACTCTTCCAACTCCTCCCTGTCGGAAATTGTTCCGTCCTCATTCAGTACAGGCCATGAAGTCATGCCGCCTTCGCCAGGGACTCCTTCAAGGATTTTCGAACTATCCAATAGAGAAACTCCACTACTACCCCTCAGAACTTCCGCTACCACGGCCTCGTTCTCTATCGGGTCCAGTGAGCATGTCGAGTAAACTACACGGCCCCCTGCCTTAACCACCCTCAGCGCTCTACCGAGCAAGTCGATTTGGAGTCTCTGAAGGGACCTCCCCCCGGAGGGAGACCACTTGCCCCAGATCTCAGGATTCTTCCTAGTAGTTCCTGAGCCGGAACAGGGAGCATCCACCAATACCGCATCGAAGCCATCATCTGGCATCCTTGGTATGTGCCTACCATCGTGGTTCACTACCACGGAAGATCTGGAACCATGCCTCTGAACATTCGAGACTAGGGTGTTCACCCTCGAACTAACGACCTCGTTAGCCACCACCATCCCACTTTCCGAAAGATGCTCAGAGATTTGAGTTGTCTTGGAACCAGGGGAGGCACACATGTCTAGCACCATGTCTCCCGCTTCCACTCCCAGAGCCAATACCGGAATCATAGACACCGACTCTTGCCTAGTGATGCGCCCTGTCTCGTGAAGCGCAGCTAGAACTCTCCTCACTTGTCCTTCTGCCTTGCCTCTATGGAATGGCAACTCCCAAGCACTCCCTGGCCCATTGAACCACTCTATTTCTTTGGCACTGACTTTCTCTAGCCACTCCTCGACCCAGCCCCTGTCGGTCCTAAGCGGATTTACCCTCACGGTCTCTGGAAGCCTTTCGAATGACCCCTCTAGCCAAATGTCAGGATCTTCCCTCCAGCAACTTACTGCACGCAGTAGAGCGCTGTTTGCGGCCAGCTCTTCCCACGTCGCACCCACATCGCCCATGATTCACCGGTCCGTTCACAGTGCATCAAGCACTCGGAGGAGCGGCTTCTGGAATAGACTATGATTTTCCCCTTCTCGTACCGATCAGGTTGGTAAATGGTTAAACCTCCAACGAACCGCTCTGGCTTTGCGGCTGTTGTCGCAGGTGGGATGCAAGTGAGGGTACTCAGGAGAAGGATAGCAGAAAATGCAGGCGAACCTGTCTGTATGGATGCTAGTGGAGCGACGAGAAAATTGGTAGAATTGGTAGAAAGAGCACAGGCGAATGGCAGGGAGCAGGGACCACTCGTTCCCGTGGAAGCGCTAGTCACCATTGAGGGGGATGATTGGATATGGCAGATAGTGGACCACGACGTGCTAGAGATGCTAAGTCACCGACTGGTATTCCAGAATCAAGTGGGAGTTAGAAGGGAGATACTGATGACTGCCGGTCTTGAAACTGCGGTCAGCGCCGCCTCCCGAATCGTTGAATTAGACGGCGGATGCGTGCTAATTGAGACTCTAGAACCATGATTTCACCCTTAGCGGGCTTGAAATAGTGAGGGCAGGTGCGCGGGCCGATGGCGAAGGAGAAGAAGGGCAGTGGCATTCAGCAAGCAGCTGGATTGATCAGGTACTTCGATGAGGAGTCCGAGGACGCTATCCAGATTTCCAAGACCTCGATTTATGCTGCTTGCATAGTTTTCTCCGTCACCATCTATCTTGCTAACCACGGAGTGCTCTCCTGGATTGGCTCGTTGTTCTAGAGCCTCACTCTTCCTCGGAGAGGTCGACGAAAGGCACATCATCCTCGAGTAGCTCTTCGGCCCCTACCTCGTCAAAGACTGGAACAGGGCTCTTCGTCAACTTCCCGGGCCTTGAAGCGATGTATTCAGACGACCTAACTTCGGTGCTTGGATCAGCCTCAATTATCGCACTTGCCGCCCTTCCAAGAGCTCTCTCGACCGCAGGAGCGTTCCTGTCGGACAATGCCGATCTAGCCTCGTCCAGTGCCTGTGACGCAGAGTCTAGGATACCGTCAATCCCCTCCTCTTTGCCCCTGAGTGACTTCACAGTCTCCTCTAGCTCCATTATCTCCTCGTTCATGTCCTCCTTCGCTCTTCTTTCTAGATCCAACCAGGAGGAGCCATGCTCTCCGATGAGCCCACCTGTGGACTTCTCGAACTTCCTAACTCTGACCGCCTCCCAAGGGTTCCTGCCCAGGGATGAGATGATGTCATGCACACACCTAGCCCTGAGCTCAAGAGGCCCAGTAAGCTCAATCCTGTTTAGGAAGCACCTGGCAAAGAGGCCGAACCCCCAGTAAGAGTCGCTAACAATCGTGATGCCCAACTCTCCGGCTGTCGAGGTCAGCTCCCATCGCTGCTCGTCATAGCCAGGCTGAACTGAGAACTGTGGAGGATCATGAGGGCCCAAGGATCGAAGGGAGGCTTTAGCGACGTCCCCGAGGTAGACCTCCCTTCCTTCCCCCGGCCAATTCGCCTGTCGCAGGTATCCCTCCTCATCTATCTTCATCCTCGGATCGCCACTCATTACTTGCGCATACAGCACACTTCGAACCGGATCCATGCCAATCGGCCCATCACCCGCCACGTGCCACTGTTGCAGCCACTCTGATTGAACGTTGCGCGTACTAGTAACCGCTAAGTCCCTCCTAGCCTAACACGTTTCATGCCTCGAAGGAAGTATGGCCGTCTTCAGAAGGTGGTGGACCATCCCCCTCGAGACAACTGCAGCAGATGCAGATCAGGGAAGCACTGCCCCATACCCGGGCACTCTGGAAACGAGTCCGGTGCCAGTAGGGAGTGGAAGGGGCCTGAAACAGTGGATAAGAGGTCGAACAAGAAGAATCCAGCAGGCAAGTAGTCACTCCACTTGCTGGATAACTTCCTGGCTCGGTAGCTCGGTCTCGATTGAATCGCCACTCATCTCCTCTAGCAACTCAGTAAGCGGCGGGCTATTCTGAGCGCGATGGTAAATCTCCCTCAGAGTCTGGTCACCTATCTCAAGGTACACCCTTGTTGTCGCTATGCTGGAGTGGCCAAGAAGACGTTGGATGGTCACTAAGTCAGCGCCACGCTCCAGGAGGCCTGTAGCGAATGTGTGGCGAAGGGTGTGGGGACTGAGCCTAGATTTTGGAATATCAGAAGCCTCTGCAAGCTTGTCAATCAGTTTCTGGACCGATCTCGGATTCATCCTCCTCCCTCGGCTTGATAGCAACAACGCCCTTTCCTCCTGGCCCTCCGAGCTCAGCTTATTCCTAGATCTCCTTATTGGCATCCACGCCTCCACAGCTCTTACCGTGGCATCGGTGAAAAGTACGGTTCTATCTTTCTCCCCCTTTCCTCCTATCACAAGAGCGGAGAGGTCCTCCAGATCCAGATCCTCTATATCCAGGCCACAAAGCTCCGACACCCTGAGCCCAGTGTCCAGAAGTATTGTCACCACCGGTGAGGACAACGGGTCTTCTGAGTTACCTGCCGCCTTTCTGAGCCTACTGAGTTCAGATCGCCCAAGTGTCCTGGGCAACGTCTTCCTCCGGGTGGGCCTCTGTATCCAATCAGGAACAGTGTGCCCAAACCAGCCCAGAAGGTGTGAAATTGCCGCTATCCTAGCATTCAGTGAGGAGGGCCTCAGCTCGCCGAGGCCATTCATCCACGCATCCATCCTCCCTCCATTCGGATTGGCAATAGCGTGGAAGTCCTCCACGTTGATTGATTGCATCTCGTCCCAGCTCCTTTCCTCTTCCCCCGGCAGGCAGGTAGTGCTGAACGTCTTGGCTGCAACCGTGTAAGCCCTGATCGTGTGAACGCTCTTTTTCTCCGTTCTCAGTTGTTGAATCCAGCACTCATACCACGGCAGACTAGATAGTCTCTGGAGTCTAGAGGGAAGGCGGCTAAGGTACGAGTCATCCTGTGCTAGTTGTTCGGCTCTTCCAATAACGCCGGGCCAGGTATTGGTCCTCTGGCCATTCAACTCTCTTTCTACCATGTTCCTCGCCTTTCATCCTCCAGAGGAGGTGCATCCCTGTCCCTAAGGACGAGTCCAAGTCAACCACCGAGGTATTGAATGCTTCTCTCCCCGACCATTCTAGGCGGCTCGTTTGTTGGTCGATTGAAAAACGCCAGATTCCTAGTAGGCCTCTGATGTTCCCCCGTCGCCCGCTTCCTCTTCGACCGCCGACTCGGGGGAATTTTCCTGAGTCGTCATTCTCTCTCTGACCTGATTCAGATGCTGGACAATCTTGCTTGCCACATTGACACCCGAGGCCGCTTCTATCCCCTCCAGCCCCGGGCTGGAGTTGACTTCGAGAACTAGGGCCCCTCTAGAAGACTCTAGGAGATCCACTCCCGCGATATCAAGCCCCATCGTTTCCGCGGCCCTGCAAGCGATTTCGGAATGCTTGTCTGGAATCTCGAGCTTCTCGACCTTGGCCCCGAGGTGGAAATTCGAGCGGAACTCGCTCCCTCTTGCCTTCCTCCTCATGGCAGCGACAACTTTCCCGCCGACCACGAACGCCCTCACATCCTGTCCATGGGACTCCTTGATGTACTCCTGAACGAGCGGACGCATGTTTCTCTCCAGCATCTGGTAAACCAACTGTCTAGCTTGCTGCTCCGTATGCGCTAGGAAGACGCCAGAACCGTGGGTTCCCTCTGTCACCTTGACTACACAAGGAGTCCCACCGACTCTGGAGATTGCCCTCCTGGTGTCCTGCCATGTACCTACGTGAGCTGTTATTGGGACCGGAATCCCCCTTTCGCTCATCATCTGGCACGCCAGCAGTTTGTCCCTGCTGCTTCTGATTCCATCGCCCTCGTTCAGGACGATGACCCCCATCCTCTCGAACGCCTGGACTATTGGGACCCCCCTCTCGGTGATGGAGTTGCCAATCCTGGGAATTACAGCATCACAATCTACAGGCCATCCCTTGTTGAACACCCTCACTCCGTCGTCGTCGACCACCGTGGTCAGCTTCAGCGGATCGAGTATCTGAACCGACCATCCAGCAGCCTCAGCTTCCTCGAACATTCTCTTGGTGCTGTACAGCTCGGGGCCCCTTGACAGTATCACTAGTCGGGGCTCCATGACCCCCGCCGACCACAAACCCTTCTTGAGCCTGTTGCTCTGTGGAATCCTCAATCAGGGCCGCTAGAGCCCTTTAGAGCGTTCAGAAAGGCGAAGGGGTTGAAAGCCTCCTTATTCGGCTAGTAAGTGAGTCAGATGCCAGAATGGGAGGTGCCAAGCCCCGAGGAACTATCCTCGATGAAGGTTGACGATCTCCGGGAGAGGTGCAGGGAACTCGGATTAACCGTCTCCGGAAAGAAGCAGGATCTGATTGACAGGCTCTTGGATTCTGGCAATACCGGTGAATCAGAAGAACAGACTGTAATCGATGCCCAAGAGGCGACCCCGGAGGCCGATGTCAGCGATGCAGTAGACAAACTACTGGCCCGTTTCGAGGGAGGGGTCGAACCCGAGCCGGAGCAGGACGCCATCGAGGCAGAGGTCATGGAGGCCGAGGTAGTCGCCGAAGATGAGGAAGAGGAGGCAGTTGAGGAGGAGCCTACACCAGAGCCAGAACCTGAGCCTGATCCTTGGGCCTCCGCCCTGGTTGATGATGAGGAGCAAGAAACAACGGAGCCAGCAGATCAGGCATCGATGACAATTGTTCTGCCATCTTTCGATGTCTTCTTCGAGAACTGGAAGCCGATATCGGCAGTCCTAGTGGCAGTAATGCTTGCCGGCGTAGGGGCGTTCTATTTCTTCAGTGCGGACCCGTCATTCCAAGCTAGGCAGCTAAAGTACGGGGACGAGATGTCCTTCCAGATCAGTGAGGGGGAAATCAGCATAGTGGGGGACGAGATGATTTCCCTTCTCAGGGACGCAGCCTCGCCGAGTGCCCTCGATGAGATATGTGACGAATTGGCCATCACCATAGATCACGGGGATGGCGACATAGCGGTTAGGGAAGGAACCCTCAGTGACATTCAGCACGCTTCTGACTTAGATTTCGTGGGTGCCGTAAACTCCCCTGACGCATATGGCCGAGATTTCCTGACAGCCGAGCAGTCAATCGATTATGATCTCAACATGGATCTCACATTCAGGACCGTGACCTCAAGCGGCGAATGTGGCGGCAAACTAAGCTCTCCAGATAACACCGCTGACATATCACTCAAGAGGTGGGTGGAGATAACCGGGAAGGAGGCAATCCGCTCGGATCTGTTGGTAGACTTCACAGACAACAACGGCGAGTCCTCCAATGTCCAGGCCATAATCTACGACTTAGAGGAGCTATCAGGGCTGAATGGAATATCACCCCTGATGCTCCCATTGACCCCTATCGAGCTGCATGATGTATTCGGGGACTCCGTCCTGACGGAAGGGAGTAGCTGGAATGACGACCCACAATGGAACTCGGACTGGAGGTGGACCGTTGGATCCGAGACAAAGTCGTCCTATGGCAACGTTTACCCGATTACAATGTGGAATCAGGACGTCAATGACTGCTTGGGCCACGCTACTATGGAGCTCAAAGTCAAGAGCAGCAGCCCCTGGCCAGTTGAGCAGACGATTGATATCCTAATCGACAAGAGCCTCGAGACTAGCAACTGTGGATTCATCGCAGGAACTCTTTCTTCGATGTCGCTGCCCGAGGGGACTATCAAGATCAAGATGAAGATTTCAGAGCAGTCCAGCAATAGTGGCTCCAAGGATGTTGAGTGGTATTCCATCTACGAAAGCAGGCCGGGCCCTGGGGAGGACAAGCCAAGCAGCTCATCACAGAGGCAATGGGTTTCCTCGATGCCAGACGAGTCCGTGAGCAGAAACTTCGACCTGGAGGAAGCCATAGAGTGCACCCGGGTGAACCACTCAACTTCCGAGCTGGCAATTGCTCTGGACAGCACCGGATACATCTGGCAGGCATATTGGTCACAGCCAACCAGATCCCCCCAGTGGAACATGTCTTGGGTCAATGAGGACGATAGATCGGGGTGGGCCGTCGTCAGGCAGATAGGATCTGGATGTGACATTATTGACTATGGAACTCATCCATCAGGGACCTTCAGTTGGAACAGAGAGGCAGTCCCGGACACGCATACAATGTCCTTGTTGGAGCAGAGGCTTCTGGACGACCTGAGGTATGCGGAGTTGAATCCTTACCTGGAGGGGTCCCAAGGGTCCTGGCTTGTCGATGTGCAGATAGGATATCTCCTGACCTCTCCGGAAGAAGGCCTTCTTTCCGGCCTCCCAGATATTTTCGCTGATGGTAAAGTCACCATCCTCATCGACAGGAACTGGGGAAGCCCAGAAGATGGGGGGAGGGAACACAACCTCAGACTAGCCATGGACGCAGAGACCGGAAGGATGGCGGGCTGGGTCCACACCAACGGCCCATCCGCAGAGTGACGCTTCTGGCATTATTGCCGCTCCATCTATCGGCACGTTGAACACCCTTCCGAGCGCCGAAGGCGCTCGTATGAACGCGGACGAAGAGGGAGGCAGCCTCCCCGAGGTCGAGAAGGCCCCCCTCGTTGTCGATGTCGAGTTTGTCGAGACAGAGGAGTCGCAAGACGCCCCCCTCCTCAACGCAGCGGAGCACGTAAGCACGACGAGGGCAAGTGGCCCAATGGAACTACCCCTGTCCCTTCCAACCCCTTCCGGAAGGGCGAGGGTCGTCACCGTGATCAACCAGAAGGGGGGAGTGGGCAAGACGACGTCAGTGATCAACGTGGCAGCCCAGATGGGCCTCAGGGGCCACAGGGTTCTGGTAGTGGATGCCGACTCTCAGGGGAACTGCGCTACGGGACTCGGAGTGGACAAGAGCAAGGTCAGAGCCACCACCAGGGACCTCATCCTGAATCCCGAGACCGCTGTCAATGCGAGACACGCAACCGCTGTGGAGAACGTGCACATGATCGTGGGGGACAGGACCCTCGTCGGCCTAGAGCAAGAGATGCTCAGGCAGCTCGGCAGAGAGAGGAGGATGACCGAGGCTCTCGCCCCACTGCTGCCCCATTACGATCTGATAATGATCGACACTCCTCCATCTCTGGGCCTGGTCACAATAAACGCCCTTGTCGCCAGCGACGGAATAGTAATCCCAGTCCAGACCGAGTACTTCGCTCTCGAGGGGCTGGCCCTCCTCTCGGGAACGATCAGGGAGGTCAGGGCCTTCCTCAACCCTGAGCTTGGGGTTGATGGCGTCCTAATGACCATGCACGCACCGACAAAACTCAACCAGCAGGTCGCCACAGAGCTCAGGGAGTCATTCCCGGAGCTGGTGATCGAGCCTGCAATACGCCGCAACATACGCCTTGCTGAGGCACCAAGCCATGGAATACCCATTCACCTCCACAAACCAACCAGCGCAGGCGGCCAGGACTACCAAGACATCACATCCGTACTAGAGAGACGTTGGAGACTGGGTTAGATGGGAGAGCTGGCCTCCAGGGGGACAGGGCACGTCGCTCCAAACGACTCCCCGAGGATCGCCGTTCTCTGGATGATTTTCGGGAGCGTTTCTTTCGGTACGATGAATGCTCTGGTCAAGTGGGTCTCGGTCGAGGCCGACGTATGGATGGTCATCCTAATCCGCTCTGCCGTCATAGCCTTCGCAGTTGCCGGATACGCCGCAGCAAGGGGCCTGAGCCTCAGGGCTAATGACCCTTGGACGATGTTCCTGAGGTGTGCCGTGGGGCTTTTCGCGATGATCCTCTACTTCACCGCACTCTCTAGGATACCCATAGGTCAGGCAGTCACCCTACAGTACACCGCCCCGCTCTTCGTCGCTCTGCTCTCAGGCACCGTGATCCGGGAGAAGGTGTCCCCCTCTGTAGCGGGACTGGTGGTGTTCGCATTCGTGGGAATCGTCCTAATCGTGTCACCCGACCTAAGATCGGTAGAGCCAGACGCGCTTCTAGCACTCGGCTCTGGCCTGTTCGCTGCGCTCGCATACATCTACGTCAGGGAACTCAGGAAGACCGACTCCGCATCGAGCGTGGTCTTCTGGTTCGCAGCCTTCTCCGTGGCAGGAAGCCTATTCCAAGCCGCTCCGGACATCCCAGACCTATCTCTGGAGGCCGCTGCAGCACTTGTCGGAATAGGGGTGGGCGCTGGTTGCGGACAGGTGGGCATAACCATGGCTTATCACCAGGCGAATGCCGCTTGGGTGAGCGCCTTCTCGTACCTCACGGTCATAGTGGCAACCTTCTACGGCTGGCTGATATTCGGGGAGACCCTTGGAGCCTCCGACTGGATCGGCGGAATTCTCATCGTGGGGTCAGGGATAGTCCTCATATTCGTCTCGCCGAGCTCTGACGAGGAGGAGTAGGTCACTCCCTCCAGACCAGCACGTCCTCTACGGCCTTCCTCTGTATGTCTGGAACCATGGCATCCTCGGCTGGGAAGCCCACCGGGAGGAGCAACATCGCGTGCTCGTGCTCCGGCCGCCCCAGTATGTCCCTCAGGAAGCCCATGGGCGAGGGCGTGTGAGTGAGGGTGACCAGACCCATGTTGTGTATCGCGGCAACGAAGAGGCCGGCGGCTATACCGCACGACTCCTGGGAGTAGTACGTGGGAGCCATCTCACCCGAAGGGCGCTCCCTCTGAGAGTGTCTGAAGAGAACCACTACCCATGGAGCCTCTGTTATGTGCTCCTTGACGTGATCAGTCCCAAGGGGGTCTAGCACCTCCTTCCATGCATCCGGTATCCTGTCCTCGTAGAAGCGCCTCTCCTCATCCTCTGCGGCCTCCCTTATCTTCGACTTGAGGGCCTGATCGGATATCGCCACGAAGGTCCAGGGCTGGAGATGGGCTCCCGATGGAGCGGTGCTAGCAGTCCTCACTGCAGCCTCGATAAGCTCCCTGGGGACTGCCCTGTCGGAGAAATGGCGTGTCGTCCGCCTCCCATCCATCAGTTCGTAGAACGCCTCCGCGCTCTCATGCATCTCTTCTATTGGGAGCTCTCGGAAAACAAGCCGGACGAACCCCTGCTCCCCCTCGCTCATGGTACCGCTCAGTCGCGTCTGCCCATCAAGCCTGCCGTCGAAATTGCGAGAAGTGAGGCAGCGGCACCGAATCCGGGCAGCAGTCCCAACAGACTTCCACTTCCTTCCTCGGAGCTGCTCTCATCGATGCACTCCTGGTCCGAACCCCCCCAGGCCCCGTTGTCGTACCAGCAGTCGGACCACACCTTCCATCCGAACCCCGTGTCTGGGACGCTGGTCTTGTTGCCGTCCTCCCAGTTCATCTCGATTCTCCAATTCACGTACGTGACGGTGTCATCTGGGACAATCGTCCCCTCCCAAGACATTCCCTCGTCATCAAGATCCATGGAATGGGTCTCTGGAGCGTAGCAGATACCGGAGTTGATGCAGATTTGAGTGATCCAACTAACGGTGGTACCGTTCCCCTTGGCTTCATCGCTCAACACAACGCTCAGCCCGAAATCCTCCCCTGCAGATGCCTCACTGGGGTATACGATATCTTGGATGTCGGTGCCCTCGAGGGAGGTCTCCTCATTGACACCGCTCTCTCCTGCGCAGGTGATCGGGACGGCCAAAATGAGGCATACGAGCAGAGGGACGACCACGCGCATGCAGGCTCGTACGCACCACTACTCATGAAGGGTGAGGCATCATGCCTCTATCTCCCACAATTCGTCACCTATCCAGTGAATGGTCGATATCGCCTTCCCCTTCGTCATCTCCATCATCTCATTCCCATCGACAAGAGCCACGCCTATCGCAAGCGGTGTGCCCCTGTCCTGGTCCCTGACCCAGACGAATCCACCTGCATCCACGGAGGGGTCGGCGATGTGCACGCCTGCACCCATGCAGTCCGCACCGTTGAGGAGGAATGGGGTGGCACCGTCGTCAACAGCAGCCCAGCACCTGTCTGGCTTCCAGTGAAGTATTCCTCTGATTGTTGGAACCCACTTGTGTGAGTCACCCATCTCCACCTTGATCCCGACCACCGTTCGATCCAGCAGCAGTATGTCCCTGCCCTCGAAGTGAGCCAGTTCGATGAAGCCATCAGACAGGTCGATATCCATGCCCAACACGTCCCCGAGTTGCCTCTCGACCTCCCTGACATGCTTGTGCCTGACTGGCTTCCTCTTGCGCATGCGGGGCTCGCCCATGTGCCAGCGTGCCAGAGACTACGACAAGAACGTAGTGCTGCTCGCCGGGAAAGAGCCCCCGATGTGCTCCAATCCATTGAAATAAGGGTGGTCGGTCGGCGGGACGCATGGCGAAGTGGCACGGCATCTCCCGTCGCAAGGCATCGGGCGGACGCCTGAAGAGGCCAAACCGCTATCGTGGAAAGCGCAGGACGGAGATTTCCAGCGAGGCCCAGTTCGCGTACGTATCGAGCGAGGACCAGAGGAAGAACTACCGAAAGAGGGGCAACTCTCAGACGGTCAGGGTCCTAGGCGCCAACCGAATCAACGTCAACGACCCCAAGAG
>DAQP01000032.1:23832-24251 GCA_002504435.1 Euryarchaeota archaeon UBA438
GGCAAGTCAACAAGCACCACCATCAAGAGCGTCGTTGAGAACGGGGCAGACCCCAACTTCGTCCGACGCAACATAGTCACCAAGGGCGCCGTGGTTGACACAGATCTCGGAAACGTACGCGTCACAAGCCGTCCGGGCATGCACGGAGTCGTCTCCGGCGTGCTCCTAGAGGACTGAGGGCACGAAGCCCTCAAGTCACCCCGCATGTGAGACACTGGTGATAGCATGGCCGGCGACCCCAGCAAGATGACCCTCTGGACCGGATACTTCGACTCCAAGCTGACTAGGTCATCCGGGCGCAGGGTCTCCAAGGAGGCTAGCATCCCTCAGCCATCGCTCGACGCCCTGGCATGGGCCGCGAGCAAGGTCGGTATCAGGAAGATGAAGAAGCAGCCCGAGGCGAGCCACCCTTCCAGGCC
>DAQP01000032.1:24656-26159 GCA_002504435.1 Euryarchaeota archaeon UBA438
CTCAGGATGCGCTCCGAGATGAAGCAGTCCAAGGAGGAGGGCCGAAGCGACTCATCCGCCGGACCAGCCAGGGGGGATCGCAGGAAGAGGGCCCAGAGGAAGTCGTTCAAGAAGCAGGGCGGACAGAGGAAGAAGAAGTTCGGGCGGAAGTGATCGGCTGTTTTCCATCGAGATCGCAGTTCCCGACGTCGAAACGTACCTGCGTCTACGAGAGAAGGCAGGAATGAGGCCGAGAACAACTAGCGGCGCTACTAAGGGCCTCGGATCAGAGCTTTTCTCGGTCTTACTAAGGCACGATGATTCAGATGAGATCGTAGGAATGGGAAGGGTTGTTGGAGACGGAGGCACGGTCTTCCACATCTGTGACATGGCAGTTGATCAGTATTGGCAAGGTAATGGAGGGGGCACGATGATAATGGATTCGCTGATGGGATACATCACTCGAGAAGCATCCAATAAGTCCTACATCAACCTCATGGCAGATGTCGATGGATTCTATGAGAGATGGGGCTTCAAGCCAACCATCCCCAACTCCCGAGGCATGTTCCTACGACTATCGGATCAACCAACCAGCGAGTAGAGGCATCACAGCGCCGGACTCGGTGATGACTCCCATGTGCCCACCCGGGACCCTCTCGACCCTAACGTCACGAAGAGATCGGGATAGGATGGTGCAAGCCTCGAACTGGTGAGGAGGAGTCTCCCCGCTTAGAGTGATCAGAATTGGGTGCCCTATGCTTTCGTAGTACTCAGGAGCGGTCTTGTCGTAACAAAGAAGCCTGACCTCGCTGAGGATCTTCGGCTGCAGAGACCTCCACATCACCTTCCTGTGCTCCGGCATCGAACTCCAGGCCCCGGGAACGTTCCAGTAGTCTACGAAATCCTGAAGGAAGTCTTCGGGCGACAGACCCTCGGTGAAGAAGGTCTCCACAACCTCCCCGAAGTCGTTCTTCAGATCGTCTCTGTCCGTTGACTGCAGGCAGCCCCACACGGTCGGCTCGTGGAACGACATCCTCCTCACCTTTTCTGGGTGATTCTTAGCCAGTCTGAGGCCGATGAAGCCACCATAGGAGTGTCCTAGGATGTCCACAGCACCATCTTCCCGCATAAGCAGCTTCTCTGCGGCGAGGTAGTCCAGCGTGGAGTCAATCTCCCCATCTCCTGACCAGTCCGCGGACTTGGGGTAGCAGAGGTAGTGCGGGCACAGGACCCTCCTGCCCTCCAGCAGGGGCAACGCATCGTTCCACTGCCTCGAGTCCAGCCCAGTGCTGCATAGCATCAGGACCGTGGGCCCTTCCCCGTCGACCTCCATGTAGTGGAATTCGTGCCCATCCACCTCGACGTTAGGCATTATTCGTCATCCTCAACTTCCTTTGAGAACCGAGATAGGAATTCCCAAGCGATACCATTGGTGTCTACTGTGCCTCCGTTGCCAGGGAAAACATCGTGGCCTTGCTCGTATGGATTGTGATCCGCTGCGTACAACGTGACTAGGGACACCTC
>DAQP01000032.1:26520-29713 GCA_002504435.1 Euryarchaeota archaeon UBA438
GTCGGCGAATTAGAATCCGGCGACTTTCCCTCGCATCCGTTCATTTCTCCCCACTGCAGTAGGTTCTGTATCGCCCCATGTTTCTGCGCATCCATATTCGGAAGGTGTATCGCATCGTTCGAGTAAAGAATAATCTGATCTTCCAATCCATGTATCTCCATGATCGGAATTGCCGAATAATCGGGCCTCGGGTCATCGAGGAGGTAGTACGACATGCAAGCTATCGCAGCGAACGTATCACTGTGGTCATTGGCCAATTTCTGGCTCAATGAACAGCCATTGGACCACCCCGTGAGGTAGATTCTATTCTCGTCAACAGAATGGTTCGCCACCACTCTTCCGACTATCTCCAGTATCAGCCCCGTATCGTTCAACTGCAACTCTCCCGCACTGCTGCAGCAATACCCCGAATTCCAGGAGTTGTCGAATCCCTGAGGCCATACTCCAATGACTCCGTTTTCCTCGGCGATCTCGTCGAATTCAGACAGGTCCCGCTGATTCTGCATTGTCAGGGTGTTACCATGTAGATCGATTACCATTGGAACATCGACGGACAAGTCAACGGTTTTCGGAACAAACACATTCCAGCACCTTTCGAGATCTTCATGAACCATGCATTCGATGTAATCGAGGCCCTCGAACTCCCCAACGACCGGCATATCATCAGTCGCAGTATCGGATGAACCGCCTCCTTCTGATATGCATCCGCTGAGAGCCGTTGAGATGAGTATCAGGCAAACGAGGCTCGAAGAAAGCCACTTGCCCATAGCGCCCTGAAAGGGCGCTGTCAAATTAATTTGCCTGATTGTACACAATCGCCAGGCTATGATGCACGTTAATCCGATCCTGGCCATCCTCTATGGTCAGGTATATCTCATGAGTTGAGACCGGCCCGAAGTGAACCGTCTTCCAGACGAAACTGTCACCGTTCCCGATATTCTCGCCCGCGGTCTGACAGACCCCCTCGTCATTGACGATGTCCCACTTCACGTCCACCTCCCTGCCATCGAGCTCGATTATGCTGGGGTTCTCCACCGTGGAGTTCAGGAGGAAGTGGGACGGGATAGGCCACCCGTTTCCCGGGGCTGTCTCGAAGACGAGGACCCCTGGGTTGCCGGTGTCGTTCTCGTACCAGTCGATCAGCTGCTCGATCCTGACCTCCATTGTGTAGTTGTACTGCCCCCCGTCCTTGCCCACTCCGAAGGTAGTGACCGCGTACTTCCCGTGGAGTGGGAAATCCACCTCTATGGTGGATCCCTCGGAGGCGGGTACCACGATCTCATCCCTCCCGTCCCCCGGGAGGACACCGAACGACTCGATGTTGTCCACGTTGCCAGAGCTCGAGAAGTCGAACGTGATCACGGGGACAATGTTGCTGGTCTGCTCACCGTCCTCATAGGTGGTCAGGATCAGCCCATAGTCGGTGTCCGCCTCGACTCCTAGCTCGTACGCGGGGACCCCGAACCGGCCTAAGCCCAAGCATCCCGACAGGAGCATCGCCGAAGCCACGAGGAAGGCCAGGCACTGCATCGTCGACAACGACGAACGCTCCCTCATGAGTCCATGATGGAGGGGTTCCAAATTAATCTGACCCGTTGCAGCAGCACTTTCTTTACACGGCCTCCTCCTGTGAAGCCCATGGAGTCGGTGGCCAAGTGGGCATCCGTGATAGGTGGGGTCGGGGCCTTGGTGTGCTTCATCGCATCCTCGCACTTCCTGAACGCCACGTCATCATCCCACGACGACGTCGACTGGAACGACTGGATAGTCTACGAGGTCGAGGGCAGCGAGGCGACGCTCTTCCTAGACGAGGACATAGGGTACACGATATACGTCGAGGACTCGCACTCCTGCTCAGAGGTGACAGCCACGGTCTACTTCGAGGGTGAGGACTACTATGACCCGAACTGCGACCCGTTTTACGACTTCGACAACTGGATCCAGATAGGCGACATCGTCAACGACTACGGCGGCGACCACCAAGTCACAGTAACCTCTGTCGACCGATTCATTGTCGTAGACTGGACGACCGTGGATGGCAACAACTTCGAGTACATGCTCATGTCCTCACTCGGGTGCTGCGTCTTCCTCATCATACTCGTCATCGGACTGGTCCTGACCGCGTTCACGGAGAAGAAGGCGCCCCCTACCCCACAGTTCGTCAGGGACTCCAGCGGCCAATACAGGCCGATAGAGGAGAAGCCCGATGGCCAGGGCGAGGAGAAGCCGCCCGAGTCCGGCGGCGACTGGTGGAACTGACCCTCAGGTCTCCACGTCTTCTAGGACGACCCTGCAATCCCTGCACCTGTAGCGCCCGTTACCGCGCCTGGCCCTCGGGTGCCTGTCACCGCAGGACGGACACACCCAGAGCCATCTCGCCGACCTCTCCCTGAGGTGCACGCCGAAGCCCTCGCCCATCCCACGGGCCACCTCGTCCGGCCACAGGGCCTCCAGCTCGCGGAAGACCCTCCCGTGGTTCGAGATGCCCAGCGCGTGTAGGTACTCGTGGTAGAGCAGGAAGTCCGCGTATCTGGACCACTCCTCCGTCAGGGCGTAGGGGTGGACGTCTATGCAGCGCACGTCAGAGGGAGTGACGCCCTCCGCCTTGCGCACCCCCTTCCTGTACCTGCACACCGCATGCAGCCGCGTGGCGCTCCTCCTCAGCAGGCCGAGGGGTATCGCGTCCAGCTCGTCCACTGGCAGGTGGGATATCCCGGGGATCCCCCTCATCGCGGATATCACGGCGCGACCGCGCTCCTCGAGATTGGGCTCCATGCCCCCCAACTCCAAGAGCCGCCCTTCAACATTGGTCTGGCCCCTAGAACGGGAGACGCTTGTCAAGCCTATCCACCATCTCCAGATAGCGGTCGGTGTGCTCCGTTCCTGGCATGTTGATCACGAACTGCCAGTAGCGCCACGCGGCTATGGAAAGGGTCGCCAGGCGATGGAGGTCCGGCAGGGCATCGAGCTCGTCATCGCCAAGCGCCCGTATAGACTGGTAGCCGTCGAGTATCGAGTCCCAGCGCTCCGCCACGGGCTCGCCGTCCTCCCACCCGAAGCCGACGAACGTCATCACCAGGTCGAATGCGAGCAGGTCGTGGCACACCTCCTCGAAGTCCAGAATCGAGACGTCCCCCTCCTCGGACTCGAGCACGTTGTCAGGAAACAGGTCGCCGTGGATCACGCCTCTTGG
>DAQP01000029.1:0-852 GCA_002504435.1 Euryarchaeota archaeon UBA438
ACGGAGGGATTCGTCGTTCATATCCGAACCGGAATCGTCGGCAGTTGAATGGTCTGTTTCCTCGGAGTTCCACCACTCTTCTTCCATTGGGATGAGTACTCTTTTCTGATGCCTATTATCTTTATTTGAGGACCGAAAAAATATGGCCTCGTATTCGCTAATGTGAGTCTTACCCACATCATGGAGGGGCCCATTATTACGCATACGTCATGGAGAGCTAGTGGGATACCTGTGTATGCGGGCGTCATCTAGGGTACCCTATGATTCGTACTTGTTCCTCTCACTTGGATCTTCACTGAAGTACTCGACGAACTCGTACTCGTTGCCATCGTGATCGAAGAAGTAGTAGCGGTGCCTATGAGGGTGGTCCAGATATGTGGCGCCCTGCTTGTAACCGGCCTCCTGCATTCGCTTAGCCAGCGCAGCTGAGTCACTGACGACGAATCCGATGTGGTTCATACCAGGGTGGACATACGGCCTGTGCGGGCCCCTTTCGGTGGCTCCGCGGTCCTCTATGCATAGGTAGGAGTCATCCGTTCCGACATGGACCCAGCGCTGTGCCTTCTCTCCCCCTCCTGCTCCTCGGATTCTGAACTCCGGCATTGCGGTCAGAAGGAACCTGACCGTCTCGTCCACATCTGTTGACGTCATGTTGAGGTGCTCGAGGAAAGGCTTCATGGGATTGTGAGGGCGAACCTGACTTATTAATCATAGATTGGAACGCCTTCGCAGCACGCTTCGACGACTCTGTGACATCTTGGACATTCCATGTGTTGCTTCCGTGGAATTGCACTTCCCCTGTAGCCGCATCCACATGTCAAATCGGCACAGTGGTCTGTGTCCACGATGAGT
>DAQP01000029.1:1245-8450 GCA_002504435.1 Euryarchaeota archaeon UBA438
ACCTTGAGGTACTTCTTTTCTGAGAAGTCCCCGTCTAGTTCTTCGTCCCCAGTCTCTATCCGCAGGCTTCTGAGGGTAAGCAGTTTGGCGGGAGTCACGATTCCCAGAATCCCGTCCACCCCGACCTTCCTGAGCACGCTGGGAGATAGTTGGAGGTTCCCTCGGCCGATCAGGAATCCCTGACCACCCATCGGCGACAGGAGGAGCGTTACGGGCCCTTCATGCGAGCCCAGAATCTCGAGTATCTCTTTCTCGTTGATGTCCGTTCCAATCTGCTCTGAGCCCCTTGTTGCATCGATTCCGAGAGTGGTGAGTTCGAAGCCGATCATCTCCCCGATTGACCTCAGGGTACCGCCTGATCCCCAAAGCACCAGTCTTTCGTCCTCGACTAGGGTCTCTTCGATGTGCTCGGCGATTCCCTCGACTATTTCGTCCTCTCCCGAGGCCTCGACTCGCATCTTAGCTCCCTGCATCCAGCGCGGGCTCGAGGGGGTCATCACCTCGGCATAAATCCTGACGACCCATCTTCCCTGCCGGTAGAGTTCCTCGTCTAGGTCCAGTACCTCGGTCGTGGCAACCAGGAGGTCTCCCGCGATCCACGCCGCCAGTACCTCGGCCGCTGCCTTGGGCGAGGAGGCGAAGCACCCGGAGTGCATCTTGACCCCGGTTGGGACCCCTATCACGGGAAGCTTCGAGGCTTCGAGTTCCTCCAATGCTGAGACTATGTCCCTAGTCGTCCCGTCCCCTCCAGCATAGAGGAGCAAGTCTATGTCGGAGTCGAGGAGAGAGGATATGGCGGCCGATGTGTCGTCTGCAGAAGTGGTTCCAACCGAGGAGTGTACGCAAGTGACATCAGGGACGCCTTCTGGAATCCAGTCGGTCCCCATCCTGCCTTCGCTAGTTATCCATTGGCAATCTTCCGACTTTTCGCCGGATATTGCTATGAAATGCTCCAGCATTGCCTCCATCCTCGGGCCTGAGCGATCCTCAGCGCCCTGTGACCTCGCATATTCGGCTTGGCCGTCAGAGCCCTTCAGACCCAGGCGACCACCGAGGCCCGCGTCGGGGTTGACCAGCAAGCCTAGTCGGGGCATGTGTGAGCCTAGGGGCGTGTGGTCTTATCGCTTCGGATTTGAATGTGGCAAATCGGCCCTTTGGGCCGATGAAGGAATAGACGCTTTCAAACGGGAGTGTGTCAGCGGCTAAGACGGAGCGTGCATCGATGGCGATGATCAGTGTGGACATCGGGAACGGCGAACAGCACGAGTATTCCTCGGGAATAACGGCGGGCGAGGTCATAGAGAACGTCCATGGCAGGAAGTCCGGGGCCGTAGCAGCCTTTGTCGATGGCATGGAGAGGGACATGTCCCATGTTCTCGATTCCGATTGCTCGGTGGAGCCGATAACGGGTGAGTCTGAAGAGGGTTCCTACATTCTCAGGCACTCCTGCGCCCACCTTTTGGCCCAAGCGGTCACTGAGTTGTTCCCAGATGCTAAGCCCACAATAGGACCGCCAATCGAGCACGGCTTCTACTACGACTTCCACATGGATTCAATTTCGGAAGACGACTTGAAGGCCATAGGAAAGAGGATGAAGGAACTCGTCAAGAAGAACCTTCCAATTTCCAGAGAGGAGCACGACAACGAATCTCTACGCTCTTTGTTCTCGGACAATCAATTCAAGATTGAGATAATGGATGACAAGATAGGAGACGACGTCGGCTCTTCCGCTTACAGGCAGGGGGATTTCATCGACCTATGCAGGGGCCCACATGTCCCTAGCACCTCGCATCTAAGGTGGTTCAAGCTAACCAGCACTAGTCAGGCATACTGGAGGGCCGACAAGAACAGGGAGTCCCTGGTCCGGATCTACGGGATGTGCTACTCGACCAAGGACGGGCTCAAGGAGAGGGTTCGCCAGCTGGAAGAGGCTGCCAAGCGTGACCACAAAAAAATAGGCAAGGAAATGGAGCTATACATGATTGACGAGATGATTGGCAAGGGGCTTCCTGTATGGTTGCCAAATGGCGAGATTCTGAAGGGCGAAATTGAGAAATTCGCGGTTGAAACAGAAGAGGCTTACGGGTATGTGAGAGTCACGACACCGGTTCTTGGAAAGAAGGAGCTCTTCGAGACGAGCGGTCACCTCCCCCACTATGCAGATGGAATGTACCCACCAATGGAAATGGACGATGGGGAATACTACCTGAAGGCAATGAATTGCCCCTTCCACCATCTTGTGTTTGGGAACAAGAAGAGGTCTTACCGTGAGTTGCCGATGAGGATAGCGGAGTATGGCACAGTGTACAGGAACGAGTTGTCGGGAACTCTGGCCGGGCTCCTCAGGGTGAGGATGCTTTCGATGAATGACGCCCACATCTACTGCACTCTCGACCAGGTTGCTTCCGAGGTCGCAGACAATATCAGGATGGTTCAGGACTACTACTCTGCGTTCGGATTTGATGACTATCATTTCCGACTCTCTCTGTGGGATCCAGAGAATACGGAGAAATACATCGATCAGCCAGAAAACTGGGAGTCGACTCAGAATCACTTGAGGAACATTCTGGACGAGTTGGAGGTCGACTATGTGGAGGCTGTCGGAGAGGCAGCATTCTACGGTCCCAAGATAGACATACAATTCAGGACGTTGCTTGGAAGGGAGGAGTCTATGTCAACAATCCAGCTGGACTTTGCTGCGAAAGAGAGGTTCGAATTGTCCTATACTGACGAGACTGGGGCCGATAATGGGGAGGTTTTCGTAATCCACAGAGCGCCCCTTTCCACGCACGAGAGGTTTGTCGCGTTCCTGACTGAGCACTGGGCCGGGAACTTTCCAACCTGGTTGTCCCCTATTCAGGTTCAGGTAATCACGATATCCGAGAAGCACAAGGTGCATGCCGCCACGGTTGCTTCCGCCCTTTACGAGTCAGGAGTTAGGGTAAGGGTGGACGATTCTGACAATACTATCGGCAAGAAAATCAGGAATCACCGGAAAATGAAGCCTGCTTACATGGTAATCATCGGGGACGAAGAAACTGATTCCGGGACTGTGTCAATAAGATCTAGGAGCGGAGACCAGAAGAAGGGAGTCCCTCTTTTCGATTTCGTTGCTAGTATTTTTGCCGAGATTACTACCCGGGACAGAAGTCTCTCACTAGTCCCGGGGAGTGATGAAGTTGAGTGACTCGAGTAGCGGTAAGTCGCCGATGGTAGTACTGTTTCTTGTCGTACTAGTGGACATGCTCGGTTTCACGATAGTGATTCCATTTCTTACCTACTTCATTCAAGACCTTGCTTCTGGGCAGGGCATCACTGATGTGGGGAGTAGGGACTTCTGGGTGGGCGTCGTAATCGCCGTATACTCCCTTGCCCAATTCCTCTTCACCCCTGTTCTTGGCTCCATGAGTGATAGGCTTGGAAGGAGGCCTATCCTCATGTTTGGGTTGCTCTCTAATTCAATTTTCTTCATTGTCTTCGGACTTTCGAATAGTCTGGAAATGGCAATTGCGGCTAGGTTCCTGGCTGGTGCAGGCAATGGCAACATCGCCGTGGCGAGAGCGTACATTGGGGACATCAGTGAGAGAGCCATGGTTGCCAGAAGGATGGGGATGATCGGTGCTGCCTTCGGGCTTGGTTTCATGATCGGTCCATTCATCGGAGGGGTTCTCTCGGACCCTGCCTCTGGAATTGGGGGGCCGTTCGATACGGCTTTCTGGTCAGCACATGAGTATCTCCTCCCATGTATTTTCTCCAGCATGCTTTCACTTCTATCGCTTGTGCTCGCATATTTCTGGCTCGAGGAGAGCCTTCCTATGGATAGGAGAAGTAGTGCAGGGCAGGGGTCACCAATCAAGCAGCTTTCTAGTACCATGTCGAGTATAGTTGGCATACTCAGGTTGCCAACAGTTTCTACGTTGGTACTCGTAAACTTCCTTTTCCTGGTAGGTTTCAGCATGATGCATGGGACGTTCATCCTGTTCACCGCTATGTCCCCGGAGAACGGGGGTCTCGGATGGAGTGAAATGGACAATGGGTGGGTATTCGCTTTCATTGGCCTACTGGGGGCGATAGTACAGGGGGGCCTGATAGGTCCGCTCAGTGATCGCTTCGGCATGAAGGGGCTAATGCTTCTAGGAACCATTCTATGCGGGCTGGGGATTTCGAGCCTTCCATACGTGCCATCTGATGCATCGTGGCTGATTCTCGGCTCATCTGCCGGTCTGGCAATAGGAAACGGGCTGTTCTCACCCACTCAGTCGGCCCTTCTGACCTTCGAAGCCCAAGTGGGCAGGCACGAGCTTGGGATGGTCATGGGGGCACAGGAAGGATACGGGGCGCTTGCACGGATTATTGGCCCCCTTCTGGCTGCATACTTGTGGTCGGTAACCGTGGAGGGGACTGGGGTCTGGACATATCACACATGCTTCAGAGCATCTGGTGTGGTTTTCCTGATGGCATTAGTCCTGCAATTCACACTAAGGCTCAGCGGCGAGCCCCCCTCGAGAGGAGGGGTTACGCAGGAAGAGTAGCGGCTGGTTCTGAATTCCTGGCATAGCAATACGGACAGTAGCCCTCTAACACATACTTCTCTGATTCCATCTCATCTGGAGAAAGTGGCTCGCGACACTTGAAACACATCTCATGACTTGCCTCGCGTAAATTCTTGTCCAGGGAAACGCGCTGGTCAAAGACGAAGCAGTCGCCGTTCCAGTGCGCCCCCCCTGTCTCCTTGAAGTATCCAAGGACCCCTCCTTTGATCTGTTGGACATTCTTCCAGCCCTGGTTTTCCATCACGATGGAGGCCTTCTCGCACCTTATTCCGCCAGTGCAGAACATCACTACGGGTGTAGACTTGTCTTGTTCCAGTTTCTTGATGGCCTCGGGAAACTCCCTGAATGACTTGATATCCAAATCAATGGCATTTTGGAAGGTCCCAACCCTTAGCTCGTAGTCGTTCCTCGTGTCCAGGATAATCACCTCACGTTCCTCGTCCAGCCATCTCTTGAACTCATTTGGCTCGATGAAGTTTCCAGGGGTTTCAGCTGGCTTTATCTCGTCCATGCCAAGTGAGATGATCTCTTTCTTGAGCCTCACTAGCATCCTTCTGAATGGCTGATAGTCGCTATGGGATATCTGGAGTGGGATTCCCTGAAACCTGTCATCTTCTTCCAAAAACGAGACGAAGTCGTCGATTTCCCCCTCATTGCCAGCAAGGAAGAAGTTGATCCCATTGTGACTCAGCAGTACTGTCCCCTTGAGTCCCAAGCCGAAGCATTTCTCCCTAATCGGATTTCTCAATGAGTCCCTGTCTGGGAGGTCAACGAATCTGTACCCGGCTATATTGACAAACATACTCGGTCCTCACGAGGCTTCTGAGAGCCATTTCTTCATTGTGCACGACTGACACACCTCCCTAGATGTTATCTCTCCGCACTCTGAACATTCTACTACTTCCTGTTTGGAATCTGGATAAGCATCCCGATGCAAATCGCGTATGTGGTCTAGGGAATGCAGCAGGCCATGCCTAGCACCTGGCGTCAATGACTCGAGCTGTGCGATTACCGACCTGCTCTGTTGCCTCTGTGCGCCGGGGGCATGCGGACATTCCCCATGGTGAATAGGGAGCCCTCTGGAAATCGCCTGAGCGTGAATCTCTTGCTCAGGTATCCAACGAAGCGGGACTATCCTTGGGACTATTCCTTCTATTGGTGTTGAAGTGTGAGGGGCGAGGCGCACTGATCTCTCAATCTCTCCCTTCTGAAGATTCATCAGTATTGACTGGGCCATGTCATCGAGGTTGTGACCAAGGGCCATCACGTCGGCATTCGCCTTTTCTGCCAGCGCGTTTAGACTCTGCCTCCTGAAAACGCCGCAGTATGAGCATGGCATCAATCCATCAGCCTCATCATGCAACTCCCCCATAGCTGGTATCTTCTTCACAACCTCATCCATCCTCTGGAAGCCCATTTCTTCATAGCTCATCGTTACGAACTTGACTCCGAGACTCTCGGAGAGCTCCCTCGCTCTTTCCATCGAGGGGGATCGGTAACCATCAATTCCCTCGTCAACGCAACCTGAAATTATCTCTATGTCGCGTCTATTTCCTATGATGTCATTGATCATGGTGAGCAATACGGCTGAGTCCTTGCCTCCGGAAACTGCAACTAGAATTACGTATGGCCTACCGTCCCCGTGCCTTGCATCGCGAGGCAGTTTGAGTTGCCTCCTGAGTTCCTTGGACGTCCTCTTTCGTATCGAGGAATGAAGGTGCCTAGCACATAGGTGCTGACCGCTGTAGGCTTGGTGGACTATCGCTGGGGACTTGCAGCGACTGCACGAGTTGACGATTATCGCCTCGCCCATGGCTGGTGCCGGGAGTATGTTGACTTGAACCCAATGAGTGCTATTGGAATGACGAATATCGGTTTTTTGATAACTCATGAGGGGTCCTTGTTGGCATGGGAGAAGCCGGCGCACTTCCTCTGAGGTCAGATACTCAAGGCAGATATTCAAGCCCGTGGCCTGAGCGTCTGGTATTCACGGGGTGCCTGGTCTGTGCGATACTACTGATTCCTGATGCGGCTGTTTATCTGGAGGGTTTTCTTGGGAATTATTCATTGATAGGGTCGATAGTTTGTGCATCATTAGTCACCCCGTTGATTGCAGACTTGCTAATTAGAATCATGTACAGGGCGATGAGACTGAGGAAGTAATGTTCACGTTGATCTGAATCTCATGAGCGCTGTCTCGAAAATACCGGTGACTCTCTGCCATGGGAGTATGAATCTCATTCCCGCTACCACTACCAAGAATAGCCCTGCGGAAATGACCTTCCCGTAGGTCAACTGGAGTTCCAATGATTCCTTCACCTGGCCGGACCACTGCCCCCCTGAAAGCGCGCCGACAGTCGAAATTAGGAAGTCATCGAACTCCAAAGCAACTGCAGTGGTCAAGGCGACGAGAGACATCACGCCAATCAGATGAACCAGATGTCCATTGATTACATTCTCGAACTGTCTAACGAAATCAGGGTCTCTTTTGGCGTCCTTAGGAAGCAAAGACGCGTACTCCATGTGCGAGATTACAGCTGATCCCGATTCTAGGTACAAAAGAAGTAGGATCGAGACTTCGATTAGGTCGAAGGCCAGGGGCGAGACAAGACCCCCCCACATCGTTGCCTCGCCTATCTGTGCTGGCAGCGG
>DAQP01000006.1:0-44792 GCA_002504435.1 Euryarchaeota archaeon UBA438
CTGGAATGCATCACAATGAGGCTGGGCAGGGAGTACCTGGAGGAGGAGTGCGAGCCACCCGGGTGGAGTGGCTACATACCTCACTTCAGAATACTCGAAAGCTCGGAAGTTGCCGATGGCTATTCATTCGGCTGGGAGATAGAGGCTCCTGTCATTGAGATGCCACTTTACATGCCTTGGTTGAGAACTAGGTTCGAGGAATTGGGAGGGACTTTAGAAAACAGGGAAGTGGACTCTGTTGACGATGTAGAGGGACGGTTTGTTATCAATTGCACCGGCATCGGGGCCAGGGAATTTTGTGGCGATGAGACAGTGGTCCCAGTCAGGGGGCAGGTCATCTACATCGAACAGGACCCTGGCTTTGGCAGATTCGACCAGCAGCCCGAGACCCTGACCTACACAATTCCGCGCAGGGACGTCACGGTCCTCGGGGGGACCGCCCAGAGGGGCGACTGGGAGATGGAAATAAGGGAGGAAGACACAGAGTATATCCTCGGGAAGTGCGAGGCATTGTGGCCTGAGCTCGATAGGTCAAAAATCGTGGGCATGGCTGTTGGCCTGAGGCCTTCACGCTACGAGGTACGCCTCGAGGCAGAGGAAGCTGTGGATAGGACCGTGATACACAACTACGGGCACGGAGGGGCAGGAGTCACGCTCTCGTGGGGGTGTGCCGACGAGGTGGTTAGACTAGTTAATCTCAGTATGAGGACTTAGTTGTGCTGATCACGACCGCACCGATCTTGTAGGGGTCCCCGTTTGACGAGGGCCTCCTGTCCTCGAGCCTTCCCTTCCACCCGTCCTCGATAGTCCCTATCGGGATCCGGATCGAAGCGCCCCTGTCGGAGACTCCGTATGAGAACTCGTGTATCGACTGGGTCTCGTGGAGGCCGGTTAGCCTCTGCTCGTTGTGGGCGCCATAGACGTCCATGTGCTTCTTGATGTTCTTTCCGAAAGCCTCGCAGATCTCACTCAGCAGCTTCTCGCCGCCGACATCACGCATCTTGCCATCGCTGAAGTTGACGTGCATCCCTGAGCCGTTCCAGTCAGTGGCGCCCAGTGGTTTGGGGTGCCACTCTATCGCAAGTCCGTACTTCTCCGCATTCCTCTCGGCCAGATAGCGTGAGACCCAAATCTGGTCTCCTGCATCCTTGGCGCCCTTCGCGAAAATCTGGTACTCCCACTGGCCCACGGCCACCTCTGCATTGATGCCTTCCACATTGAGGCCTGCCTCGAGGCACATATCCAAGTGGGCCTCGATGATGTCCCTGCCGAACGTGTTCATCGCGCCGACCGAGCAGTAGAACTGACCCTGGGGGGTCTGGTCCCGTGGGAATCCGTATGGGAGGTCTGACTCGGGGTCCCACAGGAAGTACTCCTGCTCGTATCCAAACCAGAAGTCGTCGTCGTCCTCTTCGATGGTGGCCCTACCATTTGAGGCATGGGGGGTGCTATCTGCATTCAGGACCTCACACATCACCAGATACCCGTTAATTCGGTCTGGGTCGGGGTAGATTGCGACTGGCTTGAGGAGGCAGTCGGAGTCGCCGCCCTCCGCCTGAAGAGTGGATGAGCCGTCGAAGGACCACATCGGGCACTCTGCCACAGTCCCCCCAAAGTCCGATCTAATCATCGTCTTGCTTCTCATGCTCTGCGTCGGTTCGTATCCATCTAGCCATATGTATTCCAGTTTAGACTTGGTCGTCATAAGGACACGCCAATATCACACGGTTATTATATTGAATGTATGAGCAGGCTATGTTAAACTTTCTAGAAATATTGACATGATTAATCCAATATTATGAACAAATGAATAATTTATATTAGTTTTTCTAGACAGAAATAATCTTTGAGAGGAGGAATTGCCGCAGGCTGAGGGCAAACGTTCAGCCCCGGATTGAAATGGTGGACGTGCCGAGATTTGAACTCGGGGCCTCTTCCATGCCAAGGAAGCGCGCTTCCAAGCTGCGCCACACGCCCAATAAGAACGGCGACGTTCGGGGGCCATTTAAGGAGAATGGATTGCAGGGGCCACATGGGGGAGTGGATGGAAGCACGGCCTAAAATCCCAGAGGGGTTGATTGAAAGGATCTCTATGGCCCTCGAAGACATGGATGCTCCGTTCATACAGAACCTCAGCGGGGCATTGGCCCTGGAGTGGCTCGAGGAGGGGGACAGCAGGCTGGGAGTAACAAGGTTCGAATGCGATCACAACGAGATTTTCAGGAGGCGTCGGCTCGGAGTCCCCTCAGGGCCAGTGACCATTGGGATCAACAGGATTCTCGAAGGGGACGAAAAGCTGTTCCAGCACACTCTAGCACATGAGCTCCTGCATGCCGCGGGGCTTCTGGACCACGATGGCAGCCACGCGGAAATCGTGAAGCGGGTAGCGCCCTCTCCGAAGCTGAAAGACTCCCCTGTTCTCAGGAGCATGCGCGAGGAGGTCCTGTCGAGCCTTCCGGAGAGGCAGTGGATATGCGGGAGCTGCGGGCACTCATGGGAGCGTAGAAGGGTGACGAAGCCGGACAGGTGCCCGAAGTGCGCCAGACCTTTCAAATCGGCATAGAGGATGTTTTTTCTCCTCGGAAACCGCTGATTAGGTAAACGTCCGAGTGTGGTATTCATGAGGGGGCGGCCGGCGCAGGAGACTCGGGCGATTGGTGTAGTCTGGATATCATGCTGGCCTTCTAAGCCGGTGACACGGGTTCGAATCCTGTATCGCCCACCACCAAAGAGCCGCCCTCGCGAATCGCTCATATAGGGGCAGCAGGTCGGCCGCCCGCATGAAGAGAGGTTCTCGCGCATGGAAGAAGCGAGGGCAGCAGCGCTGGAAGTGGCGCAAGAAGAAGCTACGAAGGCGAAAGGCGGCTAGAAAGCGCGCTAAGCAGTGATTCCACGACTTTTATGCCGTGGTGATGTTGATAGGCTGGTTGCCGTTGCAGGTTCAATGACACGTGCGGATGCTACAACATACGTTGCGCTGGCCCTAGTTTGCCTAATGCTAGGAATGACTGCCTCGATTAGCCAAATGAGCATGGAAACGAGGGAACTTCAGGATATACCGGAAAAGTCGATGACTCACGAGGCTCAACCGAATATCCCGGGATTCACCCCTGGCTCGATCTACTCTGACGCCACGATATCCAACGCTAGGGGAACTGCCTGCATGGTCAGGCACAACGGGACACTAGCTTGCTGGGGGGCGAACGATGCCGGGCAGCTCGGAAATGGCCTGATGGAGGATGGTAACTACTCCGAAGTCCCGGTAGACGTGATTGGGGTGTCCGGGCTCAGCTTCAGAGAGGTCGCCGTGGGGCTATTCGCAGCCTGCGCCATTACCGACACGAACGAGTTGTACTGCTGGGGCGGTGGACAGCACGGTCAGCTAGGCAGGCCTGTGTGCGTATACACGGGTGACAGTTACTACCCATGCAGATACGCCCAAGGAAAGCTGCCAGCCAAGGTCAACTTCCCGGGCAATCCAAACGCCGAAGTCAGGACCGTCGTGGGGTCTGACCTGAGCGCCCACTTCTGCGCGATAATCGATGACGGGGACGTGTCTTGCTGGGGTGCGAACCAATACGGCCAGGTGGGGAATGGCGACTGGTGCAAGTTGAGTGTGACATATGGGCAGATTCCCGCAACGGGAGACAACTGCAACATCAACAATGGCATAACCAGGCCGCAGATGGTCCCAATGCCAGATAACAGGAGCGCCACAGCCATCTCCGCCGGGATGGACAACTCATGCGCGGTTCTCGACAACAACAGCTTGTACTGCTGGGGGAGGAGCGATGCTGGGTCGATGGGGCAGGGAGACTTCTACAGGACAACCCTCGCGGATGATTTGATTGATTGGATGAATGAGGACTGGCTCAACATGACCGATGCGTCTGGCCTACCATCGCAGGGGAAGGCCAATATGCACCCCTGCCCGTATGGGGGCCAACATTGGATAGAGTGGACTGGCAAGACCAACAACACACTGACGGGGGTGTCTTGGGACTTCGCCCACGGGTACGATGCTGGGTCCTTCGTTGACCTCTCGATCCAACTGGAACCCATATACGTCCCGATGCCTAATGGCACTGGCGTATTGGCGATAGACTCCGGATTCTCTGGGCACACAGCAGTACTCGAGGACGGGAACGTTGCCTACTGGGGATTCGGAGTCGATTGGGAAAGGTGGAACTCCACGCCTACGATAAATACCGACCTGGGGCCGGACGTGAACCGATCGGTGATATCCTTCAGCCAGGGGCCCGAGCACGGGTGCGCCATACTCCACAACTTCGAGGCATGGTGTGGCGGGATGAACGGCAACGGGCAGCTCGGACTTGGGAACATGTCGGACTACGAGGACATCACGCCAGTAGTAGGCGCGCATGAGTTTGTCGCAATAGCCGCGGGGGGCTCGTGGTATGGCGACGACTCCAGATGGAACTCAACAGGATGGTATGCAGAGGTCCAGTCAACCTGCGCGATAAACTCGACTGGTGGCGTCTTCTGCTGGGGCTCCGACAACTACGGTGGGCTGGGCAACGGCGGAAATGGATTCACGTCTTACCCCGGTGAGATATGGGTCGAAGCTGGGACTGACGGAACTGCGATGTTGAGCGACAGGGACCCCGATAACGATGGAACTCTTGGGATGCTCGATGACCTGCCATGGGGATGCCCTGCAGGGTACTATGTGATTGACGGCTCCTGCACCGGCATCAGCGAGCCGGGCCACTACTCCCCTGAGTACTCAGAGTCAGACTGGGAGTGCCAACCTGGCGAGTTCCAGCCGCTGGCAGGACAGGGTTCCTGCAATGAGGCCAGTCCTGGGCACTATGTCGCGGGCGGTACTGCGACATCCCAGGAGTCCTGCGAACCGGGCTACTACCAACCCGACTCCGCGCAGACCTCGTGCTTTGGAGCGGACCCGGGGCACGAGACAAACGTTGAGGCCACTGCGCAGATGATGTGCGGGACTGGTTACTACCAGCCCCTCGCAAACCAGTCTGATTGCCTCGCAGCGGACCCTGGGAGCTACGTCGATAGCGTTGGTTCGACCACTCAGACTGAGTGCTCGCCCGGGACCTACTCGGCCAACCTCGCAGCATCATCGTGCTCTCTTGCCTTCGCGGGGCACTACGCACCCGGCAACGGGTCTGTCGCACAGATCCTCTGCGAGCCCGGGACTTACTCGGACGAGTTGGGGCTCAGCGAGTGCAAGGCAGCGGAACCGGGACACTACGCAAGTGGGGAAGGGTCGACTTCCCAGACGCCTTGCTCGATGCCCCAGTTCCAGGCTTCGCAGGGACAGAGTGAATGCATCGACTCAGACCCTGGTTACTACGTCGACACGGATGGCGCCGATTCACAGGAAGCCTGTCCTCCTGGCACATTCCAACCCTCTAACGGGGCGACCGAGTGCATGGACACTAATCCAGGCCACCACGCACCCACCGAGGGGACGGGGAGCGAGGTGCCATGCGAAGCAGGCCATTACCAACCCGACTTCGGAACCATAGTCTGCCTCTCGGCTGACCCGGGTAGTTTCGTCGAAGCAGAAGGGTCGGAATCCCAGGCCGAATGCCCGGAGGGGCACTACCAGCCGGAGTCTGGTTCCACCTCCTGCATGGAGGCGGACCCGGGGCACTACGCAGATGGAATGGGTTCCGAGGTGCAGAGGGATTGTGTCCCTGGCCATTACCAGCCCGACTCCGGACAAGTGTCCTGCATTGAGGCGGAGGCAGGTCACTCAGCAGAGGGGCCAGCTGCCACTTCCCAAACGATTTGCCCTCCCGGGACCTATCAACCAGAGGCGGGAAGGGCCGCGTGCATCGAAGCCACAGGGGGTGCCTTCGTGTCAGGAGAGGGGTCATTGGACTTCGAATACTGTGAGGTTGGGACCTACCAGCCCTCCACAGGGGAATCCGAATGCCTAGAGGCCGAGGCCGGATACATCGTCTCTCTTATTGGCTCTCTGAACCAATATCCGTGTGAGGCGGGGACATATCAGCCTTCAACTGGCCAGACCGAGTGCATAAGCGCTGAGAAGGGGCACTACGTGGACGAGGAGGGCTCTCCCTCCCAGACGCCCTGCGAGGCGGGGACCTACCAGCAACTGGCCCAGGCAACTTACTGCGTGGTCGCGGGAGCAAATCACTTCGTTCCCGAGCCCGGGGCATTCTTCCAGCAGCCCTGCCCATCCGGAGAGACGCAGCCTGAGAAGGGTCAGACCTCCTGCATTGCAGAGGCGACCGACTCAGGCGGATCCGTTCCTGGCTTTGCCTTCATGACAGCTCTTGTCGCAATCTCGATGGCGGCGAGAGTTTCCAGAAGGAGCTAGCTAAGAGCCCGTAGGTGCATCAATCCGTAGCAGGATTGATAGTTGGTGCGTAATTGGAACTAGTATGGTCGGAATCAGGGAGTATTCGGAAACCGACCGCACTGGGGCCACCATGGCACTCGTCGCACTTGTGTCGGTGGTGGCGATATTTTGGATATTCTCGGGAGGCTCGGCAGGGGGGAGCCAGGACATCCTTGAAATCTCAAACTCCCCATTAATTCCGACAGTGGCACTGGCCTCATTCAGAACTGTGGCCGCACTGGTTGTAATTGCGACCCTCTATGCCATTGTTTCTAGCAAGAAGGGGCTCACTTACAACGTACTTGACTACGAGTCCAAGATTTATGGCCCTAGGAGGCTTTTCGGAACTCACCGTTTGGCGGCATTCACGATGTGGAGTTTTGGCCTAATGGGCGCTTACTTCGCTATAGCGGCATATGCATCATGGGCGAATGTGCTAGGGTACGAAGTTCCCGACTTCCTACTCATTATTTGTCCGGCGACACTTGCTTCTTCTTGTGCTTGCGCCCTTCTAGTCACTGTCACTGTGACATTCATGCTAATTCCGGAGGCCCATGAGAGGGGGGACGAATTCGGGCACTACTTCCTGTGGGACAGTCAAATGATGCACAATGGAAACGTCATAATGCTTGGAATTGAATTGGTTGTTACTGGGACGTCGATGGGAATCGGGCACATCTCCTTCCCCATACTATTCGGATCTGCATATGTCATCTTCTCAGCTCTATTCGCCATCAGGGGGGGCTTCTACTTCTACGACTTCATCGACCCTAGGCTGAATGGCGCTCCAGTGATACACATGACTCTGCTTGCTGTTCTTGCTTGCATGTACGTTGGCGTCTTATTGCTGACGTCTGTACTGGAGTGGAATAGGGCTGTGGGAGCATTGTTAACTCTGACACTGCTTTTCATGATGACCACGTTCAGGGACCCTAGAGAAGGGACACAAGGTCTCTGAGTGAGCCCTCCTGATCTGGCGATTTTGTGACGCCGCTGGCGAGAAGGACGCCTGACGTCCCTAGTCTCACTGCCATCTCTACGTCTGCACCGGTCTTCACCCCCGCCCCACAAAGTACTCCGACGCTTTCATTGGTTTCGCGAACTACATCAGCTGTATTGGAAACCACATCCGGATCAGCGCTTGTTACTGAAACGCTACCACCAATCAGCTCGGGCGGCTCGACTGCCACATAGGTTGGAACCAGGGCTGCTAGGGCCCTCGCCTCATCGGTATCTGCAGCACATGCGCAGACTTGGAAGTCCTCAGGGACCTGGTCCAGTAGCATCGCAACGTGTTCTAGGCTGACCTTGTGCTCTGCGTGGTTAATCAGAGTGCCCGAGGCCCCCCACTGAATTGCGGTGTCGGGATTGATCCAGCCAGTATTGGAACCGAACCCAATGGGGTCGATGTGTTGACACCAGACTTCCAGATTTGGGGCTGCTTGGACGACCTGTGCCAAATCCAGAGGGGAGACTGCGGCGACCAGCCTTGCATCGGTCTCAATTCCCTCCATGATTCGGGCCAAGGCCACTGCAGAGGCGCCTTGGGCCTCTTGGTAAGTCTTGAAGTTCACAACCACTAGGGTCTCGCTCACGAATGTGCGAGAGGCCCGGACGCTTTGACCGTGCCGACTATTCTGATTGCCCATGCCCAATTATCTTGCCAAACATGTTGGAGTCATCTGGTATCAAAGCCCCTTCTCCAATCAGGCACCTCTTGAGGATCGCTCGACTGCCTATTCTGGCGCCTTCGAGAACGACGCAGTCAGTGAGTGTCGCGCCACTGGAAACTACTGCCCCTGGGCCTATCGAGCATCCCGAAACCTCTCCTTCTGACGTAGCCCCCGTTCCAAACCAGGAGTCCCCAGTTGAATGGCCACTAGAAAATCTTCCATTCTTGATACATACTTGTGCTGCCTCAATGAATGAGTCAGGCGTCCCCGCGTCCACGAAGTATCCGGAGAACTCCAGGCCGGCCATACGGCCTGATTCTGCAATTCCTGGAAATACATCCCTCTCCATGCTGTATGAGCCCTCTGGAAGCGAGTCTAGGGCCTCCCTGCTGATTATCGAACATCCCGCATTGATGAGGTTGGAGAACTCGGTCCCTGGATCTGGCTTCTCCTGGAATCTACGTACCATCCCGTCTTGGCCCAAGTCGCATACCCCAAACCTACTGGGGTCATCTACACTCCATAACGAGAGGGTTACTGAGGCTGACTTGCTGTTGTGGTGGTCGAGAAGAGCCGTGACGTCGACGCTGGAGACCAGGTCGCCATTCAATACCAGGACTGGGCCACTGCCTGAAAGAAGGGGCCTAGCATTGGCAACCGCGCCACCAGTCCCCAAGGCGTCTTCTTCGATGGAGAGGATAATCTCGTAATCCGCTTCTCCCGAAGAAGAAAATGACCTCATCTCGTCGATTCCATATCCAGCGGCGACGACGACCCTGTCGACCAAACTAGAGGGGACGCATTCGACCACTCTTTCTAACAATGTCATATCGAGAACGGGCAGCAGGGGCTTCGCCCTTCCTGTTGTCCATGGACGCAGCCTAGTGCCGAAACCACCGGCCAGCACGAGCACGTCCATGGCTAGGCGTGACAGCAGGTTGGTTTGAGCGCTTCGCGTCCCGGTGAGGCTGGGAGCTCTTGCGCATCCTTCAAAGACGGGTTGCGAGTGGATGGGGCGTTAACATGAACATCCACGAGTACCAGGCTAAGGCAATGTTTCGAGAGTCCGGCATAAAGGTCCAGGACGGAGTGCACTGTACTAATGTCGAGGAGGCGCTCTCGGCTTACGACTCACTGGGTTCGGCCGTGGTAGCCGTGAAGAGTCAAATCCACGCGGGAGGGAGGGGGAAGGGCACGTTGTTCGATCCGGCCTCAGGCGAGGAGGTTATGCAAGGGGGCGTAAAAATCGCGTTCTCAAGGGACGAGGTTGGAGAATACGCAAGTAACATCTCGGGAAACCTGCTCGTTACCAAGCAGACAGGCCCTGAGGGCAAGATAGTCAGCAACATGTACGTAGAATCGGGATGTTCCATAGAGCACGAGTACTATCTTGCGGTACTTGTCGACAGGGATTCGAAATCAGTCCTATTCATGGCGTCCACGGAAGGGGGAATGGACATAGAAGAGGTCGCTGAGAAAACCCCTGAAGCGATTCACAAAATTTGGGCTGACCCCATGAATGGAATTAGCGAAGAAGACGCCTCTGGACTGGCGTCTTCCTTGGGCCTGTCAGGAGACTCTTCAGGAGAAATGGTGGAGATGCTAGTCTCGCTTTACGAGTTATTCATTGAAAGGGACTGCTCGATGATTGAAATTAATCCACTAGTCAAGACCGAGGATGGGAGTATGGTTGCACTAGATGCCAAGGTAAGTTTCGATGATAATGCTGACTTCAGACACCCCTGGAGGGAAGAGCTGCGAGACGTCTCCGAGGAGGAGGAGGTCGAGATTCGGGCCCATGAGTTGGGGCTTTCATACGTGAAGCTTGACGGGAACATAGGTTGTCTGGTCAATGGGGCCGGCCTAGCAATGGCCTCCATGGATGTGATCAAGCTCTACGGGGGAGAGCCAGCAAACTTCCTAGACATAGGGGGAGGGGCTACCAAGGAGTCGATTACCGCGGCATTTGAGATTATTCTTGAGGATTCGAGTGTGGAGGGAATCCTAGTGAATATCTTCGGCGGGATTATCCGATGCGACATGGTTGCTAGGAGTGTTATCGAGGCCTCTGAGGAAGTTGGCCTTGATGTGCCACTGGTGGTGAGATTCTCAGGTACGAATCATGCCGAAGGGAAGGCGGTGCTTGATGGGAGTGGGATGGCTGTGCACACCACTAGCACACTTTCCGAGGGGGCTCGTAAGATAGTGGAGCTTATTGGGGGAAATAACTGATGTCAATATGGATCAATGACGATAGTAAGGTCCTGATACAGGGCATCACAGGGCGCCAAGGGACATTTCACGGCGTCAGGATGTCTAGGTACAATACCAAGGTGGTGGGAGGTGTGACACCGGGCAAGGGTGGCCAGACCGTGGACCTCGAGGGTCTGGAAGTACCCGTCTTCAACTCAATGTCAGAGGCGATATCCGAAACTGGCGCGGATGTTAGCGTAATATATGTCCCGGCGAAGTTCGCAGCTGGGGCGATTGTAGACGCTGCAGAATCATTCCAGTCAGCAGGAGGTGGCCTGATTGTGTGCATAACGGAAGGAATACCTACTCTCGACATGGTCAGGGCAGTTGCAATTGTCGAATCTTGTCCGGATGTTAGGCTGATAGGGCCCAACTGCCCAGGGATCATTTCCCCGGGTGAAGAGGGGGGCTGCAAAGTAGGGATTATGCCTGCATTCATACACGAAAAGGGGAGGATCGGGATAGTCTCCAAGTCTGGAACTCTGACCTATGAGGCCGTGGCTCAGACGATGAGTGTTAATGAGGGGCAAACGACCTGTGTTGGAATCGGCGGGGACCCAGTAAATGGCACTGGATTCATAGATTGCCTTTCTGCATTCGAGGGGGATCCAGAAACCGCGGCTGTTGTTATGATTGGGGAAATAGGCGGTTCAGCGGAGGAAGAGGCGGCAGAATGGGTAGCTGCAAACATGACGAAGCCCGTGGTTGGATTCGTTGCCGGCTCCACCGCCCCACCTGGCAAGAGGATGGGGCACGCAGGGGCGATTATTTCTGGTGGCAAGGGGACAGCAGCTGAGAAGTTCGCTGCTTTCGAAGAAGCTGGCATATACGTGGCAAGAGATCCGTCGGAAATTGGCAAAGTACTAGTTAGGGCCCTTGTAGACGCTGGATTGCGAGAGTCTTAGATGCATGGTGCCCGAGCGAGGGTTATCGAGGAGCTCATATGGGAGAACTAGAGCCATCCATAGACAAGCTCCTAGAGGGTACTTCCAGGTCGTTTTACCTCACGCTTAGCAAGCTTCCATCGGGGGTGCGAAAGCAGATAGGGCTTCTTTACTTGTTAGCCAGGATAGCTGACACAATCGCTGACTCTAGTGAAGGGTCGACAGAAGATTTACTTGGGACGCTGAAATCTTACAATGATAGGGCGCAGGGACTTTCTGAATCGATGCCAGACATGGCAGAACTCTCGGAGTCGCAGACAAACCCTGCAGAAGCAACGTTACTACTCAGGTCCGATGAGGTCGTAGGATTACTAGCTGAACTACCCGAGACTGATCGGGAGATAGTCAGATCCTGCTTGGCCGTGATAGTGAGTGGGCAGAGCCTGGACCTGGAGAGATTCGGAGCAGGGATGGGTGATGGCATTACGGCCTTGAGAAATTATGGCGAGCTTGATGATTATGCCTACAGGGTCGCAGGGAGTGTTGGAGAATTCTGGACGAGTATTACGCTTGAACATCAATTCAATGTTGACGGGGAGACAGCGCCTTTACTCTTCGAGAGGGGTGTACGATTCGGCAAGGCACTTCAGCTGATCAACATACTCAGGGACATCCCTGAGGATCTTGGTTTGGGTAGATGTTACATTCCGCTGGATGATTTGGAGAGTCACGGCCTAACTCCTGATGACCTCAAAAATCCAGAAAAAATGAGTGATTTTAGGGAGCTCTTTGACCACCTTCTGGACAAGACATCGGATCATCTAGATGCAGCCATAGAGTACATCGAAATGCTTCCCTATTCCCAGTTCAGACTCAGGGGGGCTTGTATGCTACCTGTCATCATAGCCCAGAGGACAATATCGCTACTACGAAGCAGCAACGTACTGGATGGGGAAAATAGGGTCAAGATTTCCAGAGGCGAAATCAAGGAGATAACAAGGAAGGTCATGCTTTCCTTGGCTTCCAAGAGGAGTTGCTCAAGACTACTCAACTCAGAGAGGCGGTAAACGAGCCCTATGGGCTCGAATGATTGTTCGCCCAAAATGGGGAGAGGTTCAAGAGCAGGCCTTTGGCGCTCAGAGCGAAGAGGTATGACTGAAACTCAAGAGCCGGACAGCGTTCGACCGTTGGGATTGGTTACCGAGCGAAGCGTTTCGATAATCGAGGCTGACGTCGAGACTCGGAGCATAGAGAAGGTTCGCAGAACCGTCGGAATTACCCAAGAAGCGGCTAGAGCGATCAGCATCACGGCGATTGAGGCAGTCAGAGAGGGGGCGATTTTCATGGGGGTCATAGGCCCTAGGGGGGAGTTGGTCAACCCCTTTGCCCACGTAGATGCCGCAATTTGGTCGGAATCCGAGGTCCCCGAGAGCATTATAGAAACTGCTTATGATTACTGCGAGGAGCTGACTAGAAGGGAGGCTGGAAATTTCTATCACTCTTTCAAGTACCTCCCAGACCTGCAGAGGAGGTCTATTTGTGCATATTACGCGTTTTGCAGAAGGGCCGATGATATTGCTGATGGTGACTATGTGGATCATTTCCCGGGAGGCTCTTCTGACGACCCGGAATCGAAGGACTACAGGGAAAGGATCGAGCGGCTAACTAGTGGAGACCCAGTTGTTGACAGGTCTTCCTACAACGACAAGATGTCGCAACTTTTCTACTACCGGAAGAAGCTCTCAACGGCGTATGAAGACGTGACCTCGACTGACCCAATTTTCATTGCTCTGAAGGACACTGTAATGAAATTTGGAATACACCGGCAATCACTTGATGACATGATTAGCGGAATGGAGGATGACTTCCACAGGAACAGGTACGAGACCTTCGAAGAACTCTACTCATACTGCTATCGCGTAGCCTCAACTGTTGGTTTAGTGTGTATAGAAATTTACGGATACGACGATCCAATGGCCAGGGAATATGCGGAAGCTTGGGGCATTTACATGCAACTTACGAATATCCTCAGAGATGTTGCTGAGGATGCTGCTAGAAACAGAATTTATCTCCCAGTGGAGGACCTAGGCAGGTTTGGCATCACTCCTGAAGACATCCTAGACGGCGGATCTGTGGTTTCTCACCCCGGGTGGAAGCCGTTTGTGGAAGATTTCATTGAACAGGCCGATAGGTACAGGGAGAGGGCCTTTAGGCTACTTCCTATGTTGGACAAGGCCTCTAGATACTCTCCTGCAGCCATGGCGAAATTCTACGAATCCATTATGGCCAAGATAAAGAAGAAGAGGGGGGATGTTTTCACTGAAAGAATTCAGCTTTCCAAATCGGAGAAGATCGCCCTTGCGGGATATGTCTACGCGAGATACCGCTTCTTAGCGATATGAGCACAAAGGGCCGCCGACCGCGAGAAGGACAGAAGAAGTATTGAGCGGATTGCATGGAGGGAAAGACATGAGGATAGCGGTATTGCTGGATGAAAGGTGTAAGCCCAATAGTTCGGCTTACATGTATCTCCAGAAATACGCCGGGATGTGTGGCGGAGAATGCATCCAGCTTGAGGACGAAAAATTCAAGATTCTAGAGATGGCATGTCCTGTGTGTTTCACTAGGGCTAAATTGTGCCCTGGGGATGCGGTCAAAATCATCAATCTACCAGAAGAGCTTGATCATGACATGACTCACAGATACAGCCTAAATGGGTTCAGGCTATTCCGACTCCCGACTCCCGCGAAGGAATCTGTTGTCGGGATACTTGGACCCAATGGAATAGGCAAGTCTACAGCAATTAACCTACTTTCGGGCTCCATTAGGCCCAACCTTGGAGATTGGCAGAACCCCTCTCCTAACTGGGACGATGTGATATCCACCTTCCCAAGGGGGGAACTGAGGGACTACCTAGGGCTTGTATCCGAGGGAGAGGTCAGTATCGCTGTAAAGCCTCAGTACATCGACAAGCTTCCAAAGCTTTGGGATGGCAAGGTAAGGGGCCTACTATCGCGAGTTGACGACAGAGGGGAGTTAGAGGAGTGTGCAAGGAAGATAGCCGTTGATCACCTTCTGGAAAGGGAATTGACTGGCCTCTCAGGGGGCGAGTTGCAAAGGGTCGCAATTTGCGCCACCATCCTGAAAGAGGCTGATGTTTACTTCTTCGATGAGCCTTCTTCATACCTGGACATATACGAAAGAATGCGCATGGTGGGAATCATACAGGATTTAGCGTCCATGGGCAAGAGGGTGCTAGTGGTAGAGCACGATTTAGCAATTCTCGATGTCCTATGCGACCTCCTGCACATCATTTACGGCGAAAGGGCGGCATATGGGATCTTCACCCCTCCGCGCTCCACCAGAACTGCGATAAATGCATATCTCGAGGGTTTCTTATCGGAAGAAAATGTCAGAATTAGAGACAAGCCCATACGCTTTGTCAGAGGGAGGACCAGAGGCGAGGATATCGGTGTTCCAATTCTGAAATGGGGAGACATGGAGAAAAAACTGGGTGATTTTCACTTGAAAACTGGGCAGGGCGAAGTTCGCTCTGCGGAAGTGATAGGGGTAGTGGGGCCAAATGCTACAGGAAAGTCGACGATGGTCAAGATGATTGCAGGGGAGATTGAGCCCGATGAGGGCTGGTGTACAATGGAGGCCAATGTTTCATACAAACCACAACACGTCAGCACCGACTTTGAAGGGAGTGTTCAGGATTGGCTCGACACCGAACTCGGAGGGAAGTGGAGATCTGGAGAATTCCACACCCAGGTCATCAGACCCCTACAGGTAGACAAAATGTTGGAATTACAGGCCCAGCGGCTTTCTGGGGGGGAGTTGCAGGCCGTCAGTATAGCGATATGCCTAGGAAAAGAAGCTGATCTATACTTGATGGACGAGCCTAGTGCCCACTTGGACGCGAATGCTAGGATGGAAGCAGCAAAGGCCATCAGAAGGACAATGGAAAGCAATGAGAAGGCTGCAATGGTGATTGATCATGACATCTACTTCATCGACATAGTCAGTGACTCTCTACTGGTATTCGAGGGAGAGGGCGGAAAGTCCGGATTTGCAATGGGGCCTTTGAGCCTGCGTAAGGGGATGAACAGATTTCTGTCCGACGTAGAAGTCACCTTCAGACGCGACCACGAGTCAAAGAGGCCCCGGATAAATAAGCCGGGGAGCGTCAAGGACAGGGATCAAAAGTCATCTGGAGAGTATTTCTACATAGACTGAACCATTGGATTATTGAATGTCGATAGGGGCGAGTTGGCGTGGGCGAAGAGGCGAATGGTAGTGGCCCTGAGCCAGATGAGCATACTGAAATCGAGGATCCTCTAGAAAAAATGGAAGCAGAAATCTCCAGATTGGAGAAGGAGTTGCAATACTCTGCTGCTGAGATGGCCAACATCAGGCAGCGTTCTGCTAGGGACAAATCTGATGCTGTCAAATACGGGGCATCTAGCCTCTCGAGAAAAATCCTCCCACTGATAGGTAGCCTTGAGAAGGCGGTCTCGAATGTTGATGATGCGAAATCGGATGCTTTCCTAAATGGTTTGAAGATGACGCTCGAGGGCTTTAGGGCGGCACTTAACTCCGAGGGCGTGACTCACATTGACGCGGTTGGAAAGGTCTTCGACCCTACTTGCATGGAGGCTATAGCGACCGTCCCAGCAATCGATGGAATCGAGCCAGGGGGAGTAGTTGAGGTTGTGGAGGAGGGCTATATGCTTCATGAAAGAGTACTTAGGGCCGCTAGAGTAATTGTGGCTGAGGCGAGCGTGGATGAGTCATCCGATTGACCCCGACATCTCCAGGTCCATGACCCTGCCATCCAGGTACTACACTCAGGAGGAGAGCCACCAGAGTATACTTTCCGGATTCGGCGAATGCTGGCACTTTGCGGCCCATAGGAGTCAATTGAAAGGTGTGAAATCAATTCCCCTAGATCACATGGAGGGAATTGTCGGGGAGGCCATGGCACTAACGGACTCGGGCAAATTGAGGTGCCTGTCGAATGTCTGCACGCATAGAGGAATGATTCTCATAACCGAACCTAGCAACTCCTCTTCAATCAGGTGTGGCTACCACGGTCGCACATTCGGGCTTGACGGGCGGTTCAGGAATATGCCGGAGTTCGAGGGGGTGGAAGGCTTCCCGTCCGACAAGGACGATCTCGTAGAGTTCCCAATTAAGGAGTGGAAGGGATTAGTCTTCTCTGGCACATCTCCTTCAAGGTTTGACTCAGTTTTCGATCATCTCGAGGAGCGTATAGGTTGGATGCCAATTGAGGACTTCCAACACGATGAGTCGCGGCACAGATCATACGAAATTGATGCCAACTGGGCACTGTACGTTGACAACTACCTCGAGGGTTTCCACATTCCTTTCGTGCACGGGGACCTCCATGAGTCCCTAGACTACGACTCCTACTCGACAGAGCTTTTCGACGGAGGCGTTCTTCAGATTGGCATAGCCAATGATTCGGAGGACATTTTTGAGCTTCCAGAGTCGTCCCCTGACTTCGGCGAGAGGGTGGCTGCATACTATTACTGGATATATCCGGGTCTGATGCTCAACTTCTACCCCTGGGGACTATCTGTTAATCTTGTAATACCCATTTCCGTTAGCAAGACGAGGATTGTCTACCACGGTTTCGTATGGGATGAGTCGAAACTTGGAAAGGGGGCCGGAGGAGACCTAGACAAGGTCGAAGGAGAAGACCAAGAAATCGTTGAAGCCACACAGAGGGGGGTTTCATCTGGCTCATATGACAGAGGGAGATATTCTACGACTAAAGAGAAAGGCGTCCATCACTTCCATAGAATGATATTTGATGGCAAATAGATGGTTATATATCTGTAATGACTGCATCCGTATCCATGAAGAGGTCGAATGCGAGAGTAATGTCCTTCCTCATAATTTTCAGTATCCTACTCTCTGGATGCTCAGGGGAGAATGAGGAGGAAGTTAGTGGATGCATGGACGAGATGGCAGAAAATTTCAATCCAGATGCCACAATTGAGGGGGAGTGCCTATTCCCAGACTCGGACAGCGACGGAGTCTGGGACTTTGATGAGGTCCCTGGTTGCATGGACTCAAGCGCTACAAACTATGATCCGACTGCCACTGATGATGACCAGAGTTGCGAATACTGGGAGCCCACATATACCGACGAATGGGAGAAACACATTCCCGAAAATGAAGAGTGCATGTGCTCTGACGGGTCCGAATACTCATTCTACTCAAGGGAGGGGGACTCAGACGTTGCAGTATTTTTCCTGAATGGTGGTGGTGCTTGCTGGGACGAATTCACTTGCACAATTGAGAACTCATCCTCAACTGGAGCCTACTGGCAGAATCCAACGGGATGGGGAGGAATACTGGACCTCACAAACAGAGAGAATCCTCTGATTGACGCGTCGATGGTATTTGTCCCATATTGCACTGGTGACGTCCACATGGGGAATACGACCATGAGGTATGGCGACAATGTGATGCAGCACAAGGGGTATCCCAATGCAATAACTGCCTTTGATTACTTCGTGGAATCATTGGGCGACGCTACTACTTTCTATGTGCTTGGCTCGAGTGGTGGTGCGATAGCTGCAGGATTCTTCGCAGGCAATCTAGCAGAAGCCATTCCTGGTGCGAACATTACTGTGTTCCACGACAGTACTGGCGGGGTCACTAGCACTGGAACTGTTGACCTGAATGCATCTTGGGGCCTACAGAATGCCACTCAGAGTTGGCTAGATGGGTTGACTTACAATGGATCTTCTCTAAACTGGAACAACATGACTAGTGCACATCTCGACATTTTCCTCTCCATGTATGACTCAACGATTAGGATAGGGAGGTTCGACTCAGCGCAGGACAACACGATGAGATACTTCAATGGGCTCCTTGACAATCCCCCAGAGGACTACAACTGGAGGCTCAGGGTTTCCGAGGAACACATAGAAAGCGAAGGATACGAAATTGCAGGTTACATAGCTCCCGGCGATGGACATGGAATTCTTTTCTCGAATTGGTTCTATGAATTGGAGGTCGAGGGTGTGAAATTTATGGATTGGTTCATTGAATTCATCGAGGGTGGAATGCCGGAGGATGTTTGGTGCACATCTTGTTGAGTTTGTTTGATATCATGATGCTGGGTCGCGGTTCCATGTCTCGCAGATTGCCATCGTTGCTAGTAGTTCTAATTCTCATACTCCCGGGATGCCTCGGTACTGATGTAAGCGATGACGGTGGGACGGAGAATCAAGAGCAAGAAGTAGTTGACCCCGTAGGAAATGAGACGGTAAATGAAGATGAAATTCTGGAAATTGCCGATTCGGAATATTGTGATCAGACCAACCTATTGCACTGCATGCTCCCATTCCCATCGGGAGCTTTCCTTCGCGAGGATAGTTCCGAGATTACAGGATATAGCCTCGATATAGACGGAGAGGCGATTCCCGATACCTCCTCTGCTGAGAGCGGCAATATGGTGATTCTCGATCGTCTTGATGGTTTTAGTCCCTCTACCCAGATTTTCACGGCGTTCGAAGACACACCCAATATTTCTGGCATGTCTACTCAATTCGACATCTCCCCCTCCGTAGGAGAAGGTCATTCTAGCATACTACTCAACATGGATACGGGAGAGAAGGTCCACCATTGGATAGAGCTGGATGCCAGAGCCCAAGAGGGGGAGCCGACCTTACTTTTCTTGAGGACCATTGAGGGTCTCGATCACGATGCTGCATACGCAGTTGCTTTCAGAAATCTTGCTGATGCCGATGGCATTCCAATAGCACCTTCTGATGGATTCAGGGCACTCAGGGACTCAATTAACACGAGTTCCGAGGGGATAGAGGGCCAGCGTTCCGACTATGAGGCGTTATTCGATCATTTGGAGGTCGCAGGTTTCGACCGGCCCGACCTTCAGGCTGCATGGTGGTTCCATACTGCTTCAACGGAATCAATCCTCGAAGACCTTCTGAAAATGAGGGACGATGCAGAGCTTCGACTTGGGGATTCAGGAATAGGTTGCACAATTACAGAAGTTCTGGAGGATTTCGGCCAGGACGGTACTTCTCTTAGGCTGGTTAGGGGGACGGTGACCACTCCCCACTACATGGAAACCCAATACGCTAGGTCACCACTGATGCGAGATTCTTCCGGGGATCCAGAATTTGTCCAGAATCGCGAGATTGATTTTACTATGGTCATTCCCAAATCCCTCGCAGATAGAAATGAATCTGGACCACTGACAGTATTCGGACACGGGCTATTTGGAGATGGCGATTCCTACGTCATCAACGGCAGAGAGCTTGCTAATGAGTATGGGACAGTAGTCATAGCTACGGATTTCAAGGGATGGAGCTCAGACGGCGATTATGATGCATTGACATTCGCTCTAATGGACATCACAGAATTCCAGTATCAACAAGAGAGGCAGATGCAGGCCGTAATCAATCACATCTCGATGGTTCGAACAATAACAGGGGTTTGTTCGGACATAACTGAATTCAAAGAAAACGGAACAAACATGATCGACACTGAGACTGTAAATTACATCGGAATCTCACTGGGGGGCCTGAGAGGCCCCTCACTCCTAGCAATGGTTCCAGAATTGGAGTGGGGCGTACTTTGGGTCGGCGGGACGTCATTCACTCACCAGGTGGAAAGGTCGACTCATTATGGCTCAGAAGAAAACCCCAGCGAGTTCTACCAACTTCTCTCCAGTGACATCTCTCTGCCGTCTCGAATGGACAGGGCCATTGCGATAGCCCTCCTGCAGTCAATATGGGACTCCACTGATGGGGAGACTTTCCTGCCATACAGAGAAACTGGTTTTGGTGATAAGTTGGAGCCTTTCGACATGTTCTATCTGACGTCAATGATGGATGCCCAAGTAACGACTCTCTCTGCCGATAGGGCGGTCAGGACTGGGAACGTACCGGTTGTCAATGGTTCAGCATACCACCCATTTGGGGTCGAGGTTGTGGAAGGGCCGATCAATGGGTCATCTGCCGCCTACTTCGACGGGGACTTCCCGCCACTGCCAACGGGAAACACGAACGGCCCCATGTGGCATCACTCACTTGCGCATAATCTAGTTCTAGAGGTGCCAGAGGCTAGGATGATGGCATATGGATATCTGCTGACTGGGGTTCTGGTGGATTATTGTGATCCAGACTGTACCTTTGAAGGGGACTGGTAATCACCCCACTGGCTCTCCACCTTCACCGAGGAAGGCGAGCCTCTTGAGGCCATCAATCCCTACTAGATAGTCGATTACGGGCATTGGAACCGTGGCTCCGAGGACCTCCCTGACAGCTTCCACCTCGGCAATGGTCGACATCATCCTAGCTGTCTCCCTTACCCTCCAGCCCTCAAACAGTTCCCTGGATTCTAGAGGGGAGGCGATGACTTCCCAACGGCCCGATCTGTAGAGTTCGGCAGTTTCCATGTCGCTAGTGAACAGGACCCCTGGCCCTCCATGGTACATCTCAGCGTGGGATACCCAGTTAGGGGGGTCGTCAATATCGGGAATAGCCACTATTTCGTACCGCTCAATTTTTCCATCGAGTGCCCACGCCTCGATCATTTCCTTTCTCTCTTCGGCGGTCCATGGATTCCTAAGGGTCTCAGGGCGGTTTGAAGAACCAATGGCCAGAATAATCTTCAATTTGGGATTGTTCTTTTCTCGCCATTCTACTGCTGAATTAATGAGTAATTCGTGACCCTTGTGGAATGGTTGGAATCTGCCCAATACCACAACACCATGTGCCGGTGGAATCTCGGGCGGTTCAGGGTGTTTAGGCAATTCGTTCATCCCTAGTCCTCAATAAATTCCAATAATTTCTGGTTTCCTATGTACCATGAAAATGGATCCAAGTACTCTCTGCCAATCATTAGAGGGTGGCCCTCCCTTCTTGACTTGTCTATTATGTCAAACAGACTTCCGGATGAATTCTGGTGGGACTCCATGGTGGGCAATATCCGCGGGTCCATAGATGGGTCCATGGTCTCCCCGAGCTCCTCTCTACGGGACATCCAATCGATAACTACGGACTCAATGAATGATGCTCTGTCGGTGTTTGCAATGGTTTCTGAAAAATTCCCCCACACTTCCGGTTTGAGGAATGACCCCGTTCCCGACATCCTTCTACCAGTGGCCGGTTCTACATACAAGAACAATCTAGCATCCCAGCACCTCCACTCCCCCATGGAAGACCAGTGCGAAAGCAGGAGTAGGAGATCTAGCTTCTCCTCTAGGCCAATGGATTGGTTCGACAAGGCTGTTTTCTGGTCTATTTCGCCTACTCTATCGGCCCATTCCAGAACTTCCCCCTCCAAGTCAATATCGAATTGTCGGTGCAGCGATTCTACTCGACTCGGTCTGATTTCCCTTATCGACATACTCTCCATCCCCGAAATAACATCCCCCAAGGGCATTGAAAGTAAATTGGATAACGACTCGCGATTGACTAACGAGATGATTACATCCACCATGGAAGGCCTCATGTAGACCAGACGGCGATATGAAATGAACCCTCGCTTGGGGGAACTTTCCTCGATGAAGCCACCGAATTCAAGAACTGGGGTGGTTGCGCGGAATGCAACTACGAAATAGGAAGTGTGCAAACTTGGCGACTATCGAAGAGCAAATCAAATCCCTAGAGGAGGAGATATCGAAAACCAAGTACAACAAGGCAACGCAAGGACACATAGGAAGGCTGAAGGCGAAAATTGCTGCTCTAAAGGAGAAGAAGGAGAAGGCAATAGCCCATTCAAAGAAGAGTGGCGGCAGTGCTGGATTCGAGGTGAAAAAATCTGGTGATGCATCGGTTTCTCTGGTTGGATTCCCCAGTGTTGGAAAGTCTAGCTTGATTTCCCAATTGACCGGAGCAGATTCGGAGGCTGGGGAATTTGCATTCACCACCCTGACGTGCATTCCAGGGGTACTAGACCATAGAGGTGCAAAAATACAGATTCTCGACCTACCCGGGTTGATCAAGGGTGCATCGGAAGGCAAGGGAAGGGGAAGGGAAATCCTGAATGTCATCAGGGGATCGGACATGGTACTGTATGTAGTGGATCCATTCCAGGATTCGCACTTTGACATTCTAGACAAGGAGCTCTGGATGTCCGGAATGAGGTTGAATCAGGAAAAGCCACAGGTGTATATCACTAGAACCGAAAGAGGAGGGATCGTCGTTAGGTCAACAGTGGAGCAGACTAATCTTACCGAAGAGGAGATTCAAGGCATTATCAGAAGTTTCGGGATAGTTTCTGCCACGGTGACACTACGAACTAACGTCACCGATGACCACATTGTTGACACTCTTGCAGAAAATAGGATTTACAACAGGGCTGTAGTAGTGGTGAACAAGATTGACCTAGCCACTGATGAAGACCTTGCGAAGACAAGGGCGATGCTTCCCGAAGGTTGGCCCGTTCTGGAGGTTTCTGCCAAGACCGGAGAGGGGGTAGAGGAAATGAAAGACTTCATCTTCGATAATCTTCACTTCATGTCGATTTATTTGAAGCCCCAAGGGCAAGATGCCGACATGATTGAGCCATTGATTGTGAAAGACACATCGACAGTGAGGGACGTCTGTGTCAAACTTCACAGAGACTTCGTGAGGAAGTTCAGATATGCTAGGGTCAAGGGGCCAAGTGCAAAGTTTGACTGGCAGAGAGTTGGCCTTGATCATCAGCTCGGGGACGGGGATGTACTAACGGTAATTCTGAGAAAGTCATGAGCGATGAATTGACCAGTGATAGCCTCTCGGAGAACCATGGGCGGAGACTCGGGGGACCTGTTGCCCCGAGCGGAGTTGAGGGGCCTGATAAACCACCTCAGACAGAGAGTGTTCATTCTTGTCGGGGCTTTCTTCATTGGTTTTCTAGGAGGTTTTCCTGCCTCAGGGGAGGCGATAGAGTTGCTTCTTGGTTCTAACTCGTACAGGCCCGAGGGAGTGGAAATTGTGGTTCTTCACCCCATGGAAGCCATACTGTTGAAACTCAGAATAGGCATCAATCTTGGGATAATGCTCTCGGCTATCGTCCTGATGTGTGATCTGACATGGAATGGGAAAAGAATCGTTGCAGAATCTAGGAGGTCCGGAAGCGGCGAGCGTGGAAACTTTGGAGGAGTCTTGTTAGTATTGATTATGGCGATTCTTATGGGTGCTTTGGGAGCGGCTTATTCCCACGAAGTTCTTGTTCCACTACTGCTTGACTACCTTTCTGATGATGCTGCGTCGGCCGGACTGGAAACAACTTGGCAATTGCAATCTTGGGTGGGCTTCATTACAGGCCTATACTTTGCATCCATACTAGGCTTCCAAGTTCCCCTGATTGCTTCCATCCTACTAAGGGGGGAGCTGATAGAAAGGAGCTCGATTTCTGACAACAGGTGGAATCTCTGGTTCGCTGGACTCATCCTGGGGGCACTCATCTCCCCTCCCGACCCAGTTTCGATGTTCCTAGTGGCCGGGCCGATGCTACTTCTTCTAGAAGCGGCACTGGTGATCGATAGGATAACTAGGAATCGATAGAGATTCCTCGGTTTCTGGCATCCTCAGCCCTAGCTGCAGCCCTGCCATCCTCCACGTCAACCATCCTCATCATGTATGCACCAATGAGGATTAGAAGTGAAATACAGAAAACACCAACTCTGCTTCCGTACATCACAGTGAGAGTGGCGTACAGGAGGGGGCCGATGAAAGCGGCTACCTTGCCGAAGAAGCCGAAGAAGCCGAAGAACTCAGCGCTCCTGGTCTCGGGCACCATCTGCCCGAACATGCTCCTCGCTAGCCCTTGGGAGCCACCAAGGAGTGTCCCCATTCCACAGCCTAGGAGCAGGAATTGGAGCCCCACGGTCAGGCCAAGGGGTTCCCAGACAATGTCCCTTACGGTTTCTGGAATTACGTCTATAGGGCCATCCCCGAGATTGGTCGGGTGGTCTATGCCAACCGAGCTGGATTCGTCTAGTGGCCCCCCGGAGACACTGGCACTGAATCTTGTATCGCCGATTGATGCCAGGAAATCCTGAAGTTGTGCCTGATCATTCACCTTGACCATGTGAGGGTCATCTTCGGAGCTTCCCCACTTCCAATCATAAATACCGCTCTTCTCGCCGATTTCAACTGGCAGAATTCCAGAGTACATGGATGCCCATTCCTGCTCATTGAACTCGCCATCTGAGAAATCTGTCTTCTGGGCTATGCTGTGATCAAAGTTCCAATTCATGTATGCCACATAGGATCCGGCGGTAGCGAGTCTTTCCTGTAGCCAAGTCTGAGGGAGAGGGGACGGGCTATCCATGTAGTCCAAGGGATCGGTCCCCATCTCAATCTCGTAGGCATTATCGAACCAGTCACCATCCACATCATCGTCATACGAGTCTGCAATACCATCGCCATCGGAGTCCCACTCAAAGAGAACGTCATGTTGGTCATGGGAGTCCAGTGCTAGAGGGGCGAAGGCGCAGGCGGCGAAGCAAAGAACCACCCAGCCTGCTAGGGATGCGCTAAGGGCCTTCTTTGTCCCCCAGTTATTTGCCAATTTAGTGAATCCTAGGGCGCTTGGCCAAGCCACGAATTGTATAGCCAAAATGGTCACCATTAGTTCGGTGGTTGTGACTCCTAGAACGGTTGATCCGAACACCCCGCCCAATGCAGTTACCGTGTTGATACCGTCAATGAAGAAGAAGTACGCGAGCATGTAGATGAACAGGGTTCGGAACTTGCTGACCTCCTTCAGGGTCTGGATGACTCGTTGATAGGCTGACCTCAGGTCGATGGATTCCTCCTCCCCCTCCATTGGTGGCTCGGGGACGTACTTGAAGGTCAGAAGGGCGAAGCCGTACCACCACACTCCCGCAGAAGCTAGACAGAGTCTGATGACGAAGTCGCCGCCGACACCTAGAACGAGTATGAAGTGAATCAAGAGGAGGATTCCGCCTCCTAGATACCCATAAGCGAAGGCACGATTGGAAATATCGTCCATCTCGTCGTCTGTCCCCATGTGAGGCAGCATTGCGTTGTAGAACACGCCTGCTCCATTCAGACCTATGTTGGCCAGGAGGAAGAAAACCATCAGCCAGACCCATTCCGAACCGGCATATAGGAAGTCGAAGCCTATCAGGAACGTCGATCCTGCCCCTATGTAGGTCAGGTATCTAATCCATGTCATCTTGACCGGTTTTTTGTCCGCTATGACTCCGAAGGCAGGCGCTAAAATCGCGACCAGGAGAGTTGCTGCAGCCACGGCATATGCCCATACGGCGTCTCCCGTCATGTCGATTCCTGCGATAGTTGTGGTCAGCCCATTGGCCTCCAGGAATAGATATGCATACCAAGCTGGCAGTATCGCTACTGTGGTACTCGTCTCAAACGCAGATTTGCCCCAATCATAGAATGCATACCCCCTTACTGCCTTTGGATCCGAAGCTCGGTCTAATTCTACTGCATCTGACATGGTGTTACCTCAATCCCCGTGCGTGCAGAGAGGTAATTATCATTGCCGCGGACAGAAGTTGGCTCTAAACCACTTATGAGCGCGTATTATCTCGGAAGCTCATGACTGGTGGCGAGAAGTGGAGGCAGCCAGAGGAGAACTCCATAGAGGCTCTCGTGCATGGCATTAATTTCTCCGATGGGGTTGAGTTTGATCTGAGGATGGATTGTGATGGGGAACTGGTGATTTTCCATGATGAATTCGTTCCGGGCGAAGGGGGAATTGCAAACCGGTGTATCGAGAACATGTCCACGAGCGAGTTGAGATCGAATGGAGTGGTTGTTTTCGAGGACTTGATCTCCGAGCCAAAGTTTGTCGAGTCGTGGAGTGAGGTGGGCAAAACGGTTGATATTGAAATAAAAATCCCCCACCCAGTTACCAAAATTGGGACTGACCGCTACCTTGGTTCGATAATGGAGAGGCTTGAGGAGTCGATCGGACCACTTGGGCTCCCTGAAAGGACGACGATAGTTTCTAGCTTCTCGCCCAGGATATCTCCAGTCGCTAAATCATCCGAGTTTGGATTTCCCGTTACACGGCTAATGCCCCGTATACGTTCTTGGGGGAGGTACTGGAGGTTGAAGAGGATAGTAGCGATGCCACATTTCGCCTCGACATCGGTTCCTTCAATGGTCAATAATTTCAGAGATGAAGGAATGGAATCCATAGGTATGGCGCTGGATTATTTGGTCGGTTGGACTAGATTTGTTTCACCTGGTTCTGCGGTCGGGATTAGAGGCAGGGGTCTTGAAAAATTGCACAGATCACTGAAGGGCATGGGGGCGTTCGTTTGGCCGGCACCTCTTGGAATGGAGGACGAACTAATTGGGGCTGGAATTTCCCTAGTATCCGATCATTTGGACCCCGATGTTTTAGCGAAGCCAGATGGTAGCATTAGGTGGCCTAGACCGGCTAGTCAACCACTCGACGAGGAATGGAAGGGAATTTTTGGTTCGGCTTCGGTGAATGAGTATGGGGACCTCTTCAGGGAGGCAAGTGCCTCTCTGCCTTCTTGGAGCGAGCTAGGGGCGAAGTTAAGGGCAGATATTGTCGTAAAGAGGGGGAGGTCGTCTTATTGGGAAGGTTCGGAGGAAAAATGGAGCAAGGAGGCCGAGAGGGGGCTACCTTGGGGCTGTCCGAGAATTATTGGGCACAGGGGTGCCGGAAAGACTCATGGGGTATAATCAGAGTCTTCTGTGAGGCTGGTTCTTGGGGATGTACTTGGGCCTGTAAATTGGGGTTCCCCTACCCTCTCTGGAACTCCTCTCATCCAGAATCTGGGCGCAAATTCCAGCAACTCTAGCCCAACCAAAGAAGGTGGTGTAGTAATCCGGCTTTCTGAATCCCACGGAGTGGAGAAGGGTGCCACTCCCCAGATCCACATTTGGATATGGATTGCTAATCTTTGGAATTCTCTCTTTCAGGATATCTGGGGTGATTTCTCTGAGGGCCTTGACAGTCTTGTACAAATCATCGTCCGGGCATATTTCTTGGCCCAATCCAATAAGCAAAGTGGCCCGGGGGTCTTCCGCCCTCAATACGCCGTGGCCAAATCCATAAATTGGCCTTCGGGAATCTATCTCCGCGTTAACGAAGTTTGAGACCTCATCGGGGTCCGAGGTGCCGATTCTCTGCACGAACTCCAGGACTGACTGGTTAGCCCTTCCGTGAAGGGGCCCGGAAAGTGCATTCATTGCGCTGGAAAGAGCTGAGTAAACCGATGCTCTTCCCGATGCAACGGCCTTTCCAGTGAATGTTGAGAGGTTGCCTCCCCCGTGGTCCATGTGCAAAATGAAGAAGAATCTGAGGACCCTCTCCATCCTCTTTGCTTCCTCGCCCTCAATCCCCAACATATGGACGAAGTTTTCTACGAGGCCCAGTTCTGGATTTCGAGGCTTCAACTGCTCCTTTTTTCCACCACGAAGTAGGAAAACTCTAGCCATTAGCTCGGGCATTCTGGCGATTAGATTCATCGAGTCTGCTCTGACATCGCCAGTAGGCTCTGCCGTTCCCAATGCCATGATTCCGATTGCGAGCCAGTCCATTGGATGTCCACTCCCAGGAGTAAGTGACTCGAGAACCCTAAGGGCCCCAGTTGGGAGCGAGTCTGCCCTGTGAATCAACTCTGCCCTGAATTTTTCAGATTGTTCCGGAGTAGGCAGTTCCTTGTGGAGCAGGAGGTAGATTACGTCCTCCTCCTCTAAGTCAACTAGATCGGCTACTGGATAGCCGACATAGTGAACGCCCTCCAGGGGGTCGACGTAGGAAGTCTGACATGTTCCTACTGGGATGCCCCTCAGACCTGTGTCCAAATGAGACTCTGTTACGTTGAATATGGTGTCATCATCTGACATAGCATCACCCGGGACCATTGGAAAGGGATGTGCGTGATAACCCCTCCGTATGGCGGGTTTCGATTGTCTCAGGGGAACATGATTTCCCAGACTCAATAAAAAAATGGCTAAATTATTCCATATTCCAATATTCTGCGTTACCCCAACGGTCATAGTGGGGACATCTGGCGCGGAAGCCGTGACATCCTGGCGTGAGAGGGTCGAATCACTGGATTCTGAGCATCGCCATATGCTTGAAGGGGGAACGCTGAGTAACTTCTTTCTGCGAGGTTCCCTAACAAGTGGGCACCCGGTATTCGTGGGTGGCTTCTATGGTGCACTAATTGGGTTGGCGATGTTGCTTCCATTTCTGTACAATGGATATGTGGTCGAGAATAGTCACATTTCTGATGTTGCCAGAGACTGGTCGTTTCAGGCCCTGATCTTGATTTCCATGTCTTCGTTCCTCGGAGGTTTCTCATTACTTACATCCATGGCAATTAGGAGGCCGCCCACTAGACTGGAAAATAGAAGAAAATTCATCTTCCCACTTCCATTCCTGGGGGTCATTGCAATTTCCATAGAGATGATCGTTGCGAATACGCCAAATTACCTGGGGTGGTTTGCATGGGCTCTACTGATACTTCCCGGCCCCCTCTGGGTTCACCTTTCCTATGCACCCAGGTGGAGGATTCTAGATCGTTTGGACAGGGATGTTGATCCTTTTGGTGGGATGGGAGTTACGATCTATGACGTCGAGAGTCGAGTTACTGAAGATTCGGACTCGGAATTGGAAGAAGTTGTGGACATTGTCTAGTCGGCTGAAGTAATGCCCCCTTCTAACTCGATAATTGAATTCTTGAGTTCTTCCGGCATTGGGACTGGCTTTCCCGTGTCATAATCCACAAGTACTCCAACGACCTTTCCTGTGGCCGCAACCTCACCTTCTTTGGCGAGGCTAGAAATCTCATATTTCATGTCGAATGAGGAGTTCCCAATTCTGGATACTGATGTCATAACCTTGACAACATCTGGGAAAACTATCGGGAATTTGTAGTCGACCTCTATCCTAGCCAGAATTGGCCCAATGTTCGAGTCCTCATATAGTTCCATCATCCCCATCTTGGAGAAATACTCCATTCTAGCAGTCTCCATCCAAGTAGCGAATACCGAGTGGTTAACATGGCCTAGTGCGTCCATATCCCCCCAATTTACTGTGATGTCCATGGAAACAGCCCACTCGGTTGAATCGGAGTTATTTCTTGAAGCCATTATTCCACCTAGATCAGATTCAACATTCTGCCACTCTTTTCGAAGGCAGATAGAACTGTGTCGATATCTTCCCGGGATAGGCCTGAAGACATCTGTGTCCTCACTCTGGCCTTATCCCTAGAAACCATCGGGAAGACAATTGCCCCTACAAGAACCCCATTTTCACTGAGGCTGTTTGACAATTCCTGAGCTATTCTGCTCTCCCCACACATTACGGGAATTATTGGAGTCTCTGAATTTCCCGTATCAAAGCCCATGGAATTCAGTTGCTCCCTGAAATAGTTTGTATTTTCCCAGAGTCTCCTTACGTGCTGGGGCTCTTCCATTAGGACCTCGACGGCGGCCTTCTGGGCTGCAGCTACGCCGGGTGGCTGACTGCCAGAAAGAAGCCATGAGCGGCTGTGATTTAGTGCATGGGTCCTTACCACCTCAGAGCCCGCTAGAATTCCGCCTTGGACGCCCATGGCCTTGGAATAGGAGCCAATTTCGAAGTCCACCCTCCCCTGGAGCCCAAAGTGAGCCACTATGCCCTTCCCATCGCCGAGGACACCTTCACCATGGCAGTCATCAACGAACACCATCGCACCGTATTCCTCTGCTATCTTTGTGATTTCATCCAGAGGTGCTATGTCCCCGTCCATGCTGAATACGCCATCTGTGATTATCAGTTTCCTATCTGAGTCCTCGTTTTCTTGCAATACCCTCTCCAGGGCAGCGACGTCATTATGCTGATAGACGGCACGAGAGGCCTTGGTTAGACGGACTCCATCAATAATGGAGCCGTGATTCAATTCGTCTGAAATGATCAGGTCCTCCTTTCCCCTGACAAGTGTTGGGATTAGTCCGACATTGGCAGTATATCCGGCAGAGTAAATCAAAGCGGACTCTACACCCTTGAATCGGGCTGCGGCCTTCTCGGCCTCCAGATGGATATCAAGAGTCCCTGCAATCGCCCTAACGGAGCCAGAGCCAGCGCCATACTCCCTTGTAGCTTCGATAGCAGCCTGAACGACCTTGGGGTGTGTTGTCAGATTCAGGTAGTTATTGGCTGAGAGCATTATCATCTCCTTTCCATTGACAATACACCTTGGCTCACTAGCGGATTCCAAGGTTGGAGGGTTCCAATCGAGACCCTGTGAGCGTAGCTCCTCGTATCGTTGCCTCATCCACGACAGGTCGGCCGCCATGCACCTGAAGTGTAGGTGGGGTTCATTGCTCCATCGGAGCGAGTGTTTCATGTTCAGAGATGCACTCGGGGAATCATGACGGATGCTAAAGTCATGGCCATAGTCCTAGGAACAGCGCAGGATGGGGGATACCCACAACCCGGATGCAGGCTAACCTGCTGTGAAAGAGCCCGTTCTGACAGGAGTCTCTCGAGAAGCCCGGTATCACTCGGGGTCATCGGCACCGATGGCTCATGTCACATCATTGAAGTTGGAAGAAAAATTGGCGATCATATCGAGATTTGGGAAGGCACCGGGAGCCTAGAGTGGCCTTTGAAGAGCGCGAGCATCACTCATGCACATCTGGGCCATAGCGACGGCTTGAGATTACTCGGTAGAGAGGCCATTGGAATCAAAGGGGTGAAACTACATTGCAGCGAGTCAATGCTATCCCTAATTCATCAAACACCCACTTGGAACATCCTAGTGGAACAGGGAGTGATCATTCCTCAACAATGGGGGAGTTTGATTCCCTTCGAGGCGAGTCCCGGTTGTGGATTTACAATAACGCCAATTCCTGTGAAGCACAGGGCCGAACTCTCCGACAATCATGCACTTTTGATAGAGGGAGGGGAGAGGAGCCTGCTCTTCATGCCCGACCAGGACTCGTGGGAGGAGACATTAGGCGAATCTACTATACGTGAATGGCTCACTTCCTTAGGGGCGGACATTGCATTGATCGACGGGACTTTCTGGGACTCTTCTGAGCTGTCTGGAAGGGATATGTCGGAAATTCCTCATCCGACGATTTGCGAGTCTCTAGAATTGCTGGGAGAGAGGTCGAGTGAGGATCCAGAAATCTCCTTTTTCCACTTGAATCATACCAACCCACTACATGACGAGGGCAGTGATGAGTATGCCGCAGTAAGAGGAATGGGTTGGGGCATTAGCAAGCCTGGAGACACATACAATCTTGGGTGAATAAGGAACCTTATGAGTAGGACGCTCAAGGGAGGCTCATGCTCCTTGACGGCAAGGTCTCGAGCGGCCTCGGCCGAGCACATGTTTTCATGGCTCAAGCACATTACCAAGAGCAGTTCAAAGACATTCTAGGAACAGGGGCTTGGCCGGGGACTCTGAATGTCGATCTGAGTGAAGAGAGCATTTCTGATTACAGAAAGCTTAGGGTCGCTTCTGGCCTTGAGGAAGGTGACTCAGATGAAGGGGTCGAGTCAATTAGGATACATGGTTTTGAGAGGGATGGACGGTCCTTTGGAGGGGCTACTGCTTTTGAGGCGAGAATTTCTGTGAATGGCGAATCATGGACCGAGTGCGCAGTCCTAATACCGGATTTAACACGGCACACTGAGACTGCGGAGGTGATCTCCGCATCTTTCCTGAGGGAGTGCCTTCCGTGTCAGGACGGGGATACGGTTAGAGTCAGAATTTCTCGTATTGACTAATCCACTCAGCGTGGATCATCGTAGACATCTCTAGTTTGCAAAGACCTGACCAAATGGAATGCTCTCTAAGTCCGATTGGGGCATTGGAGAAGTGGGTTGTATCGGGTTCGGAATTTAATCCCAAACCCCCCAACGATGCATGATCTATCTCCCATAAGACCAATCCTTCGGGAGGATCCATCCCAAGGTCGACAGTATTCTGCGGATTGTCTAGTGCCATTCTCAAATCATCCACATCAACATCTCCCGAAATTACACTTGTTATCGCCGATGACATCCTTCTGACTTGATTCCAGAGAAATGATTGGGCACTAACTGAAATTCCAATAGCACGTCCCTCTGAGTTTATCCAGGGTTTGCATTCATTGACAGTCCTCTCTGTCTCCCTGCCCTCCTCGGCCCTGCAGAAGTTCGAAAAGTCGTGATGTCCCTCCAGTACGGAACAGGATTCTTGGAGGGAGTCCAAGTCAACTTCATTTGGCCATCTTCGGGATATCTCGGAACGGTAGTAGTATTTCCTGGAAATTACTGGCCTGCTCGGAGATCTTTGTGTGATTCTCCTAGCCCCCCATGCAACAATGTCCTCCGGGAGGTGGTCATTTAACGCCCTCAGAACCCTCCTATCGTCTACTGAGCTTGAGACCGCGTCTGGAAGATCCAGTCTTGCCAGGTTCATTCTGACGCTGACTCCGGCGTCGGTCCTGCTGGACATCCCCAGGCATCCATCGGACCACCAGCCAATCTTCCTGATTGCTTTGACGATGGAGCCTTGGACGGTCCTCACATTTGGCTGAATTTGTGAGCCATGGAAGGTATCCCCCCTATACCCAATAGCGACCAAGAAACGGTCGCTGTCCAAATTATCGCCTCACTCCTCGGTAAGGAGGTACTCCATCGCTTCGTCTACCGACGAGAAGCCTAAGCCTAGCATGGAGAACTCTAGTGCTACCGGGATGAATTGTCTCGCATTTGGATCACTCCTGTCGAAATTTGTCTTCATATCCACCAAGTCGATCAACGTCCTAGCTGCCTCGTAAAGGTGGAATGAAACATCTACGTCGTCTAGCTCATCCCCCAGGGCCTTTAGTTTCCTGAATTCGCGAACTGCCATCGGTATTCTGTCGAACTCAAGAAGGGCGTTGGCATAAGAGGCCAGATAGTCGGGATTCTTTGGATCCATGGATGCAGCCTTTCTGAAGTAGGCTGCTATCTGGCCCTCGTTTATCCTGTCATTCCCCTTATCATCCAGATTTCCATTCTCCTGGATCTCGAACAGGGCCGCTTCCGCCCAACCGTGGAAGCCTGCTGGTTCGGAGGGGTTTTCTTTTGTGTGGACGTCAAAAATGTCCATTGCGCCCATGAAATCGCCCTTTGTGATTAGCTGAGCTGCTTGAGTAACCGTGTCTTCGCCTGTCATTGACATCCCCTTGGGATGACATCGGAAGTATTTGGGTTATGAACGGTGCGGATGGGGGCTATCTTTCGTCCATTAGCTCGTTGATTAGTCTGTAGACTTCCATTGGCTCACTAATCGCGTATAGGCAAGAGCTTGGGTCCTCACGAAAATCTCCCCTTGACCTCTGCGCAAATATCCACCCGAACATTAGTCTGAAAAAACCAGAGTTTGATTCTGTTTCGTCTTGATGGTTGTTCTGTGGTTCGTCAGTGACTCCTCCATCGGTAATGATGTGCAAGCTCCCATAGCCCAACATCTTGCCAATGATTGGGGGGTCTACTTTCAGGTTCTCAACCTTGTCGAATGGAATTCCAACGGCACTCGTGTCTAGATACAGGAACTTCTTCCTAATGTGGACCCTCTTGTCTGTGATCGCATACTGGAATGCGTTTCGGTAATGAGTAGTCATTGCTATAGCGAAGGACGACGAAAGAACGCCCAGAAGCGGATAGTACCAATCCAGCCACATTGGAGTATCGGGTATGTTCTCAAAGAAATTGCCTAGTATCTTGCCACTCCAATCTAGAATAACAATTGTGAATGGGATCAGTCCGTTCAGAACTAACCACGAATTGGTCCATCCTCCGGAGGTTGAGACGTTCAGGTAGTGGTTAATTTTGGCTATCAACATCATTACGACTACGAAACCGAAAACTCCCGATATATCCAGGATTACCTTGGCTAGACCGACTACCAAATTCAGATTCCCTTCCCCATCTATGTTCTCGAATTTTGCGGCCCAGAAGAAAATCAGGTGAACAAATAGGACCACTATGGCTAGGGAGTACCTTCCAATCATTGACAGCGCAGAAGGTGCACCAGACCATATTGGGACCTCAGAATCTGTAATCTCACTGAATCTCGACCGGACTTCTTCCGCATCCACTTTCTGCTTGTATTGGTTGACATAATCGCTCATAATTTCACCTCTAATGTAGTACTCCCCATGCATGCTCAGCATTTCCATGGATCCATCCGTAGTCTTCCAGTGTCCTCAAATCTGAACCCTGTTCAAAGCGTATCGACTCGACCTCCAATGGATATTCATTGTAAGTCAGGTGGCTGACCCAAGAAGCCCTTGTTGGCTGATCGAAGACCCATTTCGCTCTGCTAACTGCCCTGACTTGTATGGTCGCACTAGACTCATCATTCCAAACCCTGATGTTGAATCTGGGGAGGATATTTCCATCATCGTCCAATAGTGCGTCTTTCTCAGTTGGCATTGAGAGTTTAACCTCGCAGTTGTCAAAATTGTGGGTCTTCCCGCCCTTTCTGTCGTGGAATACCCCGGTTCCTATGTTAGGGGTCCTGAATACATCACGTAGCCTCCATGGTGTTTCATCGGTGACTGTCCACATTGGAGAAACATGGGGCATGAACCAATCCAAATACGATCCGTCATCGAAGTGGAGCATCCCCCAGAACCATGGGAATGACGGGGCCTGGACGGTAACCTTCTGGAAGTAACCGGTTCCCTCCATTTCCTCTCCGTCAACTACCAACTTACACTTTGTTGCCTGAAGCCTGAGTATGTCATATCCCATCCCCAAGAAGTAAACATTGTTCCTGTATGTTAGTTCACTAGGAGGCCCCCACCAAGGGGTTAGCTCGGCCTCGAAAGTCTTGGGAGCACCTCTTGACCGTGCTTCGGGATCGCTAGTCAGATTGATCCAGAAAGATTCGTTTCCTGGTGACATGCCGAGTGACATGTCTTCTGAGGTAAGCGGCACTACCGCACCTGCCCCCTTGCCATCACCACGACCGGGCCACAGGGAATGTGTGTCGGGAATGCTCGCCATCCTGCACTCCCTCATCACCAGAGGCTCGTGCATATCCTCCCCATCATACCACCATGCACAAACCATGCCGGGCAACACATGGCCCCCTTCCTCGTCGACTAGCATCTTTTTTCCGGGTTTCCACCAATGGCCGCTAACCCTTATTGCTGGAGTGTCCTTGGTTGACCACAGTACCATTAGCTGCTTCGACCTAGAAGGGTTTTCAGGGTCCGGTACCAGAATAAGGGCCCACCACCACCACCAAGAAAGCCTCCTAATTGGAGGCATGACGTCTAGCCTCCATAGGGATGAGAAATCCCCTTTGAAATTCTGCTCTGATGATTCCATCTCATCTCCTCACATTATCTCCTTCCTGCGGAATATCGAGCTGCCGATGGATATCAATACGAGAGAGAGTATCGATAGCATGGCGGTCGAAGTAAAGATCGAGAGGTACGCATTTCCAGTCCCTAGAGTGTGGACAGGTGGCCTCCAAATCCACTCAAGCCCGGTATCGAGTCCGAACGCGTTCGACATCTGGGAGTATTGCAGTGTGTCGGGCCATGCAGCTAGGACGGTAGCGTCAACAATCTGAAGACCCCAGTGGGAAATTGACAGGAATGTTACCGAGGAACTAGGGGAAATGATGGTGGTGAAACCCATGGCGAATTCCCATACGCCGATGACTATGCAGAGGTACACGCCATACTTTGGCATAACGAGGCCTATGGTGTTGAACAGCGAGCCGTACGCCGCGAGAACGAGTATCGTTGCTGTTGCAATCCCAATCCACACGGGGAAGTCGCTAAATCGAATCAAATCATCTCCGGGACCGATCAGTGAGGTGATTAAGGCCATCAGCAAGCACAATGCAATGACGTAGGAGGAAACGACGGCCAAGTAACCAAGCACCCTGTAAGTGATGAATTCGCCGCGGTGTATTGGCTTGGACAGGAGGTAGTGAAGGGTCCCTCGCTCCGTCTCATCCCTAACTAGACCAAGAGCAAGGAATAATGGGAGGAAAAGACCCAGGAGAAGTACGAATGCTACCTTTCCAGAGGCGATGACAAATGCACGATGCGATGACTCGCCGGCGTAATCCTCGTCGACTGGGTCCTCATCTACGAAATCATCAGCATTAATCGAAATCACCTCACCTGTGTTTGGGTCGACGTACCATACTACATCGCAGGGTATGCCATTGCGGTTTGAGTCCGGGTTGTACCATAGATTCGATTCCCACCCCGACCTAAGGCAGTCGCCATCGTCATCGACACCTTGGCTACCGGAGTTTCCATCCCAGTCAATGCCATCTTCATCAATGTACATCTCTGCAGGGTCTGGTTCAACATAGAAGACTTCAGTGTAATAGCCCCAAGTCAGGTAGTATCCTTCAGGGGCATAGAGCTCGCCGGAGGCCTTGAACTTGCCAGACACCACATAGGTCCCGTCATCCTGTAGACATGCTGATGCATAGGGTGGCCACCAGTCATCAAATGCGTCCCCATCGGGGCATTGCCCTACGTCACCGTCCTGCCAGTCGATGATATTGCTCCACATCCCCCCGGTGTACCCGTAATCTATCCATGTGGCATCCAGTATTGCTGAGCCCTCCCATGTCCTATTGCCAGTAATTGTCCTATCAGGATCATTCCAGTCGATTTGCCCTTCAAAGACATAATTCCCCGAGCCCGGGAATGAGTCTCCATCCCAATCGCTGGTGCCGTACTTCATTTCTTGTCCTAAGGGATATCCATCCCTATCCATATCGACGCTGTCCCCATCATTGTCGATGGACTCGAATCCATCCCTAATTGCGTCGACATAGAAGACCAGGAGAAGCGCCATCAGAAGTGCTCCAAGGGCCATAACGACCCAAGTGGATATCTTGTTTCGGAGCTGCCTAACTGTTAGCTCTACTACGGCTCCTGCCTTTCTGTCGAGGCTTGTCCATACGCTCTCGCTCAAACCCCTTCCTTGGGAATCCAACTAGCCACCCCCTACCAAATACCCGAGAAGTGACTCTAGGTTGTCATCTGGGTTCTCCACCGAGCGGACCTTGATCCCCGATTCGACGATTACCTGAGGCAATATCGAGTGGGCGGCGGAAAGATTGCTTGTCTGTATTTCCAAGAAGCCCTGATCGGGGAACCTCACGCCATAAACTGGCTCTCGAGAGATAAATGCCTCTGCTAACTCCCTGGGCGATTCAGTCTCAATCAATATCCTATGGGGGTGCTTGTCTAGGAGCCCCCTGATTGCGTGTAAGTTGCCTAGGGCAAGGAGTCTGCCATTGTGCAGTATCACTATCTGTTCTGTAATCCTTTCAATCTCCTCAAGAATATGGCTTGAGACGATGACGGTTTTCCCGCGATTCCCAAGCTCCCTAATCACACTCATTATGCTAGTCCTAGCCAGGGGATCGCATCCATGCAAGGGCTCATCCAAGATAATCAAATCCGGGTCATGCACTAGTGCGTGAGCTATCTTTACCCTCTGGCGCATACCCTTGCTGTACTTGCCGACTTCCTTGTGTTGGACATCGGAGAGGCCGACGAAATCTAGAACGTGCTCGGCACGATCTGTCGCCTCTTCCCTAGTCATCCCGTGAAGCCTGGCCATAGTGGAGACGAAATCGAGACCTGTCATCCATTCGTAGAGTGGCTCTGTCTCACTGACGTAGCCAACCCTCCTGAAAGGGGCGGTGCTCTCCCACGGGTCAGTTCCGAAGAGCCTGACGGATCCTTGATTGGGCTTCAGTCGCCCTAGCAGTAGCTTGAACATGGTGGACTTTCCTGCACCGTTGGGACCCAGGACACCGGTCACACCGCCGTCTATGGCCAGAGAGACGTCATTTACTCCGATTACCTCTCCGTACCACTTCGATACCGATTCCATAACTACTGCTGGATTCTCCGAGCTCATTCCCTTGTCACCTCCAGGGAGCTCACCCTGCTAGCGAGCAATGCAATCGAGGACCCGTTGATTAGCAATAGCGAGACCACGGAAAAGGCCAGGGAGTGGTCGTAATTCGATTCTATTCCCAGCAGCCACTGCCCTATATGGGCCAATACGTCATAGGGGCTGAAGATGTAAAGGATGGATGAGTCGAACTGCGACTCAATTAGGAAGGCGACCATTTTTGTCCCATATATTGTTGCCAAGAATGCGACGCCTGCAAAGAATCTGCTTTGACTGATGCTGGACAGTGCAAGGCCTATCGAGGTGTAGGTGAAAACTAGCAGAATTCCCGCCAGTAGGCCCCCGAGGAACATGGGGAACGTGTCTATCAGGAACGCCCATCCCTCTCCCTTGAAGACTATGGCACTGGTGTAGTAGAGGATGTACGAGAAAACGATGACGAATCCCAGGACCACGGCGGAGCTGAGGAATTTCATTGCAGCGTAATCAATCCTAGTTACCGGCCTGGAGAAGTAAATCGCACTCGTCCCATTGCCCCTGTCATCGGAAATCATTCCTCCCACGACCAATGCGGTAAGGAGTGGCCACATGCACATATTGCGGGGAAAGAAGCCTAGTACCTGCCCCCATAAATTGTATCGATTAATCCCCCATAGCCTAGATAGTACCTCGCCAAATTCGCCATTGCCGCCCATTGATGCCAAGAATAGCATTGCCACGGGAGATAGTGAGAAGAGGAATATTCCCAATATCGTGAGTCGGACCATTACTGGGTAGTGTCTGTGCCCCTTCGAGCTGAATAGTCCGTATACGTGGTGTCTGTAAATGGAATAGTTACGAACCCATCGAGGTCCCAATGTGCCCCTCCATGGGCGATAAGTCTGTTCGAAAATCGCACCTTTGATTTCTGCATTCTGGGCAACGGTCGCCTGGGCATCCTCATCCCCATCGCCGGAACCAAATGCGGATTCCATTCTGGTCACTCCGCCGGTTATATCCAGTTCTTCACTCACGCCGAGACCCCCTTGTGTTCGTCTGTCATTAGGTCATCAGTGCCCTTGACCTCCTCGCCGAGCTTGTCCATGATCAGGAGGAAGATGTCCTCTAGATCGGGTTCGTAATCCGACATTTTCCTCACTTGGACCCCGCACAATGTCGCTGCTTCCATTATCCTTGAGTAAGTGTCCTCGGACGTCTTGGAGACCCTCATATTGCGGCCCAGCCTTCGTACTGAAATGCCCATTGAAATTAATTGGCCCTCCATCTCAGAGGCCCCTCCCCAAACTGAAATCTCAATTTCCGGCTCGACTTGGCTAACTAACTCGTCTATCTTGCCCTGGACTACTATCTTGCCCTTGTGAATCATCACAATCCTGTCACAGACTTCTTGCACGTCGTCCATGACATGGCTACTCATGATGACTGACCTCCTCCCTTCTGTGACAGTCTTCCTCAGTGTCTCCAACATGAACTTCCTAGCTCTCTGGTCCAGTCCATTCGTTGGTTCGTCGCAGATCAGTATATCGGGATCGTGAATTAGTGCGCACGCAAGTTTTGTGGCTTGCTTCATTCCCGTGCTAAATGTCTCTATCTTTCGGTATCTTTGGTCTTTCAATCCGACATATTCCAAGACCTCGTGGGCCCTCTGAGTGGCTGCTGAGGAATTCATGCCAAGTAGCTCTCCGGAATACCTGACTTGATCGATTGCATTCAGGCCCGGATCCAATGAGTCGTACTCGGGCATGTATCCAATTTTCGAACGGATTAGATGTCCTTCGGTCCTGATGTCGTGCCCCAGTACCTGTCCATCTCCGGATGTTGCCTTGATTAGTCCAAGGATGCACTTGAACAGTGTTGACTTTCCTGCCCCATTGGGCCCCAATAGCCCGGTTGCTCCGTGAGGGATGGATAAGTCCACATCATCAAGAGCCATGTGTGGACCGTACAACTTTCTTAGGTCCGTTGCCTCGATGAGGGGCGGAGATGCTGATTCAGGAGTCATTATTGCCACCGACTCCCTAAAGGGAGTCGTTACTCGCTCGATGGTGCGTCTCTTGAAGTAATCCCCGGAAAGTCCGTCTGATGCAGCCCGAATGCCGTGTTACCTTTCTTTGAGGGCGCCATCCCTGACTTTCACAGCAATGCCCTTCCTGAAAAGCGACATTTCGAGAGAAGTTGACTGAGAGACCCCATGTGCGACTAATTCACCCGAGGGAGAGACGATGACGCATGGTTGACCGGGTGTGATGTGGGGGTCGGCGCCATCAATGTAGCCGTGCATGACATTCCTGCCCTGGCCTACGAATGGTATTGCATCTTCCGATAGAAGTACCCTGGGTATTCCGGGGTGGTCCTCTTCCTCCATCTCGTCCTCTGATTCAAATCTGTTCGGAACACCGGGGTTGAACGAATAGAGCATTGATGCCCCATCCAATGTCAGAGATATTCCTCCGTCCGTTAGTCTTGGAGAGAGGATGTGCTCCCCGTCGGAACTGACATTGATCATCCTATCAGTCTTCGATTTTCTTGCGGACATGCCATCGGTCATTTCACACAGGTTTCCGGGCTTCGTCGCACAAAAAACTGACAATTTGTCCACCACTGAACACCTATCAATCCATGACCTGACTTCGGCGTTCTCGGGAGGGGGGTTTTCTGGTGCGTCCCCGGGCGAGACAATTAGGTTAGGAAGATCATTCAGTCCGAGGGTCTCCAAATCCTCGGCCAGCTGCTCTTCATCCGTGGGGTCTAGCCATATTGCCTCGGGGCCATCGATGTGGCAGAAAGGCGAGACGTCCTCGAAAGAAAATGGGATGATCCCAATTGGCGTTGATACGACCACTACAGACTTGGGGACCTCAATTAGCCTCTCGACCACCGTATGAAGGCACGTACTCCTCCACGGAGGCGGCGCGCCCTCTATCACGACAACCCTCTCGGGAGGGCCGTCGGAACCGTCCCACCAAGATCCAGGAACCCTCCACCTCAGGGAAATTAGTGCCATCATGTGCAGAACGTGTGGCCTCGAGTCGATGTCTTCGGAAACTGGCTCCCCTCCGCCCCTGAGTGGGTTAGTGGACGCCATGATGTCTAGGAGGGAGTCTCCGACCTCAGTTTCATCGAGTTGCTCCAATTCCTCGAGAACCCAGAGGAATGCCTCTCGGAGCCTGGGGGACGAGTGGCTCCTTTTCTCGGCCAGCTCCCATATGCTGCCATTCCTAACTGCCTCCCTGCATCTTGACAATTCTGATTGTGTGATTTCCAGATTGTGATGGGCCAGTATGACTGATCTATCGTCCCTTTCCATTCCTCTGACTTCTTGAGGGGTCTTACCGAACAGTGCTGAAGAAGCGATTGGCCATTCGCTCAGGCCTTCCAGCTTTACGGTCCCATCAGGAGTTAGGAGCCTGTCATCCCTAGCGAAAAGAGCGTAGGCGGCACTGTCGAAGATGTCCACACCAAGAGCTATGGAGAGGGGGAATAGGAGCGGGTGTCCACATCCAAACATGTGTATTGGGCGATTGCGTGGGATTGATGACCTTGAGGCGAGTATTATGCCAAACAGCTCGCGATACCGCTGTTGCTCCATGAGTGGGACTATTCCCCCAATTGGATGGATAGCGAAGCCTCCGTGCTCGCCCCTTGCTGCTCCCATCAACTCTCCCGACTCCGAACGTAGGTCGTGGTGCAAGCCACCTTGAATGGGGCCATTGAGCAGGAGTTCTTTGCCGGCCTCAGACAATGATGGCAAAGCCCTGGATGCAGTCTCGGAGACAGCTTCCTCCAACTCCTCTCGGCTCATGTCGGGACGGCCAAAAACATCCAACATGGTACCTATGTCCACCCCTATGTCCCTCTGGAAAGCGACGATCTCCTCGACACCTACCTCTACGTCTCCATAAATGTAAGACTGGAATGTGCCCGAGTCAGTGACCACTATCCCCGGGTAGTCCAAGAGCCTGTGTATGCCGTTCGATAGGGCTGGTTCCTTGAGTTTCTCATGCTTCCAGACGACATAGGAGTTAGTGATCAGTGCGTCTACTCCGTACCTATCCCACATCTCACGGGGCTCTATTGTCCTCAAGTTTGGGTTGACCACTGGTAGCAACATGGGGGTTGTCAGAATGCCATGGCTGGTGTGGAGTTTGCCTATCCTAGCGGCACCGTCCCTACTTACGACCTCGAATAGGCCTAGGTCCTGAGGCCGGCATGGCTCGGGGTCGGGTCGCTTTCCCATGGGTTGCGCTGGACGTTTTCGTCATCAACCCTCGCTCGCACGCGTTATGGCCTTGAGGGAGACCTTTCCGTCAATTAGTGACATTTCTACTTGATCACCAGTATTGATCTCGATTGTTGGATCGACGTCGAATCCATGGGCATAGGGGACATCCAACAAGGAGGCCGCGGGCAGAGTAAGGGGGCAGACGTCCCTGTTTACTATCCCCTTGGGCCCTTTTCCAGTATAGATCAAGCCCATCAATACAAATGGGGCCACCGTTGATCCGGAGCCCTTTGGGTAAATCAGAATCGTTTCTTCAATTGGGGAGCCGTCCAAGGGGTGTCCGGGTTCCTCGATAACCCCTGTGTCCCTGTTGACGTAGCCCAAGTACGTGATTGGAACGTCCGTGACCAGGGCCTTACCCGAAACTTTCCATGATGATTGGCTTGGTATACCGACCCCACTAGCCAGAATTTCTCCTGTCTTGTGGGACTTTGCAGTGGCCATTGGCTTTGCCTTGGCTGAATCTAGTACGGGCCTATCTCCAGAAACTAGCTCGGGGTCAAAGGCATGGGATACACAGTCCTGGATATCTGCTACACTTGTCGGCATCCTGTTCAGGCCGCTAGTCAGGTAGTGCTCTGCCTTCAGAGAATTTGTCAGAAGGTGGTTGTACCTCGACCTGTTGTATGGAGTCACTTCCGGGCAGGTGTCCCTAAGGACCAAAGCCCCGGCTTCCTCCAAAATGTCGAGAGTGCCGTCAGCAGCAATTAAGTCGTAATTATGGGAGCTCATGAAGACCCAGAGGCGTTGATTGGGTATCGCTTCACCGAGCTCCATTCTCGCCCTGACAGCTGCGGCGGTAGAACGGGCCTCTCCGACACTAGCTTGCGGGCATCCAATCACAACGAGATCGACAGTTCCACTGGGAGCAAGTTCCAGGTACCTCCGGTCAAGCTCATCTCGTGTGAAGGTCATCTCGCCCTGGTATGATGTGACTTCGGGAGCGTCGCCTGTAAGCCCGTCCGCCCAGAGCATCGGGCAGCCGTAGTTGGCTGCCGAGGCGGTTAGAGCCTTGCGCATCTCGAAAGTGGCTGAGGGAAGTCCGGTTATCCTTGGCATAGGCCCCCATGGAAGTTCCCACTCGGGCTTCAGGTTCTTCCCTATCCAGTCCCCAAGAATGCTCCAGTCCGTGGGATCATCCATCTCGCACTCAACATTGACCAAAATGTTGGGAATCCTATTTTCATCGATGTGTAGGCCCCAAAGAGGCGCCCACCCAGTGATAGCGGTGGCAAGCGCCGAGAGGCCGGATTCCCGATTGGTCACCAGGGATGTGTATGAGTTGGAAAAGCACACTGCGTTCGACTCTGCCCATGAACCGATGCCTTCCTCGGATTCTATCCCCCTGTCATAGGGGGTGCACGAAAGCGTGGCCTCGATTCCCAGCTCAGAGTATGACTGAACTATCTCGAACTGCTGTTCCAAGAAGTCTGGGTGGTCGATCCCCATTTCCTCCATCTTGTCGTGGTCGCAACCTGCGGAGTTCAGTGTGGTTGGGATTGAGACCCTTCCCTGCGGGTCTCCAGAGAGGTCGGAAAGAAAGCGCCTGAGCCCATGTCCACCTGTGATGACGCTTACTCCCGAGACATGCGCGTGTTCTGCTCTGACGAATTGGGTGGCCCCTGCGGTTACGGCGAGGTCGATTACCAGCCGTGATGCCTTCTGCTTGGTTGGGCCCTGCTCTCCCGAGAGCATGGAAAGCAGTTCAGCAGGGACATCCATGAGGAATGCCGTGAGATGGTACTCCTTCAATCCGACGTATTGTAAAACAGTAATTCTCAATTTGGGGAGGTTTATGGCGAATACCAACAAATGCAAAGTGGGGGGAAAATCAGATTATGAACCATCATTGGTACGGGTAGCCATGGAGTTTTCCAAGGATTTGGGCCGAGGGGGCTCGGTTGTAGCTATTGTCCTGCTAGTCATTGGACTAATTGCAAGTGCTGTTGATGCCAACTCGGTTGAGATCAACGGAGTCTCGGCCGTGGTTCTATGTGCGGCCATTACCCTGGGGATACAGTTACTGGCATGGATTCCTGCATCAATAAAACAGACGGAGGCATTCTTTGACCTCACCGGAGGGGTGACCTATGTCGCGATTGTCATCCTCAGCCTATGGGCCGGTTCACAGTCGGAGCCTCCTGGCGAAAGAGAATTGATCGTGAGCGCGCTTGTGGCAATCTGGGCAATTCGCCTCTCAGGGTTCCTCTTCCTGCGAATACACAGAGCAGGCAAGGACGGGCGGTTCGACGAATTGAAGACCTCAGCTGCCCGATTCGTAATCCCTTGGTCCCTGCAGGCACTCTGGGTCTTCCTGACATTGGGCGTAGTGGTGGTGATAAACTGCCAGGAAGGGGCATCTCCGGACCTCGGCATTTGGGACGGAATAGGATTGGCTTTGTGGGTTCTCGGATTCTCCATCGAAGTGA
>DAQP01000006.1:45151-47501 GCA_002504435.1 Euryarchaeota archaeon UBA438
GTGGATTGCGGAGGGCCTCTGGGCGCGCTCCCGCCACCCGAACTACCTAGGCGAGATTCTCCTCTGGACCGGAGTGGCGTTCTTCGGTGTTTCTTGCTTTGAAGGACTAGAGATGGTAGCTTGGGTCTCCCCGGTTTTCGTATACTTGCTCCTGACAAGGATCAGTGGTATCACGCTCCTTGACGAACGTGGCCTGGCCAAGTGGGGAGATGATCCGGACTACCAGCGATACAGATCGGAAACTCCTGCATTGATCCCTCGCATGAGGGGGCCGACCGAATAGAGCCGATGGCTTGGGTGCCCCTTGTGTACAGAAACTACTGGACGTTTGCGAAAAAGGTGGCCCATGAGCTATATTAACCAACCAAACAAAGTTGTTGAGATAGATTAACCAATAGGCCTAGTTTTACCTGAATGCAATATTATTTCATTCTTCCTCAACCGATATGTATTCGACCACAGACCTAGCAAACAACCTGAGCAGATATTTGCAAGCCCTCCTGAATTGGGCACGATCGTTCATCCTTCGATTAGTGCGTTCTTCGGGCTGCCCATCGATATAGTATCTTCGCGAGGGAGTTAGATACCTGACTTGAGTGATTTCGCCTCCACGCACAGTCGGAGCACAGTTCCCTGGATCGAGGAATCCATCGGATAGGTCACTCAGCAGTTCATATGCACGTTCTCTTGGCCCCCCGTCTCCATCCGGTATCGCAAGGGGGAGTAGGTGTTCTACGGCGGCACTAGCGGCGGCGAAATTTTCTGGGTCAATATCCGTTGTATCTCTCAGCTCGAATTTCTTCCCAAGCACGTGATACATAAGGTTGGACCGTGCAACTCCTCCCATACGGCCGTGGTAGTTCGTCATCTGAAGCACTCTGGTCCATATGAAGTCAGCACCGTAGCCAATCGGCTCCTCCAACTCATCTGGATGGGGTCGGCGGCGATTCCCATCATCATCGAATACGCAGACATAGATTGACATAATCGCATCCAATGAAATATTCACACCGTTGTGCCTTCCAGGGGAGCCTCCGCGGTAGATGCGTTCCGTAAACTCAGGAATCTCCTCTAGTTCCTCTAGTCTTTCTCTGAGTACGTCTATGGTGCCATCCGTTCGGTGCCTTGGATTGTCTGCTCTCAATTCGCGCAACATGTCATTGCACCAAGTTCCTGTGGCATCGTCTGCGACTGACACGCCAAGATCTCTGAGCCGTTGTCGTTTTTCAGGAACGCTTCCGCCCAATGTGATTATGGGAATTTCATCATTGAGTCTATTCAATCGATCTCTCAGATAATTAGCATTAGGGTTGAGGCGTTCTCTGACAATGCTGAAGACAACGCTCACATCAGGGTAGTTAACTTCTGGCAATCCACCGAAGGCATCGTCGAGGATTCGTAACGCGTGATCAATCTGGTTCCAGATGTCAGCGTTGAATGGAGAGGATTGGATTCTATCCTGTCTGTAATCATGTACACGCATGATGTTCAGTCGCTCGTTACAGTTCTCACGAATTCGTGTCAACTCTCTTCTGATTATTGATTCCCTAAACTGTTCTGGGGTATGGTCAATCTGCTCACGTCGGCTTGAAGTTCGAAGTTGTCTCGATGGATCGAATCGTCTTAGTTCGATCTCGGGACGATTGATAACGAACCAACAAATCGCCTCAGTGTCGCAGTTCTTCGCATCATCGATCTGTATCTGCGTCGCCCCCCTCGACGGGACCATGCCGCACTCGATTCTTGCCCGGTCAGTGAGGGTGCCCGGGAACTCAAATACTCTCAATCTCATCGATTGCATATCGTTCAGTTGCTCCAATTCATGCATCCAGTAGATTTGTGCTTTGGACTTCTCGTTCTTGAACCGGAGATGTGCTAGTTCGATGACCAAATCACAATCTCCATTCGCAAAGAATTCCTCTGTCAACAATCTATTAAACGGGACTCTCTGGAGATAGTATCCTCCAATCAGGTCTTCGTGGATTTGAGGATCGCCATGATTCAATGGTCTCTGGTACAGTGGGGGGTTCTGTTCCGTCCCTTCCAAGTATATGCCTGCATCAGGTTCGACTGGGAATACGAATAATGACCAAGCCGGTCCCTCTTTGTCAGCGACAATCACAGTACGACGAGAGCCGTCGTCGTTCAATCCTATGGGCATAACCCAAAATAATCGAAATGTGTAATAAATCCTCTTTCCTAATTACTCGTGGTCTAATCGATGTCTGATTCAAACGATTATGCGGTGAATCACAGGGTTTCACCATAACATCCTTGCACACAACAACTATGTCAACATGGGTTCGCAGTGGGCCCTATCCATGGGTACCGATCACTCGAGCCTGGAGTC
>DAQP01000019.1 GCA_002504435.1 Euryarchaeota archaeon UBA438
ACTGTCCAAGTTAGGAACTTCTTTGACAGTCCCCATATCCCCATAATTCCAGCAAGTACAGGGGCGAAAACTACGCCCAAGAAGACCAGTTCGAATACGAACAGCAACGGGCCCCAGAGGTGATCGATGTGATTCAAGGGGTGGTCCATGACCATTATCCAGGAGACCAGGAACGGTAGAAGCATCCATGCGAAGAAAACAACTGTTACCCCGATGTTGATCCACTTCCTCGTGGAATCGCCCCGAGTGAGGACGTAGATCCAAACTGCTGTGATTGCAAAGCAAAGAGCCAGTGGTGCGGCTACGGTCATATCCCCTGTCTGATTCAGACCCGTGAGGAAGTCCGGTAGGACTAGTGAGCCAGTCTCCTGCTCGAACCACCGCAGTCCGCGGGTGTGCTCGTATGCCGGGCACCAGTATAGGGAGTCGCCATATGACTCAACAAAACTATCTGAGCAGGTCCCAAAGAGCCTGGTCATCCTCTGCATGAGGAGAATTAGTGAAGCGGTGGAGATGATTTGAAGCAAGAGTACCTGCCATCGACGGCGTAGTTGGTTAATGTTGAGTGACTTGCCCATCGGAACTTCGTTTGCTGACATCCGTAACACCTAACCCAACTTAATCTGCAATAGCGCCTGTGAGAGTTCAACGTCTGGCATCCAATCGATCACCTTGGCTCCATATCCGGCAATAGCCGTCAAGCGATTCTGCCTCTCTAATTTCAGGACCTCGTATGACATCCTTGGAATCCTGCTAACCAGCCTCTCAAGATCTATGCTACTCGGTGAGAGGACTATCACTTCGTGTCCCTTACCGGACAAGTTCCTGATTGCGGGCAATGTAGTTCCATCCCCCTCCAGGCTGCTGATGATGAAAACCGGGGAGCCTCTGCTCATTCTGGGGGATAGTGCATTTGTAACTGCTTGGAGGGGCATTGACCCCTTCGCCTCCACTGACGCTAGACCACTGAGGATCTTGAAGTACTGCTTATCACCGGTCTCTGGCGGCAAGTAGTCCATCCGGGAGCCGTATGTCACAAGAGAGACGGAATCCCTCCTCTTCAGGAAGTAATTGGAGACGGAGGCCGCGGCAACCGTTCCCATCTCAAGTGGGTTCTTCAGAACGGTGCCAATCCTTGAGACGTCCCTTGTATCCACTATTACGAAAACATCAGTTACGGCATCTCTGGTTTTTTCGTTTACCATCATCTCTCCCGTCCTGGCCAAGGCCTTCCAATTGATTGACCTGAAAGAGTCGCCGGGAAGGTATTCCCTTAGTGCGTAGAACTCCATCCCGGGACCGGGTGTCTTCAGAGTAGTAGCACCAGAGTACATCTTCGGTACATCCGACCTCAGAAGTGCCTCCTCGATATCCCTTATCTGGGGGAAAACGGTGATGTCCGATCTGTCATCAAGCTTTGTCTCATTGACGAAGAGGTTGAAAGCATTCCTGTAGCGGATTGAAACAGGCCCAATTGTGTAATGACCCCTGAGTGGGCATCTGACAACATATCGCAGCTTCGCAGTTTGACCTGGGCCTAGGTTCATCCTCATCTGGTTGATGCCCTTGCGCATCTTCATCTCATGCGGGACATTGTCAAAGAGCTCTAACTGCTGTGTCCTTCGATAGGACTTGTTTGTGACTGTTAGAGAGACGATTATGTCGTCCCCCTTGTACACGTTTGTAGCGGAGGTTTCTCTCTCGATTAGCAAATCCGAGTGCCCTGCCACCCATCCATTGATGGCCAAGAGGGAAATGAAAGACAGTCCAACAATCATTAGTTGGAAGTTTGAAATCATCATTCCAATGAGGATGAGGCTTATCCCACTGGTGAACATGATTGCAGCTTTTCTTGTCCACATCTCTAGGCCTCCGAATCAGACTCTGTCCTTCCCCATTCTTTGATTCTCTTGACTATCCCTACCAATTCATCTGTCTTGTATCTCCGATCATTGAAGATGAAGTCCGTGAGAACGTTGTCATCTATCATCTTCTGTAGCTCGGCGGCAGGTAAGGCATCGAACTCCTCCCTTGACATCGCGTTAACATTCCTGACTCTCGTTAGGAGCACCTGCCTGATTTTCTCCGGCCTCTGGTAGTACTCGTACCTTCGAGCGTCTCCAAAACCGTAGTAGATAATTCTGAAAACGTGCCTCCAGTCGTCTGGGTCCTCTTTTCTGATTAAGACCGCCTCCAATGCAATGAAGAGGCCGAGGAAGAGGAGTAGCATCGCCATCCAATCGTTTGTGAAGTAGATTAGCAGGTAATACAGAAGATTGTACGTGTCTCCCCCGATGTTCGACTGCTGGTGCCTGCTCTCGTCGAAGATTACGATTGCATTCTCGCTAGCCCCTGTACTGGAGTTCCCAATAAGTAGTGCCTCGGCGATGATATCGAGGGCCCACTTCCTGTTGTCATTATCCGGAACTAGTCCCGAGTAATCCGGGACATAATCGGGGTTGTACAGTGAGTTGATTAGCAATGATCCATCAGATACGAAGTGAACCCTTCCTGAGTCCGTATCAAGGCACAATCTGTCTTGGCAGAATCTTACGTAGACTGCGAAAGGCCCCTGCTCGTCATCCTCTATTCCTGCTGCTTCAAAGCCCACCGTTAGATTTCCATCGTCGTTTGTGTCGAGATAGGAATCCAGTGTCGAGCGCCCTATGGCATAGCGGTTCTCAACGGGGTTGTATGAAGATGCCTTTTCGAATGCTGACGGCCCATTTGTTAGGATATCGTATCCCTCTGAGAAATCCCATGTGGATGTTGATTGGTCGAATCGGTGGGCACAAAGGCCCGCCATATCGGAGGTAATTCCCTGGGTAGTCACGGAGGGATTCAGCGGATCCTCATCAAGTAGGTCAATTACCCCATCCTTATCCAAGTCCTTCAGACATGGATTTATTGAGGAAAGAGAGCCCGAGTTGGTGGTGAAATTGAATGCTGAAGTTGTATTGACCCAGACGAAATTGTAGTCCAGTTCGTGAGCGTATGCCTGTCCGTCGTAGAGTCTGTGTCCCGAGTAGTCCAATCCGAATTGACTTGCGAGTTGAGCGGAGTACCCAAAGTCGTCAAGCAGGATTACTGTCCCCCCCCTCTGTACGAAGCTCTCAATCGCCAGAATCTCAGACGTCGTATATCCGTCACTCTCGGTGAACTCAATCACATTCTCATCACCAGTAAATCTCGGAAGCGATATCGTGTCCCTTTCTACGCCCGATACTACGAATATTGCCTCTTCGGGATGGTCTATCTCACTTAGGAGCAGGGGACTGGAGACCAATGCGTTGGTTTCTACACCTAGGCTGTTTATTTCTGATCTAAATGCGCCTAAATCGTTCCAATCGTCACCATATGCTGACTGCTGTGTTTCTCCTTCGACCAGGTATGTCTGGAGTACTTCAAGAACTAATATTCCAATGAGAATCCAAAAGGCTGCTATGGAAGCCCCCCTCCTGAATTTTGGAGTTGAGAGTCTCCTAAGTGTAGCGTTGAAGTCGGTCATCCGCTGCCCTCCATTCCATAGGAATGGCCATCGAGCCTTAACTCCGTATTAATACCGTTGTGGGGCCATGAACACAGCCGCATCACGAGTTCAGCGAGAAAGTTGTATGGCGGACCCTATGCTGGCGACTTCAGAGACAGGCACGGAGATGAGTCCCTCTACGGTTGGCCAGGGCAGAAATGCCGGATCTATTCCTGACTCAATTGCGACCAATAGTGCGACGACGTCCCCAGTATCGATGTCGATCCTAAAATCTGCCATTGTTCCCAATTTGTCATTCGACTCATCGACAACATCCCTGCCAAGCAACTCCTTACCGAAGGTTGTCGGCAACTAATCACCTCACACAGACTCAATCCCAGCGAGGCTGTCTGGAAGCCTCCTTACCGATTGCAGGCCACTTGTCAACAGCGACTCCATTCGGTTGTAGTATAGCATCATTTCGTCAGTAACGGTCGGCCTGACACGTTCTACTGCCTCTTCGAAATGCTTCTTCGAAACCGTCTTCTTCTCTGCCCTCATGGCAATTAGCCCGGCCTCCCTGCAAACAGCTTCAATGTCAGCACCGGTGTAGTTCTCCAGCCTAGATGCTATATCGTCCATGGAGAACTTACCCAAGGGCATGTCGTCCGTGTGGATCTTGAGAATCGCCTTTAGTGCCTCGGGGTCCGGCGGTGGCACATGGAGGACTCTCTCGAACCTTCCACTCCTCAGTAGAGCTGGGTCAATCATTTCCGGCCTATTTGTCGCTGCAACAACGATTACTCCTTCCATACCCTCCACTCCGTCCATGCTGCTGAGCAATTGGTTTACGACCCTGTTCATCACGTCTGAGCCGTCTCCTGAGCTAGAACGTCGCATTCCAGCGATGCTCTCGAACTCGTCCAAGAAAATTATCGAGGGGCTGGATTGTTTGGCTTTCTTGAAGACCTCCCTTACTGCCTTCTCGGACTCGCCAACCCACTTAGATATCAATTCCGGGCCCTTGATGGTGATGAAATTGGCCTTGGCCTCATTCGCTATTGCCTTGGCCAGGAGTGTCTTTCCGGTCCCAGGTGCCCCGAATAGAACTATTCCCCTAGGAGGGTTGATTCCGAAATGTTCGAACATTTCAGGCTTGGTGAGGGGCCACTCAATACTTTCCTTGAGTCTGTCCTTTATCTCCTCAAGGCCGCCTACTTCCTCCCAAGAGACTTCTGGAACCTCTAGGTATATCTCCCTCAGAGCGCTTGGCTCAATTTCCTTGATTGCCATTCTGAAGTCGGGCATTATTACGGCCATCTTCTCCAGTACCTCGGGAGGTATCTGCTCCTCATCGAGATCTATCTCTGGGAGATATCTCCTGAGGGCTTTCATCGCAGACTCCCTTACCAGAGCTGAGATGTCTGCACCGACGAATCCATGTGTATTGTCCAATAGCCAATCCAGGTCGAAGTCATCACTTATTGGCATCCCCCTAGTGTGAATCCCGATGATCTCAGCTCGGCCATTCTTGTCTGGGACTCCTATCTCTATCTCCCTGTCGAATCTTCCGGGCCTCCTCAATGCGGGATCAATGGCATCTTGCCTATTCGTAGCCCCAATCACGACCACGTTGTCCCTGCCCTGCATCCCATCAAGTAGTGTCAACAACTGGGCGACGACTCTTCTCTCGACCTCTCCGCTGACATCCTCTCGCTTGGGTGCGATACTGTCCAACTCATCGATGAAGATGATGGCTGGAGAGTTAGCGGCCGCCTCGTCGAAAATCTCGCGAAGTTGCTTTTCGCTCTCTCCGTAATACTTGGAGATGATCTCCGGGCCGTTAATTGAGGTGAAGTGTGCATTGGTCTCGGATGCCACTGCTTTGGCGATCAGGGTCTTACCGGTTCCCGGAGGCCCGTGGAGCAATACACCCCTTGGAGGGTCTATTCCCAGTCTCCTGAACAATATGGGATGCTTCAGGGGGAGTTCTATCATCTCCCTGACTTTCTGAAGTTGGTCTCCAAGACCGCCTATGTCCTCGTAAGATATGGTTTGGACCTCTCCTGGGTCTTCCTCATCTACGGGATCCTCCTTGATTACTATCTCAGTGTCTGGGAGGACTTGGACAATTCCCTTTGGCTTCGTGGAAACTATGGCGAATGGAAGGGCCTCTGCGAACAATGTCATTCCAGGAATGAAAATTCTGTCTCCGGCAACTACCGGCCTCTTGTTGAGTCCCCTTCTGGCAAATCCCTCAATTCCTGGTCCAAATCTGACCTTCTGCTGCTTTGCCATCACTGGGCTAAGAACAAGTCTCTGGCAAGGCTGGGTCTCAACCTTCGAAATGCCTACTCTGTCTCCAAGACTGACGCCAGCGTTTTTTCGGATAATCCCATCGACCCTTATCACTCCAAGATTGGCATCCTCTGGCCTGCACCTCCAAACTATGGCTGCAGTCTTCCTCTCTCCTGATATCTCAATTATGTCACCTGGCTTGAGGTTCAGATCGTTGTCAAAAGGCACTCTTGCTCGGCCATGACCAACGTCACTCGGTATTGCCTTGGCCACTCTCAGGGTAAGTGAATCAGATGAGTCATCGGTCATGGCGTCGTCTCCTAACAACCGTCTCTCGTTCACGGGGGTTGTTAAACCCACCAATCAACGGGTGTCCAATGTCCCCTATTGGTTATCAGAACGAGGGGGCTCGATGAGTAGCATTCATGTCATGGTATGGATTCGCGTGTCCTATGACCCATGTGCTGGAAGCTGGTTTTGAGACCATCGACAGAGAAAACCCGAACGGAAGCCCCTCCATTAGAGGGTACAATATTATCGGAGGAAAGTTGACTCAGTCTAGTGATGGCTCGACTTTCGAAAGTACGAACCCGGCTTGGCTGGACGACTGTCTCGGAGAGTTCCCTCTCTCAACCGAAGGGGATGTTCACGAGGCACTCGCAGCGGCTCGTGCAGCGTTCCCCTCCTGGTCGTCCACGCCTGCCCCTACAAGGGGCCAGGTGATTGGCAACATGGGCCGTCTCCTAATGGAGCACAAGGAAGATCTCGTTCGCCTGCAGGCTCGTGAGATAGGGAAGACTCTGAAAGAGTGCGGGGGTGAGATCCAAGAGGCGATCGATACTTGCCTCTTCTTCCAGTCGGAGGGTCGCCGACTCTATGGTCAAACAGTTAACTCAGAACTTCCGGACAAGGAGCTGTTTACCTATCGGAGACCGCTAGGCGTCTGTGGGATTATCAATGCCTGTAATTTCCCATCAGCAGTACCTTTCTGGAAGATGATACCTGCAATAATGTGTGGAAACACCTGTGTTTGGAAGTCCCCCCAGGACTCGCCACTTCTTTCCTTCGCACTTGCCCGGATAATGCATGAGGCAGGGTTGCCGGATGGGGTCATCAACCTAATTCATGGAAAGGGGAGCGGAGCCGGGCAGCACCTTGTTGACGCCGTTGATCTGGGCATGGTGAACAAGATCTCATTCACGGGAAGCACGGGCGTGGGTAAGATGATCGGGGAGGTCTGCGGTCGAAATCTAGTAAGTGCCAGCCTTGAGCTAGGAGGCAAGAACCCGCTTGTTATTATGCCATCTGCAGACATTGAAAATGCGGTCGAGGGTGCCTACTGGGCCGGTTTTGGAACCGCAGGTCAACGATGCACCAGCCTAGGCAATCTGATTATCCATGAGGAAATCTATGACGAATTCGTTGAGAGGCTAATGACCAAAGTGAGGTCGACCAGCATTGGGGATTCAATGCGTAACGAAGATGTTCTCTACGGTTCGATGCTATCAGAGAGATATGCGATTGATTTTCTGAAGGGGATTGAAATGTGTGAGGCTAGCGGGGCGACGAAGATATGGGGAGAGGGTCGAATAACCAATGGCAACAAGCCGGAGAATTTCCACGGTGATGCCAGCGAGGGCGTATACATGTGGCCACACGTTTTCACCGACGTCACAGAGGATATGGAGTGCTTCCACGAAGAGATATTCGGCCCGGTTGTCACCATCGTAAAGGCGCGTGACTTCGAGCACGCACTGCATCTGGCCAACGCCAGCCCGTATGGGCTATCTTCGGCCATATACACGAATGATAGGCTAGAGGCTTACCGATACAAAACTGGGATCAAGGCTGGAATGACTGGAATCAATAACTCGACGACAGGAGCAGAGGCCCATCTTCCATTTGGTGGCGTAAAGGGAAGCGGGAACGGGACCAGGGAATCGGGAATCTGGGTGATAGAGGCATACTCTTACTGGCACGCTGTTAATGACGAGCTTTCAGGAAAGCTGCAACTGGCCCAGATGGATGTAGACGAAATAGAAATGGAAGAGGCGGATGCTGATTACGCGGGACTGGCCTGATCTACAGATACGGCTCTCCACATTGCGAACATGGGATTCCCGGTAGCCATGCTCCCGGCATGTACCCACACTTCAGACATATCGAAGACTCGATGTCCCCACCTATCATGGAATAGGGTCTTGGAAGTCACACTTTAACCTTGAGAATCTTGAATATTCAGTAAAGCAATTGCTTAAGGAGAACCCTCCGGCCCTTAGGGCCGGGGTACTATGGCGGACTGGGATCGTGAGTATCTCAGTACTCGTGGAATTGGCGTCAAGCTACCTCTGAGCAAGGGGTTCGGGAAGACGGATAGGATCGACGGGTGGTGGAAAGGTCCCACTGCAATGGCCGCATATCTTGGAATCATGATTCTATACTCCACTTGGAGGGGCATGATGGAAGCTGATTTCTGGATCTTCGAGGATTTTGGAAGAAGCGCTGGTTACTCAACGATGGCGATAGAGTCCGAGGGAAGCCATGTCCTGAGTCCTCTCTTCAGCCCCCTGATCATTCCAGGACAAGGGACCTTCGGAGGCCCAATACCAGAGTTCCTGTGGTGGATGAGTCCGGCGATGTTCATCCTGATATTTCCTGCTGGGTTCAGAGGAACGTGCTACTACTACCGAAAGGCGTACTACAGGGCCTTCTTTCAACAGCCTACTGGATGTGCTGTTTCCAAGCCATGGAATGAGTACAGTGGAGAAACTGGGCTACTGGTAGTGCAGAACTTGCATCGTTACTTCATGTATATTGCACTAGCTTACCTGCCAATCCTCTCGTACGACGTTTGGCTTTCAGTGAACTTCCACGATGCTGCAGATGTGCATTACTATGGGGCTAGTGTTGGGACTATCGTACTACTAATCAACGTTCTAATGCTAACTGGCTATACAGTAGGTTGTCACGCATTCAGGCATGTGATTGGAGGAGGCAGCAATGACTGGACTGGTACACCCATGAACAAGCTGAAGTACAGGATGTGGAAAGTCTCTACCAAGCTAAACGAGAAGCACAAGGAATGGGCTCTCTACAGCCTATTCTGGGTCATGTTCACCGACTTCTACGTATATGCCTGCACGGATCCCTTCTTCGGATGGAAGGACATTGTTTTGTGGGGTGGCGTTTCATGACAGAAATTACGATTCACGAGCATGACGTTGTGATTATTGGGGCAGGCGGTGCTGGGCTCAGAGCGGCAATCGAGGCTAGCTCCAATGGTGTCAGTGTGGCAATGATATCGAAGTCGATGCTTGGAAAGGCTCACACAGTAATGGCCGAGGGAGGGGCCGCTGCCGCTCTTGCGAACAAGGACCCCCGGGACTCATGGGAGGTTCATTTCCGTGACACCATGAAGGGAGGCAAGTACCTAGGTGACTGGAGGATGGCTAGGATTCATGCTCAACAGGCTCCAGACAGGATAAGGGAGTTGGAGCAATGGGGGGCTGTTTTCGATAGGACCCCCAAGGGTTTGACCAGCCAGCGTAACTTTGGAGGGCACACGTACCCAAGGCTAGCCCACATAGGGGACGCAACAGGCCTCGAGCTAATCAGAACCCTACAGCAGAAGGGCGTCCACATGGGCATGGATGTTTTCATGGAATTCACGGTCCGGAGGCTGTTCAAGACCGATGGTAGAGTTTCAGGTTGTTTCGCTTATGACAGGAACGATGGTTCTTTGCATGTCTTCAAGGCCAAATCAGTAGTCCTAGCCACAGGTGGAATTACCCGGTGCTGGGAGGTTTGTTCCGGTTCTTGGGAATACACTGGAGAGGGGCATGCCCTGGCATACTGGGCAGGGGCAGAGATAGGGGATATGGAATTCGTTCAATTCCACCCTACTGGAATGATATGGCCTCCTTCTGTCAAAGGAATACTGGTCACGGAGGGAGTCAGGGGAGAGGGTGGAATGCTCCGAAACTCTGAGGGTGATCGCTTCATGTTCAACTATGTCCCGGAAATGTATGCGGAAGAGTTTGCTGACACTGAGAAGGAAGCTTTGGAGTGGGTCGATGAAGTGGTCTCTGGTAAGCTTGCAACGAAGCGCAGGCCACCAGAGCTGCTGACCAGAGATGTCGTTGCTAAGGCGATAAACAGTGAGAGGGCCGCAGGGAGGGCGTCTGAACATGGAGGGGCTTATCTTGACATCTCATGGAGGGATGAGGAGGAAGTGAAGAAGAAGCTTCCAGGCATGTATCACCAATTCAAGGAGCTTGCTGCTGTTGACATAACAAAGCAGCCAATGGAAGTGGGGCCTACTGCACACTACGTAATGGGAGGGGTGAAGGTCGACCCTGAGACGCAGGAGACCACGATCCCCGGGCTATACGCCGCAGGTGAGGCGGCTACTGGCCTACATGGTGCAAACAGACTGGGGGGCAACTCTCTTTCTGACTTGATCGTATTCGGAAAGATTGCAGGGGAACAGGCTGCCTCTTCTGCATCGAATATCCAAAGCTTCCCCGAAATAGATCAGTCCGAAATTGAGGAGGTCGTCGAGGAGACCTTGGCTCCACTTTACAGAGAAGGTGGAGAAAACCCGGCTAAGGTCGTCGAGGATCTGCGTAAGATGATGCAAGACAAGGTTGGGATAATCAGGACGAAGGCTCTTCTGGAAGAGGCATTGAGTGATCTTGATGATTTTGAGGCGCGATCAATGGAAACATTCGGCGGTTCGGGAACAATCTACAATCCCGGATGGCATCAGGCGCTGGAAATTGGCGCAATGGTGGATGTTAGCAGGATGTGTGCATTGGCTGCGCTAAGGAGGGAGGAAAGTAGAGGGGGACATACAAGGGAAGACTTCCCCACTCCGGACCATTCCAACTGGGGCAAGATAAACAGCGTGATAGTCAAGAGGGAGGATGGGGGCATGGATATCGACTACGTCTCATACCCCCCAATTCCAGAAGACCTGAAGTCCCTCCTTGACGAGGATGATCTAAACTAGAGGTGCAGTGATGAGCGGAGATGTTACTTTCAGAGTTTTCAGAGGATCCCCTGATTCGGTGGGTGACCCATTCGGAAAGATGGTGGATTACACTGTGGAAATGGATGAGGGGATGGTTGTTCTGGACGTGATACACAGAATCCAGGCGGAGCATGCGCCGGACCTTTCATGCAGATGGAACTGCAAGGCAGGAAAGTGTGGATCATGCAGTGCCGAGGTAAATGGCAAGCCCGTGCTGATGTGCATGACTAGGATGGAGGACATCATGGAAGAAACACCAGAAGATGTCCCCGTTTTAGTTAAGCCAATGCAGGCATTCCCATTAGTGAAGGACCTAGTGACTGATGTTTCTTGGGCTTACGAAACCGACAGGAGCATCGCCCCCATCAACGGCCCTGAAGAGATGGATTGGGAATTCAAGCAAGAAGAGGCTGATAGACTCCAGGAGTTTAGGTCATGCATCGAGTGCATGCTCTGCGTCAATACATGCCACGTACTCAGAGAGCATCAGAAATTCGATGAGTTCGCGGGACCTAGATTCTTCGTTAGGCTAGCCAGCCTTGAGATGCACCCACTGGACAAAGTGAGCAGGATTCCAGAAATTAAGGATGACTTCGGTATTGGATACTGCAACATTACCAAGTGTTGCACGGAAGTCTGTCCAGCCGGGATAAATATCACTGACAACGCAATAATCCCCCTAAAGGAGAGAGTCGTTACGGAGTATTACGACCCACTAGCGATGCTGGCCCGAAAAATTGGGATCAAAAAGTGATCCTAGGGGACATGCGTATCACTAGCTAAACGCCGATAGTATTCTCGAGATGACCCCCTGGCCAGTTGACCGGCCGAGGGGTTTACGTTGTTCCGTTGTTATGGGCAATAGCCCAACTATAGGCGCTTTATGCCGGTCTTCTTTACGTTAGCCTTCCAGATCTTATCCGGAAGGTACGCTGGACCGCCTGCTCCTTTTGCAACGAGATCTCTCCAGCCATTGAAGCAGTGCACCCTGTTGGTGCCTCGCTCCCTAAGTTGGATGTCTGTGTGGCCCCTTCGAGCAGCCTTCAACGCTGCTCCGCGGGGTTGGTTGTTCACAAACACCTGGCTGGTGTCGTCGCCGTTTTCCATCAGTACGAAGTACTTCTTTCCTGACATTTTCAGCAATACCTCCGCAATTCGGGCGTTCTAGAGAGATAATGAAGTTATGGGGGGTAAAACGCTTCACTGAGGCTCTATTGGGGGTTTTTACGATTTACCGAGGGGAATTATTGCTCACATCTCGGCACATGCTAATGTCTTGGTATTGGCCACTCCGGGGATTGATCGAATGGATTCTACGACGTGTTTTGCGATCTCGCCCATGTCCTGTGCCTCTATCTTGACGATCAAGTCATAGTCACCAAATAGCAAGTTTGCGTCGGTGACGCATTCGAGCGCGAGAGCGGCTTCGTGGACCGAAGATTCGCTCCCCGGCTCAACATTGACCAGTACGTATCCCGCGGACATGGTATTGGTAAGGGGCACCCACGGAAGAATGCATCGCCGGAATTGACTATTTTCATACGATGATTACTTATCAGATGGCTTACCCTTGAGATTTCATGGCGGAGACAATTATCGTCCGAGAATGCCGACATGGCCAGGTTAGGGTCCAGTTTGGGAACATTATCAGGGTCGAGGGGGACGTGATGGTAATCCCTGCCAACAATAGGCTGGCTGGCAGAGAGGGGCTAGACGAGAAGATGCAGCTTGCTGCAGGCCCAGAGCTAAGGGAAGCCTGTACAAATATCGCTGTAGAGAGGAGAAAGGAGGGGAAGCAGCCATGTGGAGTCGGTGAGGCTGTTACGACACCAGCATTCAATCTCCCAGCCTCGAATCTGGTTCACGTTGTCGGACCTGACTGCAGAAGGCCGAATCAGGATAATTTCAGGAGGGAGCTTCTGGCTAACTCATACAATGCACTCTTTGATCAGGTTTCTCGGATTAAAAAGAGGGAGACTTTGGTTACGCCGCCATTAGGCATGGATGTTTTCGCGTACCCTCACCGAGAGGGAGCTAGGCTAACCATGGAGATAATACTGGGTTGGATGGACGCAGAAGAGGACCCCGGTGTCAGAATGGTTCTCATTGTAACTGACGAGGTTAATTTCCTTAACAACATGAAGACCGTCTACAGGGAAAGCGAAGACCAGTTCCCCGGAGTGGATAGAACTAGGGATTTCAGAAAGGGCAAGATTCAGTGAACATCAACCAATGTTCTCAAGAACCCTGAGAATCGGCTAGGGCCGTGGGGAGCATAGGGAGCCAATACGAGAGGGAGTTGCGTTCGGTACTTGCTGGCGAGATTAACGGGGTCAGGGCGATTACTAGATCGTGTTCCGAAACCGAGAGAGCTCGGGCCATGCAAGTCACACAGAGGCCGTTTCTTGTTGTCCGAGCGCCAGGGAGCGGTTCGGAAGGCACTGGAGACCTGCTGGTTCTGAGGGGGGACATGTGCTTCCCAGTGGAAGTCAAGTCATCAAAAACATCCAAGTTGTACCTATCCGGAAGGACTTGGGAGCAATATGAATCACTGAAAGAAACGGGGGAGAGGTGTGGTTTATTGCCGCTATACGCATACAGGCTCAAGGGAGTCAGGGGCGACAGTTGGAGGATAATGAAAGTAGAGGTTGAGGGGCTTAGTGGTAAGTTGAGGCACCTTTCAAGGAGTATCCCTTCACTCCCACTGACGAGGAATGGGAAGCCCTTCCTTGATTGGGAACAGGGAATGCCGCTACATCGGTTCCTAGCACTTGTTTGCAGATCAGATGGTGCGAGGTTCATTGGAAATAGCAGAGATGCGGATTCACTGAAGATAGCGATGGATTAGCTATCCAGTATTTTCTCTATTGCATCCATCCTGCTCTTGATTGCCTGCAATGAGTCGTTTACTTCTTGTAACTTGGCTTGATTGATCAATCGCTGGATACTGTCTCTTTCCCTCCTTAATGAGTCGATATCCCTGTTCACCTTGCGGTCGCTTTCCTCCGTCTCCCGCATATCTCCCACATGTGTGGCAGATAGTCACTGCTCAAGTCAATTGCTATCTCCAAACGCAGGTTGAATAGCCATGACTTCAGGCTAAGTGCATGGGCGAAGAGGGCGAGAGTCGGATCTCGGTTTGGCCCATATTGATACTGACAATGATGGTTTACTACTCAGTGGCTCCATTCTGGATAGTGGCATTAATCGGCATCTGGTACTTCTCTCTCAGGTATCTCGAGGAAGCTGGACACCTAGAAAGGTGGAACTTCGACAGGGTCCTTGGAATAATTCTGATGGCCAGGACGAGCAGGGGGAAGTCCCTACTCGAGTATGTTTCCAGGAATAGGAAATTCTGGAGGTTATTCGGGGAGTTGTCGATTTGGGTGTGCTTCCTCTTGATGGCAGCGGTCGTCTACCTAATTTCGGTTTCAATGATAACAGCGATTAGGAGCCCTCCACAGGAGGTCCTTCCAGCTACAGATATCCTCCTCATACCAGGAGTTACTAGTTTCGTCCCGTTCCAGTGGCCTGTATTGGCGTTGGTGGTGGCCTTGCTCATCCATGAATACAGCCATGGCATCCAAGCTAGAGCTCATGGAATGGAGGTTAGGAATTTTGGGTTGCTCCTGGTGGGCCCCCTTCCGGTCGGCGCCTTTGCAGAACCAGAGCATTTGGACATGTCAGTCGCGCCGAGGAGGGAGAGAATCCGGCTCTATGCAGCGGGCCCTTCGATCAATATCGTCGCGACGTTCGTCTCGCTAATTCTTTTGGGCGTCATATCGAGTGGCTTCGTCGCTGCAAATCCTGGAGTGCATGCCTTGGGGGTCATTGATGGGGGCGGGGCTGAAGAAGCTGGAATATTGCCCTATGACATAATCACGGAAATCAATGGCGTTGGCATCGATGACAGAGCTTCATTCACGGATCAGATGGACGCTTTGGCTGCGGGTGACGAGGCCCTGTTCACGGTAATTCCCCATTCCGGTCCGGGGGAGGGTGTCGCCTTGGAGAAAACGGTTACTCTCGGGGATAGGCATCAGTACTACATTGACTTGTGTGACGGGGACGAGGGGTGCATAGAGGAGACCGAGGGCACCCTGGAGGCACTCGGAATAGAGTCGGGAGATGCCTTCCTAGGAGTCAGCAACCTTCGTTCCGGGACAGTTCAGACCGATCGATTCTCCTACATCGTCGACGGAAGTTTCTCACCAGGTAAGACGGTTCTACTTACTGCAATTTCTCCCCTGATGATGCTGGGCACCCCCATCCAGTACGATGGTCAGACGATGGACCTCCGAGAGAGGTCTATGCTGGAAGCGGGGGACGGCGTCTTGGCCTCTGCCCTAGGGACCGATGGCATGCTAGAGTTGTTCGACTGCATATTCTGGATGGCGTGGATAAATTTCCTACTAGGGTTTGCAAACCTAATACCGATAATCCCATTTGATGGGGGCCACATAGTAAAGGACACATCACACTCCCTGCTTTCCAGGATTTTCAAGGGCGAGAATCCGATGAGAGTGGAGATTTTGGCCAATAGATTCAGCTACTACACGACAATAGTCGTTCTCGGCATAGTGATTGTCCCGCTGGTCATCCCTCTATTCAACTAGCTACTCTTCCTCGTCTGAGCTGTACACAGAAATGTATTCTGCAACAAGCGGAGCGATGAAAATAGCAGCAACGACGAAAGCGAGGCTGGTCCATGTTTTCTCAGTAACCTGCGATGCACCGGGATTGGGGGAAAGAATGAGTTTTGCTGCACCTATCCAGGGGATTTCTGTAGAGGCGACTCCGACTACCCACTCGTCCTTGACTGCGGTAACTGGGTTTCCAAACTCGTCCCTCAGTCCTTGCCTTGGGTCATCTCCAGTCGCTATCCTCTGGTCTATCTTGCATCCATTGGTGTCCTCGTTGTCTCCAGTTGTCAGATACCCCTCATGCGGTGGTTCCCAGTCAGTGATTTCTAGATTGTAGAATCCCCCATGGTATGGGCACTGATAGTCGAGAACCCAGTTGACTGAGTTCACGTTTAGAAGGGGCGTCCCTGGGATATCCCACCCTCCTGACTCGTTGTATACTGCCTTGAGGAGGGCCCTATGGATAACCGGTGTGTCGGATCCCCCGTTTTTCTTGTAGACTATCACGTCGCCCGGCATTCCATGTGACTCATGGCCGTAGTTGTCGTTTCCTTCTTGGGTCGCCTCTGCGAAGGTAACTACATCCTCCCTTTCCGGGTTCATCACCAATACGAGGTCGCCAGGATCTATTGTCCCTACGGACCCCTCTTCATCGTGCATCATTGAGCCGGACTCGACTACGACCATCGGCGGGAATGACCCGGTGGCTATCCACATAGACCCCAACAGTATGAGGACCAGTCCCAAGGCGAGATATGCCTCCCTTAGAACGGCCCTAGACAAGCTCACTCCTCCTCGTCCTGTGTTGTTTCGGGCATTGTGGACCACAAGACAGTGGCCATGAATCCGATGAGTAGCAGCGAGACCGGGTCGAAGTGTGGAGCTAGTTGGTGAATATCCTCTGCGCCTCCCAGGTATGCGGAGACGTCGAGTGTGTGGTCCCTAGATCCACTGCTGCCAGTTGCTATTCCAAAAATTGAGTTCCACATCAGGAGGAATAGGGCCGATGCCGAGAAGGCGATGACTGCCCTGTTGGAATTCTGCTGCTCTAGGGCAGGTAGGCCTGGAAGCCATCCAGATAGCCTGGATTCGCTAGTATTCCACCAGACAGATAGTTTGCTAGCCAATGATCCATCCGAGTGAAGGTTTGCATCGCCATCCCTAGAATTCTTGATTGGGACCTTGTACCTCTTCCCCCCCTTAATCTCGAATTCCGAGTATAGGCCCATTAGTCTGGATTGATATGACCTGCCCAGTAGATCGGCGGCATCCTCCGCTTCCTTCCTCCTTCGAAGGACCTCGGGACGAGAATCCAAGGACAAGATGTCCTCGATTACAGTTCTTTGTCCCATGTAGTGAAGGAACTCCGGGACGGCATAGAATGCGACGATCCCCCCAAGGAATAGGGAAAGCCAGCTGAATGGCACCATGTACTCCTCCTGAGTGGGGTCAGTTGCTCCACCAAGCATGAAGAGGAACATGAAACCCCAGACCACAGCGGCCGTTGAAAGGATGGTTGAGTATACTATAATCTGGAAATGGCGATCTGCCTGCGACTCCCACCATCTGGTGAAAAATCCCTTCCGCCTAGCTCTTGCCCGTGCCATTTTATCATGCTGGCGTCAGGCACACATGATTAGTGCCTTCCGACGGGTCGTTTAGTTAATCAGCGGTAATTTTCTGAGCGAATCCGATTAATTCATGAGTGTCGTACTCTAGTGGAGGCTATGCAAGAGCGTGCGTTATCTCTGTTAATTTGCTTCGTGATTCTCTCCTCGGGATGCCTTTCGTCGCCCCCTCCCGATTTTGACGGGGATGGAATTAGTGATTCGGACGATCTGGACGACGACGGGGACGGGTGGAACGATGATGTGGAATTGAACTGCAGTACCGATCCACGTGACGGGGACAGTTTTCCCGAAGACGAAGACTGGGACCTTGTCTGCAGCATCCTGGATGACGACGACGATGGGGACGATTGGACTGATTCGGAAGAGGAGGAGTGTTTGACTGACCCAAAGTCCGCGACATCAATCCCCAGTGATCTGGATGCTGATGGGCAGTGCGACATCAATGATGAAGATGCAGATGGGGATGGCCTTCCCAACGATTGGGAGGAGGAGCGGGGTTTCGATCCAATGGATTCTGGAGATTTCATGTCTTGCCATGGCGAGTCCGTGTATTGCTTGAGGTCTTATGACGACTTCACCTTCCCAGAGACCCACAATGCCTACTCCTCAGTCGAGGATGGTGTCCTTATTGGCATAAATCACTATACTGGGCTGCAATCGCAATGGGACGGGGGAATTAGGGCATTCATGGTCGACACCCATCACAGAACATACGAGAACACCACACAGGATGATGTCAGATTTTGTCATGGAACCGGGCAATTCTTCCATCCATGTCAATATGGCGAGGTCAACGCCTTCGATTGGGTTAGCCTGTTGAACTCTCTGATGAGCAACAGCAGCGGGGATGTCGTAACTTTGCTAATCGAGAATACCGTGCCTGCATCCCATTTGGAGTATCTTTTCAATGAGACTGGAATGTCAGAGAGGATATACACCCACACCTTGGGTGACCCATGGCCCAGTATCGGGGATATGGTTCTGGATGGCACTGACCTAGTGGTCTTCTGGGAACAAGGGCAGGACGCATCTTACCCGTGGATACACGACTTCGGGGTTTTCAGTTGGACAACAGATTACGCTGAAGACAATCCTGAGGACATGACTTGTACCGTATACAGGGGAGATGGTTCCCAGCCAGTTTGGCATCTGAACAACTGGCTTTCCAATGCCTTTGGACTTCCCGACCCATTGAGGGCCGGGGAAGTGAATGACTATGACTTCCTGCTGAACAGATCCATTGAGTGTTGGGAGATAATGGACAACAGGCCGACTTTCGTCGCTGTGGACTACTGGGAGGACGGAGAAATCACGAATGTCACAATTACCCTGAACAAGATGGCGCACTGGTCCGATGAAGTTCCACCCCGCCCTTGAAGAGAGGGGTTTTCACGGGTCGACCCCGGCAACACCACATGAGTGGTGGGTCGGAAGGTTACCTACATCCGAAAGTCAGGGAGCTGGTCTCTGATCTGGGATGGGAGTTGTCTCCGATTCAAGAGGCGTGCATTCCAGACCTGATGGATGGAAATGACAGGGTTTTGGTAGCCCCTACAGGTAGCGGGAAAACTGAGGCAGCCATACTTCCGCTAGTCTCAAGGTGCCTCAATGAGGGTTGGGATGGGCTTTCCATACTGTACATAACACCCCTTAGGGCGCTGAACAGGGACATAGACAGAAGGCTTGCAAATATGCTGGAGCCATTGGGACTAAGCGTCGGGCTACGGCATGGGGACACGCCTCAGAGCGTTAGGACGAAGCAATCAAAGAATCCCCCGAACCTATTGGTCACAACGCCCGAAACTGCACAGATAATGCTTCTCGGGAGCAGGTTGAGGGGGCATCTGGCAGGAGTTAGGGCGGTTGTCCTGGATGAAGTCCACGATCTGGCATCCTCCGAGAGGGGAGCGCAACTGTTAGTCGGATTGGAGAGGATTAGAGCCTACTGCCCTAGTGACTTCCAAAGGGTGGGTCTATCAGCCACTGTTGGAAATCCGGAAGAGATGGCGAGATGGGTGTCCGAAAGTGCTTCAGCAATTCATGGACCTGCGCCAAGGTCTACCGAGGTCATTGTCCATAGGGAGCCACCGAGTGTATCTGATGAGGCAGAGGCTGTCAGTTGGTCCAGTACACCTCATGCAGTAGCAGCGCACAGGCGCCTCGTACTTTCGTTACTAGAAGAGCATCCCGCACTGGTCTTCGTGAATTCTCGAAATGCTGCAGAGTCGGTCGCTCAGAGACTTAGAAACATGAACGACGAGCTACGCCTTGGCGTTCACCATGGAAGCTTGGCTGCGGAGACGCGTAGGGAGATGGAAGAGGCCCTTAGGAGTGGCTCGCTCCACGGGATAATTTGCACCAGTAGCCTTGAGCTTGGGATAGACATAGGTAGCATTCGGAGAGTACACCAGATACAAAGTCCCAGGGCAGTGGACAGGCTACTCCAGAGGATGGGGAGAGCAGAGCATCACCTAGGGGGTTCTGGGAAGGGGGACCTTCTAGCTTGGGAAGTCGATGAGATTGCCGAAGGGGCTGTAATTTCAAGACGGGCCATGGCAGGAGAGTTGGAAGGTGTTGAGTGGCGGTATAACCCGGCAGTGGTAGCTGCAAATCAATTTCTTCAGATGTCAATCGAGAGGGGGGTCGTTCCCCTCAGTCTTGCGACTGAGATTGTTTCCAAGTGCTCAATTTTCAATGATTGGGACGAGGGGAGCACGATTTCGATTCTGAGGGTACTCAACGACCGATGGATGATTAGGCTTATCGAGAAGCCTGAAGATTCTGATGTCACTACATGGCCCGCAAGCCTGTGGAGAGAGCTGTCAAGGAGGACCGAGGGCGATGCTCCGGAAGAGAGGCCATCCTGGGAAGAGGATGTCCCAGATAGCGATAAGGAGAAGTGGAGGAGTCAGTTCCTTGGTGCACTTCCAGAGTCTCTCTCGGAAGGGTGGTTTTCTCCCTCAGGGAGGCTCGGTAGAACTAGAATTGAGCATATCTCGATGATTCCGGATGAGCTATCTTACAGGGTGAGGGACGCAGTTGGCAGGGGCATTCTAGGGACAGTTGACGAGGCATTCGTTCTTTCTCTGGGCGGTGAAGACGAGGGCGATCTGGCGAGAACTAGGACATTTGTGATGGCTGGAAGGACATGGCAGATAGTAGACGCCGACCCTGAACAAGAAGAGCTCCTTGTGATTCCTGTAAAGGACACTGGTGAGGTCCCTGTTTGGTCTGGGGAGCTGCCCCCTGTTCCAATCGAGGTGGCAACTGAAGTCGGACAGCTTAGGCGAAGTGCGGCGATTGCCATGGGGGCGATCGATGATGAGGATGGCACATCCCCACTAGGCGATTACCCCCTCTCCGATGATGCCAGAGAGGCCTTCATGGGAAGCGTTGCAGAGCATCTTGATTCCTCTGGAGTTCTTCCCGACGACAGGACCCTGACTGTCTCGGAAAGGGACGGGGCTGTGATTCTGAACACCTGCCATGGATCGAGAGTTAACGAGACACTGGCGCATTTTCTACAGGCGATGGGTTCGCTGAATGAGGGCAGGATGGGGAGGGCTGTTATTGATCCGTACAGAATTTCTCTCCAAGTTCCAGGAGTAAGTCCGAGCGATGTTATTGAGTGGCTTACAGGGACTCCGGCAGAGGCCCTTCCTTCGATAATGAGGATGACCATACCAAATGGTCGAGCTGTGAGGTGGAGGGTGGTTCAAGTCGCTAGGAGGATGGGGGTTCTGAAGAAGGGGGTAGACCCGAGGAAGGTGAACCTAGAGGGTTTGATGAGCCGTTACAGGGGAACGCCAGTGATTGAGGAAGCCTTGGACAAATTGTTCCATGAGAGAATGGATATCGATGCCACCCAAGACCTGCTAAGGGACTTGCAGAACGGGGAGAAATCCATTCACCACACCCCTGCGGGTAGGCTGGGAATATCCCCTAGGGCTGAGAGGGACCTTCTCCTCCCTGCGTGGAGTGATGCAGAGATCAGGGAACGCCTCGAGACCCGTCTGCTGAACGAAAGAACCGTTCTAATTTGTCTGAATTGCAAGGGCAAGACTAGGAGGAGGGTTGAGCGTATGAGTATCATCGAGCCGTGTTCGACTTGTGGCGGAACAATGCAGGCCTGCGCCCCCGAGAGGATGGAGTCGATGCTCGCTGATTGGGTCGCAAGTAGTGACCCGAAGATCAGCGGCAGGATGCAGAGGAACGCGGAGCTTCTCAGAACACATGGGCAGGACGCGGTTCTTTGCCTGATGGGGAGGGGGGTCGGCGAGGATACTGCGACTAGGCTGCTTCGAGGACCTCCAGGAGACAGGGTCAGGCTTCTTCGGGCGATACACAACGCAGAGTTGCAATATGCAAGGACGAGGCGGTTCTGGTCCTAGAAACCCCTATCCCCGGGATGCCCGCGCGTCAGCACATGCTCATCGGATTGACTGGGCGATACGCCTCGGGTAAATCCACCGTTGTTGATTGGTTCGTCTCCAAGGGCCTGGTCAGCGAATCCTGCTCGGATTCGATACGAGCTCACCTCAAAGAGAAGGGAATAGATGAGACCCGGGAGAATCTAATCGAGGGAGGTAATGAATTGCGTCGAATCGGTGGAGCTGGCGTCCTCGCTGAAATGCTACTCGAGAGATTAGAGGGGGAAGATGCTGTTATCGATTCGATACGAACCCCGGGTGAAGTCGAAGCACTGCGGGAACGTGAGGATTTCATTCTAATCGAGGTTCGTGCAGGGAAGGAGGCTCGGTGGCAGAGAGCAAAGTCACGCGCGAGGGTTGGAGATATTTCTGACAAAGAGACCTTCTTTGCCAATGAAGATGCGGAGGCGGTTGCCAAGGATGAGTCCGGTCAAGCACTGGACGCAACCGCTGCCCTAGCAGACCTGGTTCTAGTCAATGAGGGGGACATAGGGGGGCTTCACTCGGATCTTGAGGAGCTTCTTGAGATTCTATCTCAGACTTGACGAACTCGAACTCCGGCCTCTTTCATCATCGACATTGCAATATCGAAATCCTCATTCCACCTCTCTGGAATACTGAGATCGGCGGGGAAGACGACCTCCTCGATACCTGCTTGGATCAGTGATCTGGTGCACCTGGAGCAGGGGGGCCAAGTCACATATGCCATGCTTCCCTTGAGTGAAACCCCTATCCTAGCTGCATGCATGATTGCATTCTCCTCTGCGTGGCAGATTAGGGGGTACTTCTGAGAACGGTCAGAGAGCCTGCTTGAGTCGTCCTCTATGCCCCTTGGGAACCCGTTGAAACCGGTTGACCTGATTTCCCTGTCCTCTCCGACGACCACGCACCCAACTTTGGTCGAGGGGTCCTTGCTCCATGTGGAGATGTGCTTGGCTAGCTCGATGAATCGATTGTCCCACTTGTCACTCATGGTTATGCCTCCCCTGCCCCAGACGGCGGGTCGTTATTTCCGTTCGCCTCGGAGCGGTTCTCGTCATATCCCTCCCAGACCTCGGGATTGTTGTAGCAGTCTGGATCGTCCTCGTCCGCTTGTCCTCCCTTGTCATTGTCTATGCCATCACCGCAATTTCCCGAGCTGATGCCGCTTTTTGCAAGAATCTGCTCGCCGGCGTCGGTAGTTAGTAGAGCGACTAGTACCCCTGACAACAGTATCACCAATGCAAGCATTATGACCTTAGAGGCCGTATCACGAGACTCGACTACAACAGTAATCTCCGGCTTGTTCTCATCTCTGGGCTGCATGCGATACGCGTCGCACAGATAGTCATCATACTTGGGTTCTTAGTGGGCTGTGAGTACTTCCCATAGATCAAGACCATCTCTCTCGACCACATATTTTAGCAGGTCTCCGACGAGATACACGCTACCTATGACTAACAAATCTACACCTAGGTCCTTTGCCATTGATCCGGCAATCTCGAATGCCTTGTGGGGGTCCTTCTCCACCTTCGAAGGAACATAACCGATTCCATAATCCTCCATAACTTCGGAGAGTTCCTCCACTGTTACTGCCGGATTCCTTCCGCTCATCGGCTCGGTGAATACCACTTTCGGGAACATCTGATCCATGGAAAGCTCCGCCATTAGCGGGTCGAGTGCCTTCCTAAGTTCCGCCTTCTTACTCATGCCGAATAGCACCACAGTGGGCTTAGTAACCTCGTATAGGTCGCTCTCGATGCTCTCCGCGTTGTGAGCTGCACTAAGTCTGGTTGTGATTCCCTCTACCCAGTCTTTACCGAAGTTCGGGGACCTGCCTGGCCAAGCACATTCGGTCGCCTGCGATTTCCATCCGAGGAACGATGCTGCGGCCTCGACCAGTGAGTCGTAACCCTCCCACTTGTCGCTGTACATGTTGTAGGGCCACCACATTAGGTCGTCACCCGCTGTTTCCTCTATCGCCTCGATCACCTCGGAGTCAGTGTGCTGTAGTGCGATAAGCGGGGTGTCGGGCCGATGAATGGCAGCCTTCTCAATTGCTATCTCCCTGAGGGTGGGCCCGAGGAACTCAGAGTGGTCCATCGAGATGGTGGTCAGAATGCATAAATCTGCGTTTACCAATCTAGTTGCGTCTAGCCTCCCTCCCATCCCAGTTTCGATAATTCCCCTTTCGACTCCAGAGATGCTGAATGCTAGCATTGCGACGAGGAATGTGGTTTCGAAGTATGTCGGAGAGATCGAGGGGCTCTTCTCCGATGCCTTCCTGACCATCCCCAGAAGATCGTCGAAATATTCGGGGGACACTGGCCTTCCATCTATCCTGATTCTTTCCTCAACGGTCACAAGATGGGGGGAAGTGAACAAGCCGGTAACAATTCCACTTGAGGAAGAGGCCGCAGAGAGTTTCACGCAAAGGGATCCTTTTCCGTTGGTTCCAGCAACGTGAACCGATGGGAAATCGAGGTGGGGATCCCCCATCCTGCTCAGAATTTCTCTACAGTTATCGAGTCCTAATTTTACACCCATGGAGAGTCTTTCATCGAGCCATTCCCTCTCACTCATCTGATTCGACCTTCCTCCCTATGCGTGGGCGTGAACGGGTCAAGGTGATATGGTCCTTGAAGTTCGTGCATACATGGCAGGGGGGGAGCAGGTGAGCATACTGGATGCCATGAAGGACCAGTGGACCTCAATG
>DAQP01000028.1 GCA_002504435.1 Euryarchaeota archaeon UBA438
GCATTTGCTATTCCCATTTGTGAAAGGGCGAAGGGCACCTCCACCTTGTCCGCATGATCGACATAGTCCCTCAGGTGCAGAAGAATGCGTTCCTGAACCCCGGGTTTGGATGCGGGCACGGAAGTCATGGTGTTACTAGCGATAACTTTCATTCAAGAATGTTCGTGATTAACGACCAATGGGTGATTCATGCCTGAGAATCCTCTGGGACCCACTCTTCGTTCTCGGTGTCCCACAACCATCCTGGGTGATTTGCGTCTCTTCGGAAGCGTTCGGACTCGGGCTGAGGTGCTTCTTCACCTTCTGACTTGGCCCATGCATACGGGTCTTCCTGTTGTTCCTCCGATTCTACTTCTTGCGTAGAGTCGGCCTCGTCATCTTCCTCTTCTATTTCCACGAAGAAGTAGGCGAATGCAGCGACTGCACCGAGTAGCATAACAACGACAATGATCAAAATTGTGCCGATTCCAGAACCTTCTTCGTCACTGACAGTGATTTTGAATCCGGGTTCGTAGGTCTCCCCCCCATACTTGAACTGTGGAGTTGCGGAGCCTGAAATCCTTGATCCGGGTATGCCCATCTCCCAAGTTGAGTCACTTGAAATGACGGTGTTGTTAACCGGGTTACCGCCAATTGTGGCTGTGACTGTTTTACCGGGAAGGCCAGTACCAGTGAAAATTGCGATTTCGTCATCGCCGATCCTGCTATCCTCTGGCTCGTTAACTATGAAGGATAGTCCGATCACATTTACCGAAACTGGTAGTGAGTTTGCCTTGGAACCAAATGGATCAGAGGCTACGAAAATGACACCTTCAAGAGACCACCCCGTAATCTCTGGGTCATAGAAGGACATCGTTATTGGGTTATATGTCGCCATACCATTGGATGCAATGCTGAAGACGATTCCATACTCATCGTCGCTTGATAGTTCCTCGTTGTCATAAACTGATAGCATCAACTCTTGATTCTCGTCTGCATCACTGAAATACTGCATTAGGTCGATTTCTGCTAGAGTGCACCTATCCTGAGACTGGGAGTCCAATTCACAATAGAGTGTGATTTCGCTGATCCAGCCGCTTGAGTCGAAAACTGGTTGGTTATTACCTGCATCTGGCGGGTTGTCAGCCGTAATCTGAAGTTCCACCCACTCGCTGTAGTCAAAGCCGTCGTATGACCTCATCCTGATTTGATATTCTGCGTTGTGCCTTAGGGGCATGGAGTTCCACTCCTGACTAAACGCGCCATTGGAGGCAAAATCTGTGATTGTCTCCGAATGTACGTTGATGTAACCATTTGCTATATCGAGAACCTCTACATCCACTCTTGTGACGGTGCCATCAGAATCCCTAGCAACACCTTCGAAAACCGAACTCTCGGATACTGCTAGGCGATCCCCGTTCTGAGGGGAAGTCACACTAAGGAATGGAGCGGTATTTGAGTTGTCGATATTCAGAGTTAGGACTGTAGCCTCGCATTCATCGATGACCCCTATGCAGAAGTCGGAGTCCGACGCCCAGATTGTGAAAGTATACTGGGCAGTCTCCCTTGGCTGACCACTGAAATCCCAAGTCCATGACCAATCCGGCCCGCCCGATACTGGCGTAGTAACTTGGAAGTTTGGACCAACAATTTGGAAGTATATGTCTTCAACATCCATGCTACACTGCTCAGGGCACCCGTAGAAATCATATGCAGTTCCCTCGAATGTGACGCTATCATCTGAATGGGTCGACATTGAGCTTGGGGATGTGACAGAAATAGTCGGAGCCTGCGTGTTGAGCTTTATCGTGATGCCTACTATGGGGCTATGGGTGATGCCGTCAAATGACCTGAACTCGAATGTGTAGTCCCCCTCTGCCATGCTAGTCATATCCAATTCATAGAACCAAGTCTTGAACGGGTGATTATTGCGGGTTACCTCCCCTGGGCCTGCGCCAGAAGAGTCTGTTGCCACGAGGGCATTGTCCCAGTCACCAGTGAATGGGTCCTTGACTTCAACCGAATGGACGTAGCCCTTTTGATCCCATTGAGCCAACTCATCGGTCTGGTAGAAAGCGGCGAGTACCCCGTCATGAGCGGTACCCGTGATGTTTACAATCTTCCTGAATGAATGTCCCTCATTTTGCGTCAATGAAACGGATGGGGCCATGTTCAGCAATTCGGCGGTCCCTTGGTAAGACGAGTCCTCGAGAGTGAACTCGCCGCTATCTAGTCCGGAGCCGAACTTGTAGGCGGTGTACCTGTATAATGAGAGTTCACGTGTCCCTGCTGCATAGTCGCAATCGGTATCTTCTGTGTCTGTGGTGAGATCTCCGTCGTTGTCAATGCCATCGGTACAGGAGTCCTCAAATTCATCGTCAGCATATCCGTCGGGATTGTCACCTCCGCCCAAGCCCCTGAAGTCTAGATGGAAATCTGAAGGGAGAGAGAACCAGGGCGTGTAGCCGTCGTCGAGAGTTTCTATGTCATAGAGGTCATTCCCTAGAGCGTCCTCCACTAGGACGCCTGCTCCAGCCACCCTCTCGCCCTCGACCAGTACTTGGTAGCGAACAAGTTCGGCTCTGCGGACTTGCACTGCATACGGAGTTGGCTGAGTCTCTATGTAGACAGAAGAGAGGTCAAGATTGGCGAGAGCTGCAAAGGTGAATACCGTGGAGTTGTTGTCCATGCTCATAGCCAGAGGGAAGTTCCTAGGGGTCAGATTGTCGCAAAGGGCGCACTCCTGGACCTCAGTTGGAACTATTCCGTTCTGGAACTGATTTGCCGGCCATGCTTCTTGATCGGGCCATGAGAGGATTACAGGGTCGCTGCCGCCTGTGGCACTTGGGATTGTCTCGGACTGTACTGTTATCGAACTCTTGGTGATGTTGTATGTCATGTCAACTCCATTCCAAGAGTTCTCGGTAAAGAATCCCAGAGTTCCATACTGCTGATTGCCGGCAAATCCTGTATCATAGTGCTTAATCACGGCACCAGTGGATGGGACATTCCAAGTGTTCCTTCGAATATCCAAAAGTGCTCCCACTGCCCTGATTCCATCTGCGTCTCCAGCCGCATTGATTTCGTTGTCATACATCGTCAATCCGGATCTGAATGCGAGAACTGCGGGACAGGTGAATCCCCCGCCGAAGTGAGTCATGCTGGAGCATGTTCCGGTTCCGTCGGTGGAGAGGGTGTTGTTGGCGAGGAAAGCCCTAGCAGCGGATGGGGCTGGTGCTTGACTTCCATATTCTCCTGCTAGAACGACTTCCTTGGCCACATCATGAATCGTGTTATTCTCAGCAATTACGTCGAATGAGCCCAGCATCCAGAGTCCGTTCCATCCGCCTATTGGTCCGATGTCATTATCGTGAATATTCGCGTAACTAGAGTACACAGCTACTCCTGAACCGCTTGAGGCCCCTGATAGTTCGTTATCGTAAACATCTGCATGGGCACCTCCATAGATGGTAACTGGTGTGCCTTCTACGGTAGTGATCTCGTTGCTGGCAACCACATTGTGGTAGTCAGTCGTCCCCACGCTCTTGAGGCTGTATAGGTCAACTCCATTGCAATTGACATTGATTGAGGAGTTAGTCACGGACCCCGAGGAGTACCTGAGGGAAATCCCGAAGTCTCCGACTGAGATGTCGGCGTCGTCGATTTCTATGAAAGCGTCCTGAACCCATACGGTGGGTCTGCCCCCGTCCCTCTGTCCGCAGCCCCTGTCTGTGCCGATGAGAGAAGGGGATTCCATGATTAGTGGCGTTACAGGGGTTCCTGAGCTGTAGATCTGAACCGCGGAACCATCTACGCCGCTTTCATCATCGTTACCTACCACGTATTCGCCGCCAATGAACCTAGGCTGAGCGAGATTGGTAGTCAATACACTGCTTGTATTGACATCAAGGAACTCCATCTCCCTAAGGGTTGGGCTGGCACCGTCCAGAACCAAGGCCCCATATCTGAACTCATTTAGGGTGTCGATGTAGTAGGGTATACCCCATGCACCATCTATAGTCAGGAACCTGATTGCAGTTTGGGAGAGGTCTATCGAGTCCCTGATTAGGACGCCCTCGAAGCATGATGGGTCTTCAATGAATATTTCCTCATTCCCGTTTGACATCCCGTAACATTCCCCTCTCGCACTAGAATTGGATGGTTCGGTCCATCTGAAGGTAATTTTCTGGGCGGTGTTTGCGTTTCCGCTAGCGCCGCAAGAAGATGCACCTATGCAGATGCTACCTCTCGCATCTAAGTGAGTACCGTTTGGAAAGGTCACAGTGGTGCCTGGCTGGATGATTAGCTTGGCTCCAGAGGAGACGACTACGTCGCCGGTTAGGGTGTGACTACCTTGCCACACCTCCGTTCCCGAAATGGTGCCTGAGGTGGTGTCATTCGCTGCAACCACGGGGGTCGCAGGGCCCACAAGGGAAACGAATACGCTTGTTAGCATCAGGAATACCAAAAGGGAGCTTCGTGTTCTGTCTCCGCGTGCCATGTAACGCGGGGTGTCGGGAGCGGATTTAACCATAGGGTCGGAATGAGCAAGTGGAGACGGGCAATAAATGCCATCTCAAAGCCGGTTTCTAGTTCAAATTGAGCTCAAAGGCGACCTGTGAGGCCCATTCGAAAGCATCCAGTTTCCCATACCCCAATTTACTGTCGTGACCGCTCTCGAAAGCTTCTCCGCCAACTGCGGAGTTTGCTAGAGCCCTCTTCACTAGTTCCATTGATTCCTGATCCACCTGACCATCCTCATTTGCGAGCTCTTCGCCATAGAGCTCCAAGATTAATGATAGCGCTCCCGTAACGAAAACGGTGGAGTCACTAGTGCCTGAGGAATAAGCATAGGGAGGGGAGAGTTCAGTGGTCGCTGTGGAGAAAATGTTTACTCCTGGAGCAGAAACCTCTGGTTTCTGATTTGGGAACTCCCTGGGCTCACCACCATATGGATCGGTCTCGGAACCAGAGGCGCTTTCGGGCCATGATACTCCGCTACTGTAAACTGCTCCCACGGCAATGACCCCTGGAATGTTTGCGGGAACTGAGACATCAGAAATTGATTCGTCTAGACCCGTGTTGCCGGCAGCGGCAACGACGAAGATTCCAGCGGAGAGGGCCTCATTGACCGCGGAGACGGTTTCTGAGTCCGTCCCCATTCCCATCCCCGGATTAGCGCCTAGACTTAGGCTGATTATGTCCGACTCCTGTGTAATCCTGCACCACCTTATCGCCATCGCGACTCTGTCTTGCTGCCCTGAAGAACCCTCTGGGCCCAGTGCCAGAGCTACTGAGAGAGAAACTTCAGGGGCAGCCCCTAGGAATGTCCCATTGGCGACCAGGAGACCGGTCATCATTGTACCATGATACTCGTCCCCCACGTCCCTGACTTCATCGTTATTTTCTTCATAGAAGTCCCTGAATCCAACTAGGTTTACTCCCATCAGATCCGGATGGGCCGCATCCGCACCGGTGTCAACAATGCAGACTGAGACTCCCTTGCCAGAAAGTCCTGAACTCTGCAATTGCCTGATTCCGGTGTCTTGGTAGGCCCACTCGGAGTCTGGAAGTACTGGGGTGAGGTATGCATTGATGAAGGGCCATGAAACTAGCAATAGAATTGTGCCTATCGAGAAGAAAACGGCCCCCCATGGCCATAGGGCCTCCTTAATCGGGCCCAATGGCCACCTGAGTCTACGGGCCTCCTCATCCGACAAGCCATAGGCATCTCCTGGATATCCCGGGGCATCGGGGTCGACTGTTGTAAGTAGCCTAGGTTCCTCTGGCTCGGGCATCAACTCCAGATGCTCGATTGCTGGCATGTTAAAACCCCACATTAACGGGCATAAATATCAATGCATCAGAAGGGTGCATTTGGCCTTCTTGAGCGGGGCCTTGTCAGCATTCCAATAGCCAACACGATTAGTGCCCCGAGAATCCATCCAATCCAGTCAGTTGTACCCTCGACAGGCGGAGAACGGACGTCGACGTTGGAAACTCCACCTTGATCTTCCAGGTACGGCAATACCTCTCCATCGACGGTTTCCTCGACTACGACAAATCTGAGGTAGTACGAGTCTGGGCCGTATTCGGTTAAGTCAAGTGAGATGTCAAATGTCACTTCAGACATTGGGGGGATATCGCGGGTATCTGTATCGAAAGCTATCTCGCTGCTGCAACTGCTGTCGCCACATATTGTGCCGTTCAGAGTGACGCCAGGAGCGTTGACCAATCCGCCGTTGTATACCGTGACTGCCCAGCCGTTGGTTGTGAATGCAACTGGGTCACCACCCGTGTACGACTGGTGGCCGGTTATGCTGATTTCTGGATTGGAGACCTCTACGTTGATCTCAATGTCGGGGTATGTGCCGCCCATCTTGTCCGTAACCGAGGCATAAATTGTGTATGGCCCTCCTGTAGCGTTCTCGGGGGTTATCACCGAAATTGAGTGGGTAGTCGAAACAAAGGCGCCCAGAGTGTGACTGGTTGCCCCAGTCCTCTCCCACCCCTCTGGAAGTTCTGAGTCGTCGAAGGAGAACTCGAATTTCTCGTCCCCGTTGCCCGTGTTAGTGATGTCAATCCCAATCTGGATCGTTTCGCCTGATGATACTCCGTAAACCGCATCCATCGGCTCTGCAGAGAAACCATGGATCTGGGGTATCCTGACTACGACAGACTCCTCTGTGTAATAGCCATCGGCTGTGAAGACGTCAATCTTGACCGAGTGCCCATTAGTTAGTGAGTGTGCCACAGACTGGTTTGCCGGGCTAATCCTGACATGTAGGTCAGTGAAGTTAAGAGTGTTCTCGAGGCCTACATCGAAGGTTACCGTGGTGTTCCATTCACCAGAACCGTTGTGGAACTCCACCAGCCAGTCTCCGCCATCCGTCCCAGGGACCAAGGCCTGCGCTGAGAAGGTGTCAAACGGCTCGTGGCCTAGGTAATCAACTCCCATGACGAACTCTAGTGGAATGAAGGAAGAGGAGTTGTCGTCCAGTTGGGCCAATAGGTCCTCTATCCCGCCATCGTGGGAAGGATCGCCCCCACTGCTCGAGATGACGTGGAGGTTAACCTCGTGGTTGGATACCCTTGTGTGTGAGATTACGATCGGAGGAGTTTCCTGTCCGGCTTGCATTCCTACTGTGCGACCGCCTGAGTATGTCATGTTACGTCCCATCTGGTTGACTTCGAATTCGCTTGAAGTCTCGGCCATTCCGCCGGGTAGGAGCATCCTCATTCCTCCATCATCATCCAGCTGAGCGACCCAGGAGATGCCTCCCCCTATGTTGATCACCAACTCTGGGCTTTCTACGTCTGCGAGGGTTCTGGAGATCCCATCGTAGTCCAGCCACTGTGTTTCGAGTAATAGCCACCCTCCTGAGATGAGGCCCATGTCCTCGAAACCGCCTTCCAGTACGTCAGCCTCTATGTTGGCCATGGCAATCAGGCCATCTTCCTCGACACTAGCGCGAATAATCCACTCCCCGGGCTCAACCTGTGCGGACCAGTTGCCTTTCCACACCCCGTCCTCCAGATTCTTTGTGGGGGTTACGGGATCCCTAACAAGGCCCTCGGCAGGGAATAGCTCGAGGATTACGGAGTCGGAAACTTCCGAGAATTGTGTCTCGTCTATGTAAGAAATGGTTCCACCCACTCCTACTAATCCAGCAGTCAACTCGATTTCGACATCTTCTGGGGATGGGCCGATTGAAACCGTGATCTCTTCTTGATCGAAACCGTCCATGTGAGTAGAAACGCACCATGATGTCTCCGAGGGCTGGAAGATTGACCAGTCGCCATTCAGGTCGGTCGTCAGGTTTCCAGTGAAGAACGGAGAGTCCGGGCCAGAGTCTGAGAATTCATCGTCGCAACTCTCCCTGACTGAGACGGTGACACCCTCGACCCCTTCCCCGATGTCTGAGTCATCGTCGTCATTGAAGTCCCAATACACGTTACCACTGAGTTCAGCTGATCTCTCGACAACAAGAGAAATTTCGGGGTTGGATCCTGGAGTGAGCGTGAATGAGTCAGACTCTAACTGCCACATAACACCATTCTCTACCCGGCTTATTTCTGCCGTCCAATCCCCAGGAGGGATGGAGGCTGAGACGGTGCCGTTTGAGTCGGTCTCTTCCAGGTCGATTGAGCCTAGTCCCTCCTCTGAGATCATGACAATTGTGAAGCCGCTTAGTGGCTCGCCCGAAGTGTCCTCGGTTAAGTTAAGGGATACTGTGGCTATTTCGCTAGTTGAGAATGAGTGGTCGTGCGAGGCAGAGGCCTCGTTCACCTGAACTAGTTCCCTAAGGGTTTCAGAAACTCCCTCTGGACTAGTGAAGGGCTCGACAGAGAGCACCCAGCTACCTTCCTCCACGTGTTCGACCCAGGAGCCGTTGGAATCTGTGTAGTATGTCGAGGTCCAACCATTATCCAAGTTAATCATCCTGAACATGTGGTTGGCCAGTGGGCCGCCACTCTCGTTGGTCAATGAGAGGCTAACCCTCCATTCTGGGTCGAATGAGATTGACCTCTCTATTACACCTCCATCAAGTCCTATCTGGAATGACGGGACTGGGCTCAGGATTCTGGTTCCGAACAGATCCCCATTATTTGGGTCAGAAATTAGATTCACTACAGAGTATGTCCCTGGTTCCAGAGAAACCTCGGCGATGCCATCCTGGACCCACTCTGAACCATTCGCCATAATGCTCCCACCGGCACCTGCCATCATCATTGGAACAATCTCGAAATCATAGGAAACGAGTGTGCCATTCGAAGAGTTGCCATCGCTCGAATGATCTATGAACATCGTAACTGACAGAGTCCCATTGCTTGGGTTCAGAATCATTTCTACTGAGGTGTTCTTGTCATCGATGTACTTCTGGAGGGGAGAGGCGCCTAGGAAGTCCGGGCCTTCAATATCGAAAGTCCAGTTACCTTCTGGAAGGACCATGTCGAAGAGTCCGTCGACGGGGACTTGCTCCCTCCAAGTGACTTCATGCTCGTCACTGTCGGCTGTTACGGTAATCTGCTCCCACCCCTCGAATGAGGGCGAATACAGATTGTTGGCCCTGTTTACACTGACCATTCCCGATATTGCAACTCCGGGTCTTGCAACCATAACGACATCCTCCATCCCCTCGGACACGGTGAACCTGTCTCCAGCGACCAAGGAAGCGACGATTCCCTCGACAGTAGCATCGACAACCGCATCCTCGGGCAGGGATATGCTGAATTCGCTTGACTCGTTGGTTACTGCGGTAGTGCTGAAACCGTCCCAATTGAATTCGACTGTGACACCGGATCCAATGAGCTTGTTTTCGTCGGGGTCGAACTCGGCTGAAACGTTCTCCTCATAGTAGACTATTCCTGAGACTATCATGCTCGTTCTGAATTCGAAGGTCTCGGATGAGTCCTCATCCACATCAATGATTTCCCAAATCTGCTTGGTGTCGTCCAGAGTGTGGTCCAACAGCCATTCGCCGGGCGTTAGCTCGACGTAGTATGAACCAGATTCATTGTCGAAACTCGCCTCGACCATCCCTTCTGCTCCGTCGTTGGCCTTGAACGACACGTTGAGACCAGGAACGTTCAGGCCGTCATCAAGAAGTTCGAATGTTATGTCGAAGGTCTGAGTAATTGGGAATGGTATCTGGACATCTGTCGCCTCGTTAGCATCGAAAATGTAGTCTTCCAAGAACTCAGGGAATCCGTCGTTGTCGATGTCGATCTCGACAGTGTAGTTACCAGGGACCACCGGTCCGAAGTTCAGCTTACCATCCTCATCTGGCATAATCACGCAAGGTGAGAAGTGGACCTCGTCACAATCGTCTACTGCGTCTGAGAAGCTTTCTCCATCTTGGTAGAGGGCCACTCCTCCATCGAGGACTGCATCTGACTCATCTACGAGTTTGCCCCCTATCGTACTCCCCATCATCTTAACCTCGGGGATCTGGGCCCCTGGGTTCGAAGAAACGATGAACGCTTCTCCCAGAGTTGCTCTAGTGCCGTCTTCGAAAATCACAGTCATTTCATACTCGCCAGGAATCGCGTCCATTAGGTGGAAGGTGCCCGGCTTGACCATGGGGCCACTGAATGACCCCTCTCCAGAGAAGGTTCCAGTCCCATTGATTGTCCCGTACGTGTCCATCGACTCTGAAGTGTCAACCTCGAAGCTACCCGAAGCTACCATCGATGCGTGATACATGTGCTGGGTGAAAATCGTAGACCCATTTGATGTGAACCTGCCAGAAGCGTTTACCTCGCCATCTATCAGGAAGTCACCAGAGGGGAGTTCGCAGAAGGACTGGTTTTCTGGCATTGTTCCATTCTCATTGCAGCCGAAATCCGGCGATCCCCCCGATTCATCGGAAATTGTTCCACTCAGGGTTCCACGGCCGTCGAAAAGACCGTCGCCCGTGAGGGTGTGGTTGTGCATTATCTCCTGTGAGAAGTTGCCAGTGAAGTCTGAGACCGTTACCACGGATGTAGAAAGAACTGATCCCTCGCCTGTGAAGGTTACCTCCCCGATTCCGTTGAAAACCAAATCCAAGCCCGAAACGGTTCCATTGGAAGTCAAAACCGTGTAAGGGTCCATCTGTATCTCATCCCACATGGGCGACAGCTCCATCCCTACGCCGATTATTGGCTCGCCCTCGAACTCTGGCGCACCCGACCAAACCAACTGGCCCGTTGCATGCGTTGGGTCGACACTGATCGTGACATCGATGTGTGACTCCCCATTTGAGTGCCCATCAGAACCTGAGATATTGACTATATGCTCAGCCAGCCAAGTCGATCCTGAGACATTTCCTAGAATTCCAGAAATTGGATTGATGTTGCGATTTGAGCTTGAGTCGGAAAGAATCTCAGTCATCCCATAGTTACCTGACAATACTGTTGCCCTAGCCGAGTCTAAGTCTGGCTCTCCAAAGAATGCCGAGACTCTAATCTTGCCAGCGGGGGCCGTGAAGGAGAAAATTCCATTCTCGTCAGCATCCGTGGTCCCTATGGGGATCCAATATGTCCTACCGTCCCTATCGACCACATCGCCATTCTCGTCAGCAGTCTCTTCGCCACTGAATGCGTCCCTCTCGACCAGGATTCTGGCATTGGGGACTGGACCTATTCCATCTAGCTCAACAGTACCCGTGAGAGTGGCCCCACTGTAGTATTTCAGAACCTTAACTTGGGTGTTTGCATTGCCGACTACTGGGTCGTTGCATTCCTCATCCAGCTTTTCTCCGGACTCATCCAACTCGCATGGTAAGTCATACCAATTTGCGAGGGCGAAATGGTTCATCATTGCCCCGGGCATGGGGATTGCCGATTCTAAAGGCGAGCCGGGAGTCCCGGTAGTGTAGAAGTGTGGAGCCGGTTGGGAAGCGTCACCCGGTAGGCCGAGGGTCGACGAGCCATATCCTACGTACACTCTTGCGACCATTGTCTCGAAGAATGCGTCTTGGTGCTGATAATCTATGTCTATCATCTGAATTACCTCAGTCGCGTCCTGTGCTGCTCCTGACTGTTGCCTTACGACGTCATTGAGGTATTCCTCCTCATACTGCTCGGCAGTCCTAGGGATCACAGGCCCATCTGCGCCCCTCTGTGTCAGGTAATTTGTGGAAATATAGTTGTCCAGGTCGAGTCCCGAGAGTGCGGTTGGGGCATGGAAGATTCCCGTAGTCTGACCTCGATGGTAGGAATAGTCCTCATAGTAAGATCCTCCGAGAGGGTAGAGTCGATTGTCCACGGCGAAGTACCTGATGTCGTTGTTCCTCTCTACGGTAACCCCTAGTCCTTCCTCATAGTCCTGAACTTCGTACGTAACTGAAGATGTGATTGCGTGATACATGTCAACTAGTTCTGAGGAGTCGAATGCAGTAAGGAGGAAGGCCCTTCCCAATGCAAGTTTCGAATTTGCCCTGTGTAGGCCAGTGGATACATCATCGAAGTCCATAATCAGGTCATTCGTGTATCTGTAGTTTCCAATCATATAGTGAGTGGTGGATTCCTCGAAGTCTGAGGACCTGCCTCTTGCCTCGTCGAAGGAGGCTCTGGCATCAGTCTCGTTCATTGGCTCGCCATATGGCTCTCCATCGAAATATACCATCCATGACTCCTCGTCAGCTGGAATGCCACTTTCCATCAGCGAATATCCCCTTAGAAGTTCTACGGCCCCATCGGTGGCTATGATTTCCATCGAACGTTGGGTAACAAACGAAGAGTCCCCTACATCGATAGACAGGATTGAGTCGAATTCCTGCATCTGATCTTCCGTCTCCATGTGCTGGGACATGACGTCGTAGAACTCAGATGTGAAGTCACCATTATTTGACCTCCTGTCGCCTTGGGCCAGTGTCATGATGAATAGTGCCAGAGTGTCGTCTTGGCCCTGAGATAGAAGCATACCTCCACTGTTCGGAATTCCGGACTGGAAGTTATCAGCCACGGTGGGGTGCTGCCCTTGGGCCAATGCCTGGAAACCGTAATCCCACCAAGAGACGAATGCGGGCCTTTCACTGAAGCCTACCTCCGTGTCCTGCTGCGAAAGCCACTCGTAGGCGGTGTTCCAGTCAGCGCCATTGAAGCCTGGTCCGAATGTCCCCATGTACCAAAGCTGTCCTGATTCTGAGTCATACTCTGCCCCATTGAGGATCGAGAGATCCCTTAGGAAGTCAGGCGAAATCTCGTAAATTGTCTGGTCTACATCCGATGCGGCTGCCTGACCTCTTGGTATTCCGGAGTCTATTCCATAGGTCATATGCTGACTTGCGACCAGCATGAATACCAGAATTAGCGCTGGAATACCAGGGTGCTTCTTAGTGGCCGGCCATGTAGACTTCCTCCTCGCGGACGGAGAGCCTATTCCCGACCTCCTCCATTCCTTGACAAATCCAGTTGGGTCTGCTGACTTCCAAAGCATTGCCATACCAAGCCCTCCAACTACCGCCATTGCTGGAGTCGCGTTGAAAATGAATCGGCCTGCGCTCCATGCCATGTATGCGGCCACAATTACCCACGTACCCAGAAGCAGTTGGCTCTGCCTTTCCTTCCTCGAACCTCTCCAAATCAGGTAGAACGCGCATGATACTGCGATTAGTGTGACTATGGGCCCGTAAGATGCGAAAAGAACCCCTCTGCTGGGCGCCTGTGCTTCTCCAATTGTGCCAAAAATCTTGTTCTTAGAGAAATAGAATCCTCCAGTGAAGAGTATGTCCCATCCGTTGTATATATTGAAGATCTGGAGCAAGTAAAGTGCGCCCAATATTCCCGAAAAGAGAGTGGCTCCGCTTCCAATTACGAGAAGCCATGGCCTATCCCTGAAGGAGCATGTGACCCATCCCAGAGCTACCGTGAATCCGATAATGTAGAACATTGGCTGGAAACCGCTTGGATCGAAAAGAAGGTTCATCCCTGGCCACATGTAGAAGGGGAGGGGGATTAGGAAGGATGTGAAAAGCATCTGCAGGGAAGCAGCCGTTATTGGCAAGCTATCTCTGCCTCTGAATAGGTTCATCACGACCTGCACGCCATAAGCAAGGAATAGTATTCCAGGCCCATAGACGAAACCTTTCCATCCCAGTGCGGCTGTTGCAAAAGAAATTCCAGAAAGTGTAGCATTGGACATCACCTTAGGATTGCGTGCCCACATCTCCCTGATTCCTGCAACTAGGTAAAGCGGGTTTCTACTAGGGCTTTCGAAAATCCTGTCCGTGCCAAGTCCTTCCATGGCCTTGACCCAGAAGTAGAAAGCCATGGAGATGAATAGCAACGCGAAAGAGTCGTGATCGGCAAGAGCGAATGTCGAATGGCCGATGTGACCGGGCATCAGTGCAATCAACCATGCAGTGAAGATTCCTGCCAAGTCGCTGTGTACCCTTCTTGCGATCGCAGCAAGAGGGAGCACTATGAGGGCCCCATAGATTGCTGGCAGGGAGGCGACGCTCCACCACACCATAGTTGCCTCTGAGGCGCCGGTGAGCCAAGATAGGGCGATTCCACCCAATGCAAGGGACCAAGAGAATAGGGGTGGCCTTGGATTTATTGCCCCCATCGGATATGCCCTATCGGCATCGAAAATGTAGTGGCTTCTTTCGGCGACGACATAATCGATTACCCTCTTCATGTACCATGGATCTGAACCACCTGTCATATCCCACAACTGAGTACCAGATGCGTTCATTGCGGGGAGAACATTCCAACCAGTCCTAACCGCTATAGCTACAAATAGCGCAAGTCCCACCAATATTCCGTAGTAGTTCCTGTTCCACCAAGCCCTGAGTTGGCTATTCTCTCTACGTGGCGCAGTGTCGCCGAAATATCCTCTGGAAGAGAAAATTACAGCCGCCACATTAAGCCAGAAAATGAGGAAAACCCATGCAACGCCGGATAGTCCGTCGTCCGAGGAGAGTGTGGAGCCAAGGAAGTCGCTTCCGATCTCCACCATTCTTGCTAGTGTGTATAGAATCCAGTTTACTGCAACTAAGGCCCCCCATACCTGCCAGCCCTCTGCTCTGCAGAAAGCCCAGAAAAATATGACGAATGTGCATACTAGCGCCCAAACTGATCCCAAGTAGACATGCTCGGAGTATTCCGTCAGAGTCTCCAAACTGCCGACCCAAAGGAGAGGGAGGAGTTGTACTGCCAGAATAAGTGACATTACGCCCATAATGGCCATTGAGGATTTGTTCGTTCTATCGAAGGTCGGAAGATCTGCGAACAGTGGACCTTTACCTCGGTTGTCTAACGTACCCCTCATTGCGACAGCAAGAATCGCACCCAGGGCACATGCAGAAGCCCAAAATGCGAATAGAATAGAGGCCGTTGCTGATCTGGACGCGTCAATCAATTCTGCTTCTGAACCGGCCCATGCCGAAGAGTCGAACTGTGTATGTGCCGCATGGGAGACGGCTAAGTGGAATCCTATCACCACCGCCAGGAGGATGTTTGCTTCCTCGTTCCTACTCAAGCGAGCCAGGAATAGCGTCGAAATAGCCATGAAGACGATTGTGAATATAGTGATGTTCTCAATCGTTGATGAAATAGATGGAATCAACACAGGGATTGCCAATATTGCAGTGAATGAAACCATGAATATTCCAAATCTGTAGTCAGATGAGCCCTCTGATTTCGAATATGAATCGTCGGAGGAACCATGTGAAGAAGAGGATGCGGCGACCCTTCCTAGCGCAGCTCCAAAAGCGGCTGCGAGAGGGAGGGTCAGGATTCTCACATATCCATCATTCTCCATTGCTCCATTTGCGACGTAGTCGACCCCGAGGAACAGCACCATTAGGGTGGCAAAAACCACCGTCACAGGGGCCAGTCCCATCAGCGGAATCCCGACTCTGGTCGCGTCTTCTTTTCCGTTCATT
>DAQP01000047.1:0-10686 GCA_002504435.1 Euryarchaeota archaeon UBA438
CGTCTTCGCCCCATGCAGAGCGTATGTCCGAGGCTGCCGTGACCCCGTCCCTGAGCAGGAGCATCCTATCAGCCATGGATGCCAGGGATGGGTCGTGAGTCACCATGAGGATCGACATCCCGTCCTCCTCGCAGAGTTGCTGGAACAGGTCGATTATCCCCTGCCCGCTCTTCACGTCGAGGTTTCCGGTCGGCTCGTCTGCGAGGAGTAGCGGTCGGGAGCCCGCGATCGCCCTGGCGATTGCGACCCTCTGCCTCTGGCCACCGGACAGCTGATCAGGGATGAATTCCATTCTGTCCCCGAGACCCACCTTTAGGAGGGCTTCTTCCGCCTGCTGCTCCGCCTGCTCCGTAGGGACGCCAGAGAGTTCGAGGGCGAAAATGACGTTGTCCAGGGCACTTAGTCGGTCAATCAGGTGAAAGTCCTGGAAAATCCACCCGACGCCCCTCCTCCTGACGTCGACAACTCTGCTGGGGGGCTTTGTTCCGTAATTGAACTCGGAAAGTGAAATTGAGCCTGAATCAGCCTCCAGAAGACCGCCAATTATGTTGAGCAATGTGGACTTCCCGCAGCCAGATGGGCCCATCAATGCTACCAGTTCTCCGGACTTTATCTCTAGGTCTATTCCCTTGAGTACCTCGAGTCTCCTTCGGCCCGAACCGAATCCCTTCTTGAGGTCCTGAACAGTGAGCACAAGATTTCGTAAAATAATCTGTATTTAATGTGTGTTACGAAAGGCCGACTGCTAAGTCATAGGCCTCTGCTAGTGCCTTGCCGTGAGAATCCGGACTTAACAATGACTTCACGTGTTCGATTAGGCCGTCGTCCGGGTGCCTAGGGACCCCCCCTGACCTCCTCCACTCAGAATGGATCCTGACCAGTTCATCGACCCAGTCCATGACGCTCATTGGATCGAAAAGGCACCTATCCGGTATTATCTCGTTGTGAGCGGTGAGATCCGAGGCCATCACTGGGCAGCCTGCGGCCATGGCCTCTGCAGGGGGATAGCCGAAGCCCTCGCAGGCACTTGGGAAAAGGAGCACCTCAGCGTGCTGGAAGGCGGCGACCAGTTGCTCGTCGCTTAGCTTGACCTCGCTGCCGATGTGGAGGACGTTTACATCTGATAACACCTCATCCGGTAGTTCTTCTATGACGGCTCTAGCGAAGTTGAGCCTCTTTCTGGGCTCATCGCTTCCAACGGTGATCACTAGCATCTTTGATTCGTCATCGAGGTCGCCAAGTAGATTCCTTGGCTTGGGATTCTTCTCGGGGCTCCAGTAGTCGACATCGACCTGATGCCTTACTAGGGCTGTCGGCTTTCCCGGGAAAGACGCCATGACGTCCATTCGGGTGCTCTCGGAGATGCAAATGAGCAAGTCGGCCCTGTTCAGTCCCGACCTGAGTTTGGACAAGTCCCTTTTCCTCACAAGCCCGGGACTGTGGTCGCCTACTGGAACAATTGTGTCGCCTCCGATGATGTTCCTAGGGCGGAGATGGAATAGGTCATGCACCGTTACAGCGACTGGGACCTTGCTGTCCTTGGGAACTAGGTGGGCCTGCTCCTGATCAGTGATGTGTAGGAGGTCAGCTGGACTTTCTGAGGATTCTTGGGAGACCATACGTGGGTGCTTCCACCACCTGGTTAGTATCCTGTCTAGCGATGATTCTGGTAGTTCGTGCTCAATCGTGCGAACCTTTGTCCAATTAGGAACTAGGGCTTTCTGGAGGAGCGCCTCGATGGAAAAGTGGGCCCTTCCTAGGCCCGAACTCTCGGGTAGGGCGGCCCCTCTGGCCAGCAATACTCTCCTCACCACGCCATCAGCAAGGCGTATCGGACTTAAACGAGGGCGGGTGATGGGTCATCGATGACGGGCAATCGCGAGGGGGGAGGGGGTTCCCGACCTAGGCTCCTTGTTGCCAAGGGAAGTTTCGAGTCAATGGGAGGGGCCGAGAGGGACCTTCTGAGAAATTTGCCTGCGATCGCGGAGAGTTTCGAAGTCACTGTTGCAACACTGTCTAGCGTAAGCGAGTTGAGTATCGCTTGCGAGAGCCTCGGATTGGATCTGATGCACCCCCAAGAGATTTGGAGGCCCCCTCAGGGAGTTCTGTCTTCGGTTTTGGACAGTGGCATGGACAGTGCCTCGAGGGCTTGGTCTTCCATTGGTGGGTTCATTGACACACTGGATGGTTATGATTGTGTACACCTCACTAGCGGTGACGGTAGCCTCGCACTTCTGGAACACATTCCCGAGGGGGTCCCTGTGCATTTGCACCTCCTAGAGCCACACAGGGGACTTCATGAGGATGTTCTGCACAGAGGGATAGACGGGTCCCCGAAGAGGAGCCTTGGGCTGACCAAGGCGATGCTGACCAGAGCTAGGCGGCGAGACATCACGGCGATTAGAGGCCTCTCCGAGAGGGGGCGTTCATCAATCAGCGGGAACTCCTCGTACACCGCTGGAAGAATTTCTGAAGTCTATGGCGTACCTTCCGGAGTTCTTCTACCGAGCGTGGTTTCCGACGAGTTCCCCGAGAATGCGGGCGAGGAGGAGCCTGCAGGAGTCGGGGGGATGCAAGGGGAGTATGTTGTCTCTGTCGGGAGAGCCAGTTGGGTGAAAGGTACATGGGAGACGATAACCATGCTATCCGGTAGCGGGGTATCCCTAGCACATGTTGGAGGAGGCGACGAAGAAGATCTGCGCAAGCTCGCTGAACACGCTGAAGCCGAAGGCGTTGGGATCTGGTTCGCACCAAGGCTGAGTTCGCCCGAGTTGGCCTCCTTGTATCGCGGGGCACTTGCTGTGGTTAGCATGGCGCACGGGGAGCCGTTCGGGCTTACTCCGATAGAGGCCCAATCAGTAGGAACCCCGGCTATCTTCGTTGATGAGGGAGGATTCAGGGAGACTGTCTCTGACGGTGTCTCCGGAAGACTCCTGCCGCGGGATGGAATTGACCAGTGGCACCTAGCCTTGACTGAGGCGAGGGACCCTGAGAATAGGTCATCGTGGTCAGCGAATGGGAGGGCCTCGATTTCTGAGGCTGGGCTAGACCCAGAGGGGCATTGCGACCGCCTAGTTAGGATACTGCACCAACTAATCTAGCGTTATGCGCTCGGTACTCGGGGCCATCCTGAAAACCACAAACAATGCAGCCAAACCGACCACCATGAGTACAGCGGAAGCCCAAATCGGGAGCACCACGGCGCTTTCGGAAGGGAACCATATAGGCAGGATGTCGAACATTGACTCGCCCCTGACAAGTTTTCCCCCGATGGAGGAGGCCATCGTGGTCATCAGAAACGCCATTACCGCTGTGGAGGACTGGAGCATCGCCAGTGGCCTGACTTCCCAGAGTCCGGGGCCCATCCTGATCCTCCCCACCACGAAAGCCGCCCAGAAACCCAGAGCGAGCCCGCTGTAGACGAATTTGTTGTAGAGCAGGGCATTGCCAACCGTGTTTTCTGCGGCGAAATTACCACTCATTATGGCGATTGGCATGAAGACTAGTGCCATTGTGGCGCCAGCTATCGAGGCCTTGTCCATAGTCACCATCAGGGACTCCTTCTTGTCCCCGGAGACCGGTATGTAGCGTATCGATGCGCAGCCAACAGCGCAGACCGTTGCCAGGACCATGGTACCGACAACAATCTCGGCCATTGCCGTATGGAATGTGTCTGCCCCGAACATCACTGATCACCTCCCTGGAAGTTTGGGTCTGCTACCCATTCTTCCTCCACGGGGTCCCAGAGCCATCCGGGGTTATCCTCTGAATGCACCAATCTAGACCAGTACTCATCGTCTTCTGCAGGGGCATCTTCCTCCATCCCAGGGGGAGGGGGCGGAGCTTCTGACTCCACTACTTCCTGGGTCTGGTCTAACTCGTGCTTTCCATCCCACGGTGAGAACCTAATCTGGAGGGAAACGATGAACGAAAGTATCAGGAAGGCGAAGGCGAATGACTGGACCCTGGCATCCCAGATGTCTCCTTCGAAGGGAGCCGGGCTGGTGCCCATTGTCAGCCATGGAAGTTCCATTGAGAAAGATCCGTTCTGGACTGTGATTTGGTACTGAATTCGTGTATCTCCCATGGTTGCGGGGATCTGTGCCTCCCATTTGTTGCAGACCTCCGATTCATCGCAATTGGAACTTACCTCGGCATTGTGGGGCGACCATTCGCCCTCTAGCATCCACTGGACGGAGAGTGAGGTCGTGTTGACGGTTCTGATTTCCAAGGGGTCATCGTTCCCACTTGACCGGTATGCAGGGGCTGTCCAATCTGGCGATAGCCCCGGGAGGCCCTCTGGAACTGGCATAACGTCAATCGAGTAGCCCCTTGAGGAACCGGAGTATGCCTTTCCATCGTAATTCGGTTCCGCGCCGTGATGTATCTGCGCGAACAGGTTGTGGACGCCGGCTTCGTCGGGCGCTAGGAGGACCCAGGACAGCGTAACTGAGCCGCTTGACGGCACTACTGTCTCGACGTAGTTAGAGGAGCCGCCATTAGGGTCCTGAATGACATGCCATCCGTGGTCCTCCGGGTGGTCTGCATTACCATCCATTGATCCTAGGATGAAGGTCCCCAGAAGCCTGTTGCTCGATAGTGACATGCCAGCCACATTGACGTGGATGGCCACAGCGTGGCCAGCGAAAACATCGCCCTCCTGGGAGATTGAGATTGTGCCATCTGAGGGGAGGCTCAGGGATGGGTCGCCGTGGCATGAGCCGCCACAGGTGTAGTCTCGATCGGAGTCCCCATTGCCCCCTGGGTTGGCCACACTAGAGCTGGATAGCATCAGTAGTGCGACGACAGAGGCGATTACTAGCGTCCTGGACATCAGGACCACCTCCTCTTTCTTTCAACCATGGCTATCCCTATGGCTGAAGCGCCGATTACGAAGAGCATGGCCATGAGTGCCAAAGGCAAGATGCTGGATGCGTCTCCGGAATCCTCTGCTGACTCTCCGGCCATGCTGGCATCGACACTGACGTGATTCTGTCCGTCTACAACCCATACCACCTCATTCCCGTTGACCACCGTTGTGACGACATAATACAGGGTGGTAGCTACCGGGGCCTGCTCACTCCATGTATTCGCCGAGGTCGTGCCCTCCGGGTTCATTTGGACGGGAACTAGCTCGCCCCATCCCGGGGCCTCGTCCATGGAGGTCAGCCCGACAACGGTCGTTATTGGGCTGGTCGACCTGTATACCCTGTACTCATCAGAAGCATCGCCGGACCAAGAAAGTGTCACCGTGCTTCCAGAGATTGTCGCCTCGAGAGACTGAACGGTTATGATGTCTCCAAATGTGATTTGATTGGATATCGTGTCGGACATGCCCATGTCGTCAATCACGGTTAGTGAAACCGAGTGGATTCCAGAGGGGAGGAGGACATCAACCGTCTTGCCGCTTAGGCCGATGCCATTCACCACCCAAAGGTAGGAGGAAATGCTTCCATCTGGGTCACTTGATGAGGAAGCGTCGAATGTAGCCATCGCACCGGGAGTGGGGGGTGATGTCTGCGATTCCCAAGAGGCGCTCGGCGCGACATTTGCAATTACAACCTCAGTGAACGAAGAAGACTGCGATCCCCATGGGTCACTGGCGGTCACCTCTACCCCCCATGTTGAGCCGGGCTCGATGCGCGACTGGTCAACGACCGATTGGCCGTCAAGGTCGGGGACGTGGAAGCCGTTCCTGAACCACGTGTACGTGTATGTGACTGGTTCCCCGTCTGGGTCGTTTGAAATTGCTACAGCAATCATGTCAGAGAGTGAGTCGGGCTGTTCCATCATGTTTCCAACAGGGGTATTCTCGAGAGAGACTTCTGGAGGGGAGGGTGCTGCATTGTCTATTGACCTAGACGTGGTCTTCATAGAGGAGCCCAATGACTCTCCATCTCCCGGAAGAACCTGGACGGACCAGTGTTGGTCACGGATTGTGAGAGAGGATGGGATAGTGGTCATGTCATCGTAGTCCTTTACCCACTCTCCGTCAACCCACCACCTGATTTGGCTGCCAGATTCCTGATCTCCATCAATATCGGTCTGCTCCCACACCACAGACAAGTCGGAGGATGTGGTTAGGGGGCCTTCTGGTAGCATTGTTATCGATGTGACCGCGGGTGGAGTGTTTCCAATCAACACAGAGCCCGTCTGGAACCACTCGGACCATACCAGTCCATCGAAAACTCTGACTTGGGAGTACCATGTTTCTCCCTTGGAAGTGAAGGAGGGATCAACCGTCTGTGCATCGTTGAAAGCAGCGACCCTGACTCCATCCCTGTACCATCTAATCTCAACATCCTGGATTATGTCGCCGTCGGAGTCGAATGATGAGTAAAAGAGTTGCAGGGCGTCGGATGTTACGGCATTACCTGGGGGGTTAACGTAGCCGTTAACAGTGGGCTGATTGTTTGAGGAGCCGATGATTATCTTGCCACTGGTTATCGTGTCGCCGAAGTCCGTGCCGTCATGCGGGGTTATCGCTACCTCCCACTCATCGTCGGACCTAATCATGATGCTGGATACCGATGACTCGCCATCCAGCTCAGTGACCCTTGAGCCATCCAGGAACCAATGAATGGTTGTCTGCTGTGTGTCCTGGGGATTACCATCCAAGTCGTAATACTCCCAATCCATTGTTAGGTCGTCTGTATCCAAGGGAGAGTTTGGCGATACCACTAGATTCCTAGCAATTGGAACCGTATTGCCTATGGTTACAGGATTCAACGAGACGGTGTCGCCGTCTTCGTTGCCGTCACTTGGTGTCACCTCGACCCTCCAGCTCTGGCCCCTGGCTATCCAAGTGTTGGGAACGTCAGTCTGGTCATCGATTTGGGAGACTCTAAGCCCGTCTCGGTACCATCTGATCGTAGTGCCCTGCTCTGAGTCGCCATCGGCATCGTCGTAGGTGTATGATACACCAAGCCCGGTAGCCTTGGTTGGGTCACTTGGGACGTAGTGGACGTTGGAAGCAGTAGGGGGGTTGTTTGTGGGGCCCGCCTCGGAGAGTGTCCAAGTTCCCGTTCCCCAGCTGTCGCCAGTATTCTGGCTGTTTCCATTGCCGTACAGCACTGCTAGATTGAATGTGACATCACTAGATCCCGCTGCTGGGGCAGTCCAGTCCGCAGACCATGAGCGCAGAGAGTCGCTGCTGTGAGTCAGCTCGCCGTTTGCAAGCTGGACCTGCGAGCCTAGGTTGGACCATGAGCCATCGCTTGCGTACAGGTTGAATCCCCCGTCCCCTGATATGTGTGGGCCGCCATCCCAGGTTAGCGAGTATGTCGATCCGGGCGTGTATCCACCTGCACCCCACGGCAAGCCGCTGAGACTGGGGGAAATGGGGGAGCTGTTGTAATGGCAGGTACACCCAGAGGTTGAGCTCCCCGTTTTGCCCGTTGAATTAGCGAAAACCACCTGTGAAGTCGAGGAAAGGAGGAAAATTAGAATCAGGCCAACCGCGAAGCCGCGTCTCATCATAACTCGGGATAGGGGAGGTGTCTGAATATGTTGCTGATGGAACACGGCTACCATTCTTCCGTTGCATTCATGGATTGAACACTTGTGGGCGATGCATGCGACCCATAGAGAAAGTGGCAGTGATCGGTGCGGGGAACATGGGTTCCGGTATTGCGCAGAAGAGCGCGCAGGAGGATTTCGAAGTACAGATGGTGGACCGTGAGGAGAAATGGGTCAATAGGGGTCATGAGATTGTCTCGGGGTTCCTTTCAGAGGCCGTTGAGCGCAGGATTTTCAAGCCGGAAAAGGTCGAACAAATCAAGAGCAGGATTAGAGGGGTCGTTGGAACTGGCAATGTTGACCCCGGTACTGACTTGGTCATTGAAGCGGTTTTCGAGGACTTTGGCATCAAGACTGAGGTTTTCGGGATTCTCGACGATGTCTGCGATGAGCACACCATACTCGCCAGCAACACTTCATCTCTCTCGGTGAACGATCTAGCCATGGCGACAGGGCGCCCTGATCGTTTTGTTGGACTTCACTTCTTCTACCACCCAGCCAAGAACAGGCTAATCGAGATCATTCCCGCTGAGACTACGTCTTCCGACTCCATTCGAGCGGTTGAGCAATACTGCAAAACCATGGGCAAAGTCGTAATCATCTGCAAAGACAGGCCGGGTTTCGTCGTCAACCGCTTCTTCGTCCCCTGGCTTAACGAGGCCTGTCTTCTCTTGGAGGAAGGGGTTGGCACAACGGCTCAAATTGACGCTGTCGCGCGCTCGGCTTTCAGAATAGGAATGGGGCCATTCGCGCTCATGAATCTGACTGGACCACCCATAGCCCTTCACTCCACTGACTACCTTTCAGAACAACTAGGAGTTGAGAGATTCAGGGGGGCTGCGAGTCTTCGTTCTCTGGTAGAATCAGGCGAAATGTGGGAAATTGACGAGGAGGAGGATTGCGATGACGAGTCTGCTGAAATAATCCGTGAGCGCTTGCTAGGCCAGGTTTTCTCAGTCGCAGCGCAGATCGTGGAAGAGGAGGTCTGCTCCATGGAAGACGTTGACAGGGGCGCCAAAGTGGGTCTCAGATGGGCAATGGGGCCCTTCGAGATCGCCAACAAAATCGGGATAGGAGAAGCGGTTGAGATGGCCTCCTCATATTCCGATCTAGCGGATCTAGAGTTGCCAACTTGGTTCAAGGAGCAGGATGGCGCCTTCAAATTCTCATACGTCGATGTTGAAGTCGCAGACGGGGTCGCCATGGTGAGGCTGAATAGGCCCGAGGCGATGAATGCCCTGAACGTGACTCTGGTAAACCAACTGGGAGACTGTCTGGACAATCTGAATTCGATGGATGAGGTTTCCACGATAGTCCTAGAGGGGTCTGGAAAGGCATTCGTTGCCGGTGCCGACGTGAAGTTCTTTGTCGACAAGCTGAGGGCGGATTCTTTCGGAGAAATTTACGATTTCACAGCAAATGGCCACGAGGTTCTTGACAAACTGGAACGAAGCGAGAAAACCACCATCGCCCTAACTACGGGACTCGCACTGGGAGGGGGCCTTGAACTGGCTCTGGCCTGTGACTACAGAATAGGAACAAAGAGGACTCAATTCCGTTTCCCAGAGACGGGAATTGGAATTTACCCCGGTCTCGGCGGGACTCAGAGGACGACCCGGATTTGTGGCATAGAGTGTGCCAGATATTCAGTTCTGGCTGGCAATTTCCTCGATGCCCCTACTGCCAGAGCATTGGGCCTGGTAACCCACCTGGTTGACACCTCGGAGGTGGATTCCACTATCCTCTCATTATTGGGGACAAAGCCAGAGAACAAATATCCGGGCAGTCCCAGCGATGAGTCCAGCCCAGTTGTTGCCTTTGCTTCATCTTTCTATTCGGACCCAAATATGGATTCAATCTCGTCTGGAGAGTGCCCGGATGGTTTCGATCCAAACGACAAGGCCGTAGGAAGGCAACTCAAGCTCCTGTCTCGTTGCGCCCCAGTAGCGTTACGAATGGCGAGTCGCCTTCTCGACGAGGCAGTCAGAACGGGTGATGACTTGGATGAAGGGCTGTCAGAGGAGCTAGAAGGACTTGAGGGAATTTTCGGAACTGAGGATGCCCTTGAGGGGCTATCAGCACTTATCGAAGGTCGCAAGCCAGAGTATGTTGGCAAGTGAGAAGACTGAATACTGACATCGTAACTGGACTATCATGGAATACGGATGTCCACATTGTGGTTGGGCTGGCGACAGCCCCAATGAAGAACGAGGGAAAGAGGACGTTCCAGTTGGATATGGTGGTCCAGCTGGGGGCGGATCAGGAGGGGGGGGACCACATCCTGGCTTCGTTGTCAAAGACGAGCGTCATTATACCAAGAAATACTGCCCGGAATGCCACAGGCCGTTGCCTAAGTCGCAGCAGCCCAAGGTTGGACTTACGTCGGGACAGTTCGAACAGAGCCTAGGCAGGGCTCTTCTTTTCCTGATCCTAGCATTTGCAGGATACTACATCTTCATCTGAGCTACATGCTTCTTGATGGGGACTGTGACCAGGCAGGAGATCTATAATTTGCAATAAAGGCATAGATGATGTCTCTAACCCTAACCCTAGAGATCTTTACTTCCATCTTTGCCTCGTTGCTGTCAATCGTCTCGTCTATCCAATTCTCCAGAAATCTATCCATTTGGTTTCCTCCTAATACTTAGTGCAGTATTCACACTAATCCAACAAGCTCGCATATATGATTGGATAGGTTATGGTGATTACACGTAGGTGCATTTTATACACTAGATACCTTGTGGCCAACCTGTTTCACATGGCTGGCCACCCCACACTAAGATTGACTAAGACGGACGTGAACAAGGTACAACGATCAATTGACGATGTTATGATCGAGGGTAGCGACATCAGGAGGATTTTCGCGAAGTATAACGACGAGGAGTTCGATGTCGGCTGGGAGGTCGATGCGGCCGTGGACGCTTTCTCGGTTTTCAGCTCTAGGTGGACCACAGAGATCCTAGCGACTCTGTACATTGCGGGAGACAGGAGGTTCAATGAGATGAGGGGGCTGCTCAGGGGAATCAGCAGCAGAACCCTCTCGGACAAGCTGACTACTTGTGTCGACCATGGTCTCGTCCAGAGGGTTGTTGAGGAAGGTCCGCCTGTTAGGGTGAAGTATAGCCTCACGGAACACGGCAGAAGGGCGGGAAGGTTGCTTGGTCCTCT
>DAQP01000047.1:11049-16141 GCA_002504435.1 Euryarchaeota archaeon UBA438
CGTTTGCATAACGAGCATTTGGTGAACTTGTAGACGCATGATTAAAACCCCATAGGTAGACCAACAGTACTATGGCTCTAATTGGGCAGTGGAGAAAATCCCATCCCTGGTTAGTTGATTCAATTGGCGCAATGGCCGGTGCGGTTCTTGGCCTGGGTGCAATTTCCCCCTTCTTCGTACCCGCGGCTCAAGGAACTCTGATCGCCCCCAGAGAGAGGGATTGGGAGCACCCGCTCAGGAGGAGGATCCTGAATACACTTGAAAGATCGCCCGGAATTCACTTCAGAGAATTACAGAGGAGCCTCGAAGCTGCCAATGGAACCCTTCGGCACCACCTGGACATTCTTTCCAGGGAAGGTTCAGTGACAGTGGTCCCTGTTAATGGGAGGACATGCTACTACGCGGGAGCTCCTGCCCAGATCGAGATACTGGAGGGGACTGGGGTCGAGGATGAGAGGAGGGCAGCCGCAATGATGCCTGTTGGCCTATCAGAGGTACAGAGGGTAGTGGTCGCGAGACTAACCAAGTCGGATGTCCCTAGCTCCCAGGCTCAGCTAGCCCGTGATCTCGGTAGATCGAGGGCCTCGGTTCACTCTGCCATCTCGGTACTCAGGGACAGAGGGATTCTGAATCAAAGTGGCCTGTCCCTAGCACCTCACCTGAGCGGGCTTAGCGGATCGAAGGTTGACTACCCTTGGCTGGACATTAGAGTAGAGTGCTAGCCGCTAATTCGAATTGGGGCTCTAATGATGCCCAAAGGCACGCATCACGGCGAATTCTCTTGAACCCCTTCTCCCGGGGCCGCTCCGTGTTCAGAATTAGGCTGGTGGAACTACCGATGCCCACGGGCAGCAAGGACCCGGACATTCTTCTGTCCTGGATACTTGATTCAATGGGCCTAGTTCGCAGAAAAAGCGAGTCTGGGACCTTAGATGAGGCGCAGGGTGCGCTTCACAGACTGATGAGGGGGACGCTTCTTTCGGAGCCCCTGGCAGGATGGGACGCTAAATCGCTTGGGGAGGCCTCCGGCTTGTCCCAAACCGGGGTACACCATCAATTGGTGAAGCTGAGGGAATCCGGACTAGTTTCGGCAGAGACGGATGGTAGATGGCATGTTCACGTGCTCAGAGGAGGGTCAATCTCTGCTGCCGTAGAAATAATGTCTGCCGAGGCAAAGGCGATTCTGAAACTAAGGATGTCTGAGTTCGGGGGGTTTGTGGTAGAGTCCGACGAACGGATGTCGATTCCAATGGAAGAAGAGATTCCGGAGTTCAGGATAGTGATTGCTGAGCCTAGTGCAAGTGTTGACGGCGTTGATAGGTTAGACTCGCTTGTCAATGACCTCGGCCTATCAGGGGATCGAGCTAGGTCTGATGACAGGATTGCAAGAGTCGTGCTTGAAGAGTTAGCGAATGGAACTTCTGCAATAACAGTCCTAGCACTTTCAGACAAGGTGGGAGAAACCAGATCGAGAGTGGGTCGGGCGATAGAGAGGATGAGATCTGCAGGAATCGTGGAGAGAGTGCCCATGATGGATAGGATTGCGCAGGATGTCTACCTCGGTGTAATGAGGCAATTAGATGCCAGAGGCGAGGAGTGGTTGATGACGAGAGGGGGGCTTGGCAGGCTTGACGTTGGCATTTCTAAGAAGTTGCTCAATGGGGCGAAAAAGAAGACGCTGAACATTGAGAGCGTCCAGTCGATTCTGGAGTCAGTTCCCCTCGATACTCAGAAAGTTCTGCTGAACACCCTCGGAGGGAGGATGCCATACGGCTTCAGAATCGCAGGGAGGGATGGGGATAATGTCTCCGAAAGGGTGATGAGAAATGCGGATAGGACTCTCAGAAGACTTCGGACCGTGGCCTTGAGGCTTGATGAGGCGCTTGCCGATTAGGCAACATTTGCTAGCTTAGAGAGTCCTTCGAGATAGTTGCTGACCTCGAGGCCAAGTTCCTTGTTGTCTTGGATTGAATGGAGTCTAACCCTCATTGCCGAGGCCCCATGGAGTCCCTTTGTGAAGGAGACCGCGTGCCTCTTGAGATTCTTGCTTCCTTGGGGGCCATAGACTTCGTCACTGAGTTCCAGGTACCGGTCCCAGCACCACTTCCTAGCTAGAGACTTGTCTTCATGTCCCCAGGGGGGTTTGGAATCAACCCAGCCAAGATCCCTCTTGATCTCATGGAAGATCGTTGGATTTCCGATAGCCCCCCTGCCGATCATTATTCCAGATGCCCCGGTCGATTCTAGGCATGACGTCGCTGAATTAGCATCGACGACATCGCCGTTCGCCACAACGGGGATGTTGACCGATTCTGATATCTGACGTATTTCTTCCCAGTCTGCTATGCCAGAGTATCTCTGCCTCAGAGTCCTGCCATGCACGCAAATCCTCTCGACGCCCTCTTTCTCTAGCCTCTGAGATATCTCCAAGGCTGTGTTCTCTCCACTTCCCGTTCCCAATCTCATCTTTACCGTGATGGGGACATCTGACACGTCGATGCAGGCTCTGACCATTGAGACAACCCTGTCAGGGTCCCTGAGTAGCGCGGCCCCTGCATCATTTCTACAGACCTTGGGTGCTGGACATCCAAAATTGATATCGATTACGTCAGCTCTGTCGTGTAGCATTTCCACAGTTTTCGCCATCTCTCCAATGTCGCCACCAAATATCTGGGGGATGAACGGGTTCTCCCGTGGGTCCGACTCAACCTTTAGCCATGAGTACGTGTTTCTACGTGTCAATCCAGATGCGGCTGTGAATTCTGTGACTGTGACGTCTGCGCCGCACTCTTTGGCGAGTAATCGGTAGGCTAGGTCAGTGACGCCTGCCATGGGGGCCAGAAAAAGTGGGACCTGTTCGACGTTCACGAGCATGGGCAGTAACTCCTAGTTATCACAATACACCCAATAACGGTGGATAATGGCCTAGAATGAGGATTCCCAGTCATCTACGTTCTGGGACCTCTCCCAATCAGCGTCGGTGATTGAGTCGCGAATCTTCAGGGTCTCTCTTGATAGAAGCCAGTAAATTAGAGCTAGGGATCTCCTACCCTTATTGTTCGCTGGGAGGACAAGGTCGACGTTGCGCAACTTGTTGTTTGCGTCGCAGATACCGACAACGGGCATTCCTGAGCTGACCGCCTCAGACAGGGCCTGGGAGTCCGCTGCTGGATCCGTGACTAGAATTACCTCTGGTTCGATGTATGTCCTGAGCCTTGGATTGGTAAGTGTCCCGGGAATGAACCTGCCAACAATCCTCTTCGCGCCGATTGCCTCGGCAAACTTGCGGGCGGGCCTCTGCCCGTACTGCCTTGCGCTGACAACCAGTATCCTGCTAGGGTCGTAGTTGGAAAGGAACTTGGCCACTGTCCTGATGCGAGCATCGGTCTGACGAATGTCAATGTGGTGTAGTCCACTGCTGTCCTGCCTGAAGCTGTCTAAGAAGCGCTTCATGTCGGCAGACTTCTGGTTGGTTCCGATGTGAACTGCATGCAGCTCGTACATGTCCAGAGGCACTAGGGGGCTCAGACTGTCATCCACAATGATTCCTCAGCGTCGCGGCGACCTGCCGGCTCCTCATAAGCGCTACGCATGGACTCGGGCCGGATAAAACGGCTCAGTCGATATCGGAGAGAGGTGTGCAATCGGGATAATCGTGTATTTCTGGGAACCTAACGCATGGTTTTGTCACCCAGAGTGAGACTCTGAATTCATCTTGGAAGGAGAGCGTGTCTATCGGTGCGGTGAATGCATAACCTCGTGCCCTTACCTCCAGTTTCCATTCGCCCTCATCGAAACCTGAGACGTTGGATCCTGATCCCGAATCGCAGTCGTTTTCTCCATCCCACTCTTCTTCCAGGGAAACTGTGCTTGTAGCCAGGTAGGTCCAGCATGGTTCCTGATTGGGCTTACGAAGTATAATCTCGACGAATCTAATTTCATCTGTGTTGTTCCCCAGGTACTCGCCTATTAGTGCTGACCACTCGAAGGCAACGGATAGGTCCAACGACATCTTAGAAACCGTCTGATCGACACGGATGGTGGTGACGTTGGAATAGCAATCCACCTCCTGTGCATCCTCGTCACTCCCAGGGAGGACGCACTCATTCTGAGAGAACTTGTGCTCCCAACCAGTAGGGTCAACGGGGATATTGTCGATTTCATATTCTTCCCTGAGGTCTTCCATCACCTCTCTCTGAATTGCTAGGCCCATGCAGCCACTGGAGAGGATCGAAAGCAGCATAATTGCGACCAACGAGAGGCCGACGGTTTGCCTTGCCATCTGTTTGTCCGAAAACACTGCGTGACTTGAATGCACGTATGAATTGGTGCCTCTCGGTACTCATAGGGAACGTCAGTGCCGTTGGCTCAGTCCACCTTCGTCGTCATTGAGGCATCCCATTCGTGATGGTGACAGGGGAAGAACCCTGCGAATCACTCTTCTTCGTCTATTGCCCTCGGTTCGTGTACTTCTCGGAAAACGATTGTACCAACACCGATGTGATCTCTAAGCGTCCTAACGAGGCTGAACTTAGCGTATGACCAGTTCTGGTCGTAAGCTATTGTGTCAGGGAGTGTCACCGTGAGGTCGTCCTTCTTGAACTCGATTTCGAAGTCGTCTCGACCAGTATTCATGTTTAGGAGGGTCTCGACCTTCTCCTTGCGGTCCTCCACCACCTTCACAATCCTGTAGTTGTAGCGAAGAGTTGAGCCGGCAAGTGGATGGTTGTAGTCGATTCGCGCGCGTCCAGCGCTCAGAAATTGTAGGATGCCCTGCCTTCCGCCGATTTCAACGGGTGCGCCGATTGCCAGCATATTTGGATCTCGGACGCTTCTCATCAGGACGTTCTGGCCTATTGTCTCGACTAGGCTGGCGTCCCTCTCCCCATAGGCATCTGCGGGCTCTATGTCCACTTCGTAGTCCTTGTCGGCCTCAGCCTCAGCCAGTGAGGCCTCGAATCCGGCGATTAGTCTGCCATCCCCAACTACAGTCACGAGGGGCTCGTAAGTTCGGCCTTCTTCATGCATATCATGCTCCTTCGCGACGTCCTCGCGAGTAGTCTCGATTAGCCTCTCAGCTTCACCTTCGTAA
>DAQP01000036.1:0-139 GCA_002504435.1 Euryarchaeota archaeon UBA438
CTTGTGCGGCTGCCATGCCAGTCGAAGAGCTCGCTGCAGCATCCACGAATGACTGGTAGGTCATCTGCTCCAGATGGCTATCCCCGTACCAGACAGTATCCTCCGCGCCAGTAGGTACCCAATATCTGACGGCTGAGTC
>DAQP01000036.1:459-602 GCA_002504435.1 Euryarchaeota archaeon UBA438
CCCCCCGATGATTCTGACTGCCCCATCAGTAGGGACGCGAATCCGACACTGCCCAGGCTAGCTACCGTGATCACCCCAGCTGCAGTGTTGAACGAATGCCTCATGAATTCCCTCCTATCGATGAAAGGCGCTTCATCAACAGA
>DAQP01000036.1:947-1092 GCA_002504435.1 Euryarchaeota archaeon UBA438
TCTCCGACAGGTCTAAGCTTGAATTTTCGAGCCATGTTCACACCTTATACTCCTTCCAAGAATCAGGGTCTTTTGGAGTTATGTACTTCCCCCTACGATGCTTCACTATGAGTATGTCAGGCATGACGTACTTCATGTATACCAT
>DAQP01000036.1:1435-1760 GCA_002504435.1 Euryarchaeota archaeon UBA438
GCCAAGAAAAAGGACAATAGTTGCTGATCCCAATGGTTGTAGAGGCCATATGACAACGAACCCGCCCAGTATAGGGACCAGACAATTCCCCAAAGCCCAATCAGGATTACTAGCCATGAGTCGCCTGAAGGTGAAACGCTAGCTCTGACAATCGAACCAGTCGACGCTTCGTTGAATACCCCGTGGTTTACAGCCGTGTCATAAGCCTCCTCACTAAGGCTCACCCCTTCGAGGGCATCCCGAGCATCTTCTACGCTTACCTCTCCGGAAGCAACCTGCCTTAGCATCTTCAGAACGACATCATCCTTCATTACTGGTCCCCCCT
>DAQP01000036.1:2046-62917 GCA_002504435.1 Euryarchaeota archaeon UBA438
TCATTACTGGTCCCCCCTCCTCTGGTGCTTCAACCTCAGTCTGAGAAGATTGCTCCTGCCCTCATAATGTCTGGAGAATCCGTACCTCAGCATAAGTCCACAGAAGACAATTACAATCACGACAGCCGCGAATCCAAGAAGTCCCAGCCAGTGGGCCCTCAATCCTGCTCCCATGTGGTGTAGGTCGATACTTTCCTCAGCAGGGGCGGGTGGCTCAATGTCCCCATTCCCAGCGAACACAGTTCTTACCCCTCCGTCTTCGCCCTCGTCAATCATAGTGCTGAGTCTATTCCACCTGTCTAGTTCTGAAGGAACGCCATCGCCATTGACTGAGTTGCCTGACAACCACAAGGAAACAACCCCGGTATCCGCGGAAGGGGCCGTCCATGAGATGTGCCATGTTCTATCAGGGGTTTGGGATCCAGGGTCGGTATGGGTGAGTGACTGCAGGTCATCTTCCCAGTTCTGTACCAAGTTCTCAAATCCCTCGGAGCCGCTTAGGGATCCATCTGAGACCCTCATCGCAAATCCACCAGTGCCCGAATCAGGGTCAATATCCGGGCCCCCGACTATCTGGATCTTCATGTCATATCTTTCCCCCGGCTCATACCTGTAAGGGACATCAGTCAGGATTAGCGTGACAGAGTTATCAGGTTCTGCAGCATGGCATGTGCAACCCGCTATCGCCACATCTCCGTCATTGTTTGCATCCCCTCCAACGCCTGTGTGGAAGGCCTGTACTCCACCTGCCAAGAGGAGACCGACGATGCCCATTACGAACAGCCTTCGGGAGCTTGTCAGAGCGGACCTCATGTTGAACCCCCAAAGGACGAGTTGTGCCACCTTAAACGAGGCTATTAAAGTTCCATACTGGAGACTTGCAAGTCACTGTCGAAACTCGTGTTTCATGACATCCCGGATACTCGCCAAACTAATACGCAAAGATAGTACAGCAGGGCCATGGCGAACCCCAGTTGGCGTAACCTCTACCGACTCTCGGATGCCCAAATCTCAAATCTTGATTCGGCCGAGGATAAGATGGAGATGATGGATATCTCCGGTGCAGAAGAAATACTACTCAGCATGCTTGATGAGGATCCAAGGTGCGTACCCGTTCTCAATATTCTGGGGCACATGAATGGAAGGCACCTTTCCGACTTCGAGGCGGCTATTGGATACTATGACAAGGTACTAGAGATAGAGCCCGATAACGCCTGGGCTAGAGACGAGAGAAGAAGATATCAGAGATATTTGTCTTATGACTAGTACACACTAAACACTAGACATACATGGCATGACCATGGAAGAGGGCGCAATTCTGATCGTCGGTGTGGGCGGCGTTGGTTGCATTTGGGCCACACAGGCACACTCACGCTGTCAAGAACTATCAGAACTCCTCCTGATCGATGCAGACGAATCCTCATTCGAAGGAGCAAGTACCGCTAACTGTCTTTTTCTAGACGCAGGAGGGGAGGGCAAGGGTTCTGCTGCGCTCCCTATGATGGCAACGCATAGGCTCAGGGAAGGCCTCGACTCAGTCATGCCACTCATCGAGAAAGCAGAAATTATGTTGATACTAACTGGATTGGGCGGGGGAATGGGGTCTGGGGCTTCTTCTGAAATCGCATCTGTCGCAAAAAATAGGGGCTGTCTGGTTCTATCGATAGCAGGGTTGCCATTCGCCGAACAGCCACTAAGGTGCTCAATCGCCAACGAGGCAATATCCAGTTTGGACTCCAATTCCCATGTGTGCATTAGGGTGAGCATGGAAAGACTTGCTTGGCAGGCCAGGCAGCGCAAGACGGATTGGATCACGGGTTCGGGGTGGATCGAGGAACTGATAGAAGGGCTGGTCACTACAATCGCGGAAGTAGGTACGATAAATCTCGATTTGATGGATATGCGCTCTATAATCGAGAAGCCAGGAAATGCAACCCTAATAGTCGGCACAGGCACTACAGAAATCCCCGGATCAGTAGTCGAAATGGCACGTAACTCACCACTATCGGAGTTGGAAATACAAGGTGCCAAGGGCTGTCTCGTACAATTAGAAGGAGGTCCCGATATGACACTTTCACACCTGGATCAGATTACAGACGCATTCGTTTCCTCTATGGACCCAGACTGCCAAGTGATAATGGGGGCAAGAACTAGTGACGACATGGTCGGCAGACTAAGGCTAGTTGCCGTTGTTAGTGGACTAGGATGAACAGTAACACCCCATCAATCGTTAAGTGAATACCTCTTCCGGCAAACGTGAGTAAGCAAGGCAAGGTCTCCAGGGGCAAACAGAGGTGGGTAGGTTTCCAAATCGAAAACCCTCATCCACAAAGGAAGTCGGTCGAGTCGCTTCTAGAGGACTTGCTTGGGGGGATGAGATGGAGGCTCTTCGACTCTGTAACTTCAGAAAAAAATACACTCTGCATACTGCGGGTAAGTTTGTCAGATTGCGATGAAGCCGTATCTATTCTGAATTCATCCGATCAAATCTCTACACTGACAAAGTCTGGGAAAATTCGTCTCGTCAGGAAAAGGCTAGAGATTGAAAAGCCCACTAGGAACCGGTAGGGAAGAACCACTCTACCGTATCCAAATCAGTAACGATTGACACATCCCCCTCTCGTTCAAGAATTAATCCGCCACCTATGTCCAGCCCCACGACTCGTGCCTCGTTCCCTGAGAAGGAGGGAAAGGCCCCTTCCGAAAGAGATAATGAAATCCCCCTCCAGGAGAGGTCAAGTAGGGCCTCTGAGCTGACGCTCGGCAGCCCCGGAACTACTTCCAATATTCCCGAAATGGAAGAATCAACGCTGCCGAATACAACATCCGCGGACACAGCCCCTAGAGTTTCTGACCATCCCGAAACCAGGTCTTCGGAAATCATCCTAGGGGACGAGTTAATCCCGACGCCTACTCGAATGCCCAACTCATTACTGGAAGACTCCACCATTATTCCTCCCAATTTCATTCCCTGCCTGTCAATGAGATCGTTCGGCCACTTCGTCCTGCAACCGATAATGTTGGCTACAGCGGCCCCCACAGATGTCTGGATTAGCCCGGGAAAAACACCCCTCTCGTCTTCAACCACCACTCTCCAAGTTGCCGTAATGTCGCCATCTCGTGACTCCCACTTCGACTCACCCCTTCCTCGCCCAGAGTACTGCCTCCTCGATCTAATCCTCTGCCAACCATCCTCCGGCAGCGACTGGGATTCCGTCATCGTAGAATTGCATTCATCAACAATAACAGGGGATAAGCCCAAACCTGGCCTCCAGAAGGCAACAGCCTCAATTTTCTCATCACCCATCCTTAGGCTCTTTATCACCCTGGATGACCAACCTTCCCTCATCCAATCTTCCTTATTGCTGGGACTTTTCGGGTCGCACCTCATTAATAGTAAAACAATTAATCCATCTTCATTACAACCGCAAACATGACTCATAAGTTCGGCCGACCAACCGCCATTCGGTATATCAGTCATCGAGGCCTCTTCAATCGGCTCAAGCTGTAGGGCTCCGTCGTCAAGGGGATTCAGATAAGGAAGGTTCCAAACGATTAGCCCTGTCCCCTTGGGAATTTTCCAACCAGGCTCACCCACTCCTCCCTCGTTAACTGTAACTCTGTTCGAGTGTCCAGATTCTTCGACATTCGATCTCGAAGCCGCAACTGCGTATGGATTCACGTCAAAGGCGAATACGTCCCATCCGTTCTCAGCAAGAAGTATGGAGAGGGCACCCGATCCACATCCTACCTCAACTGCTGTAGAGGGCTCTAAATCTAGAGCCATAATGGCATCTGCCAGTATTCTGGTATCCTCTCTGGGAGGATATACAGTCGCAGGAACGACCAGGCTCCAAGGGCCAAGCCCACAGACAGAAAAATCAAGAGTTCTGTGAGGAATTATGGAATCATCAAATGGGCCCGAATTTTCCACCTCTCTCACCTAATTTCCACAAACCTTTATGCCCGCAAGCCCGAACTAGCGTCTGCCTCCCAACCCCCCTAGGGTGGCTCAGCCGGTCACGGGCTAGCAGTGCCTTTGCCGGTAGGTTCAAAAATACCCCTACGGTCCGCCAATAGCCCAGCATCAGCCATGGGCCTGTAGCTTAGTCAGGTAGAGCACCGGGCTTTTAACCCGGTGGCCGGGGGTTCGAATCCCCCCGGGCCCTCTCCTGAACGAAGCACTGGCCCCTGATTTTGCTGGCGAGGGGGAATGCGAGTGGCGGTCAAAAGCTCAACTAAAAAGAGACTAATTGAACTGGGCGTCTCCGAGGAGCACGCGCACAAACTAGCTGACGATGCAAATATGGATGCAATCAAGAGGATGACCGTTGAAGAGGTCGCCAAGAAGACCGATTTGGAAACGGGTTCCTCCGAGATTGACAACATCATGGGGATCATCAGGGAGCAAGCTGCATCCAGGAGAAGGAGCAGGACTGGAAGAGTCACCATTTCCAGAAGCGCTCTTCTAGATGAAGACATACCTATGGGCGATGACAGATTCAATGTCCTAAATCATCAACTCGTACCTCATCATGATCTGGTTCCAGAGGAGGACGAGGAAACCATACTCTCACCCTGGGGCATGATAGAAAAGGACAATGACGGAAACACTCGTCTCGCCAGAGAACTACTTCCGAAGATCCTAATCACCGATCCAGCCGTTCAGGCCATCAAGGAAATTGAGGAAGAGAAGAGGCGGATCGAGATCGAGGAAGGTACCAGGGAAGATGACTACCCTGCCGGTTGGCTGAGGAACAGAGTGGTCAAGGTAGTAAGGTACAGCAGGTCAGCGGGCGCCAGCACCGCTTACCGACTAATCGTAGAGAGCAACTGAGGTGAAGTAGGTGAAGCAAATAGTAGAGAGTTATTTCGCGCATAGAAGCATGGTTAACCATCAATTGGCATCCTACAATGACTGCGTCCCGGGGGATGGAAGAACCAGCAGGATGGAGAAGATTGTCAGAAGCATCAGGATAGGAAGCGACGACCCCCTTGTGGAGGTCCCCGGAGGGGAAGATGCAGGGGGCATGATCAAGCTCGACGTCCTTGACAAGGAGATATTCATCAGGATGAAAGGAATCAGGCTTGGGGCACCCACAGTAAGAGAGGCTAATGGCGCAGAGCATCCGGCAACTCCTTTGGAATGCAGACTCAGGAAGCTAACATATTTCTCACCTATCTACATGGACTTCAGAATTTACAGAGACGACCTTCCCACAACCGATGGCGCCGACCTGGGTTTCATTGAGGAGGAAGGGGTCCACATTGGAAACCTGCCGATCATGGTCCGCTCAGCCAGGTGCAACCTTCACCCAGACCACATCGCCGGCACTCAGGAGAAGTCCAGAAAGCTATCGCCAACGACAATACCCGAAGATGCAGACACCCTGAAGAAACTTCTGAGGAAGGCCGGAGAGGACCCCCTGGACCCAGGAGGATACTTCATCATCAACGGAACAGAGAGGGTCCTAATTTCTATGGAGGACCTAGCTCCCAATCGAGTAACCGTGGAGAAGAACAAGAAGTACGCTCACGAGACAGAAGTGGCTAAGATATTCTCACAGAAGGATGGCGTAAGGAAGCCAATAAACGTCGAGAAGCGAAGAGATGGGATGTTGATGGTTAAGATCCCAAGTGCTGGGACAACTGCAATACCAGTAGTTCTTCTGATGAGGGCCCTAGGGATGGAGAACGATAGGGATATTTTCTCAGCCATAGCTGGGCCAGTGGAGGCAATGAAGTACACAGTTGCCAACCTAAATGACGTCAAAGACAATCCCGAATACGGAGTCGACAACACAGAGGAGGCAATGGCGTGGCTGGAGAAGAAATTCGCTGCAGGGCAGCAGAAGGAATACAGAGAGTCACGTATACAGAATCTACTCGACAAGGAACTCCTTCCCCACTTGGGTTCTGACGATGAGGTCAGAACCAAGAAGGCAATTTTCCTAGGTAGGATAGTACGCCAAGTACTTGAGATGGCAATCACAAATAGGGACCCAAATGACAAGGATCACTATGCCAACAAGAGGGTCCGCCTAGCAGGGGACCTGATGGAGGATTTGTTCAGGGTCGGTGTCCAGGGGCTCGCGAGGGACCTCAAGTACCAACTCGAAAGGCATCACAACAGAAAGAGGGAGCTCAAAATCAACTCCTGCCTAAGGCCCGATGTACTTACCTCCAAGATCATGCACGCACTCGCCACAGGTAACTGGGTAGGCGGAAGGTCAGGAGTCAGCCAACTCCTTGACAGGACGACGTATCTGGCATCTCTTTCCCATATGCGAAGGGTGACAAGCCCCCTCGTCAGGAGCCAACCCCACTTCGAGGCACGAGACCTCCATCCCACTCACTGGGGTAGACTATGTCCCAATGAAACCCCAGAAGGACAAAACTGCGGCCTTGTTAAGAACGCAGCCCAGATGATAGATGTTTCAGAGGAGGTGGCCGAGGAAGATGTCAAGGAACTACTGGTTGAGGCAGGTGTAAACCCTAATCCAGAGGGTTGGGCGGATGGCTCAAGAATCCACGTCAACGGGGACATCTTCGGCCTCCACAAGAGGCCGAACAAGCTCGTCTCACAGTTCAAGCGCCGACGCCGTTCTGGCAGGATAAGGCCAGAGGTCAGCATCAGGCACGACACGGAAAACAGGGACGTCTACATCAACACTGACAGGGGTAGGATCATGCGCCCCCTCCTAGTTCTCGAGGATGGTACATTGACACTTTCCAAGTTCCACCTAGAGGGACTAGAATCAGGAGAAATAAACTTCTCAGATTTGGTATCTTCTGGAGTTATAGAGTGGGTTGACGCTGAAGAGGAGGAAGACCTCCTGATAGCACCAAGGCCATTCGATCTCCCAGAAGTTTCTCCCAAGAACAAACGCCCAATTGACCCCTCTATGGTTAAGTGGCTGAATCTCGGGGACGAGGAGATTTCCAAGGCAAGGCTTTCAGTCGATGTCAAAATGCCTGACGGTTCGACTGTAACTGAGAAGTTCTCCCTCCCCCTCAATTACCACCAAGACAACATCGATGACCTCAGGAAGCAAGAGAAGAAGGGCAACACAGTATTGGTTTACACGCACGTAGAAATAGATCCACAACTAATCCTAGGTGTCTGCGCTGCTCTCGTCCCATATCCCGAGCACAACTCCACTCCGAGAGTCACTGGAGGGACTGCAATGGTCAAGCAGAGCCTTGGCCTCCCAAGCGCGAACTACCGCCTAAGGCCAGACACAAGAGCACATGTGATGCATTATCCACAGAAGTCTCTAGTCGGCACTCGTGCAATGGACACTACTAACTTCAACAGCAGACCGGGAGGTCAGAACCTAGTGGTCGCTATCATGAGTCACCACGGTTACAATATGCAGGACGCTGTCGTGATGAACAAGGCATCGATAGAGAGAGCACTAGGGAGATCGACTTTCATTCGAACATACAATGCCGAGAATCGCAGATTCCCCGGTGGTCAGGAAGAAAGGATAGAGGTCCCCGGAACTGGTCTCGACGAGATCAAGGGGATGAAGTCCTTCGACAGCTACTCGCACTTGGAGAGGGACGGCCTACCCGTGCCCGAGGAGTTCCTCACAAGCGGGGGCTCAGATGCAGCAGTCCTAGTTGGGAAGACAAGCCCTCCGAGATTCCTTGAGGAAGCACACGGCGCGTTCCTACAAGCACAGGAAAGAAGGGAGTCATCCATGATGGTCCGCCATGGGGAGCATGGATGGGTCGACAACGTGTTCGTCACTGAATCTCTGGACTCTGGAAGGCTAGTGAGGATTACCCTGAGGACAAATAAGATTCCCGAACTGGGCGATAAATTCGCAAGCAGGCACGGGCAGAAGGGGATTATTGGAAGGATTGTCGAGGAAAGCGATATGCCATTCACCTCTGATGGAGTAGTCCCCGACCTAATCATCAACCCCCACGCAATTCCCTCCCGCATGACGGTTGCCCACGTCCTAGAGATGATAGGGGGCAAGGTCGGAGCTATGGAGGCAAGGAGAATTGATGGAACCGCCTTTACTGGCGAGAAGGAGGAGTCATTGAGATCGGGATTGCTCAGAAACGGATTCAACCACACTGGCAGGGAGAGCATGATCAGCGGAGAGACCGGTGAAGAATATCCAGTAGACGTTTTCGTCGGGGTAATCTATTACCAGAGGCTTCACCACTTAGTCAGCAGCAAACTACACGCTAGGAGCAGGGGAAGGGTACAGATTCTGACAAGGCAACCGACCGAGGGTAGGGCAAGGCAAGGCGGTCTAAGGTTCGGTGAAATGGAAAGAGACTGCCTTATTTCACACGGCGCATCGATGGTGATCAAGGACAGGCTCTTGGATGAATCGGACGGCTGGCCCCTAATGGTATGCAATACCCCCAGATGCGGGCACATCGCGTACTATGACTGGAAGAGGCGAACTACGGTCTGCCCCTCATGCGGTGACAGGGCCGATGTGCACTCAGTGCAGACATCTTACGCATTCAAACTACTCCTAGACGAAATGAAGAGCCTTGGAGTCGCTATGAGACTTGAACTGGAGGACCGAAGATGAGTGCCAGAAATGCAGCAAAGATCCCAAAGAGGATAGAGGCGATAAAGTTCACACTGATGGACCCAAACGAAATTAGGAAGATGTCCTCAGTAGAGGTCAAAACCGCTGACACATACAAAGACGACGGCCACCCATACAAGCAGGGGCTCATGGATCCAAAAATGGGTGTCATTGACCCAGGCGTAAGGTGCGAGACGTGCGGCAACAAGCACGATGAGTGCCCAAGTCACTTCGGGCACATAGCTCTGGAGCTTCCAGTAATGCATATCGGATTCACCAATTTGATCAAGACATCCCTCAAGTCGACCTGTAACACATGCAGCAAGATACTACTGCACGATAAGCCTGACACCCATCCAGTGGACCCTGAGAAGTCCGAGCAGAACTACTACGAGGAGAAGGTAAAGGATGTCATGATAAAGCACGGGGTCGGATCTTCAGAATTCAAGAACGTAATCAAGGATATTGAAAAGGAGTGTTCAAGCAAAAAGAGGACAATTTGCATGCACTGTGGAAGTGAGCAGGGCAAGATTATCCTAGACAAGCCCTCGACATTCAAGGAGAAGAAAGAGAACAAGGGTGAGCACAAACTCAACGCTCGTGACATCAGGGAGTGGCTTGAGAGAATTCCGGACGAGCACCTTATCTTCCTTGGGATGGACAAGGACGCAGCAAGGCCCGAGTGGACCATTATGAAGGTCCTTCCAGTACCGCCAATAACTGTTAGGCCCTCAATAACACTGGACAGCGGCGATAGATCAGAGGATGACCTTACTCACAAGCTAGTCGACGTTCTGAGAATAAATCAACGCCTCAGGGAAAACCGAGATGCTGGTGCGCCTCAGCTGATTGTCGAGGACCTTTGGGAGCTCCTGCAGTACCACTGTACAACGTATTTCGACAATCAGACTAGTGGAATACCCCCTGCCAGGCATCGTTCAGGAAGGCCATTGAAGACCCTGGCTCAGAGACTCAAAGGAAAGGAAGGGAGGTTCAGGAGTAACCTGTCTGGAAAGAGGGTAAACTTCTGTGCTCGGACCGTAATCAGCCCAGATCCAAATCTCGGAATTAACGAGGTTGGAATCCCCACTCAAACAGCCAAAGAACTGACTGTCCCTATCCGAGTCACTAGCCGGAACAGGGAGCAGCTAAGGCAGATGATCCTACGAGGCCCCGACGTCCACCCCGGAGTCAACTACATCATCAGGGGCGACAAGTTCAGAGTCAGAATCACCGATCGAACTAAGTTCATCTGGTCCGGTTTCAGATGCCTTAATCCAGAGTGCCATTCGGGAAGTGAAGATGAGCCCTACACTGGCTATAGGCCTGATCTGAATGAGGTCCTACCGGCTCCTAATTTCCTACCCGGATTGGAGCTAATGAGGCAAATGAGGAGAAATTCTATCGGGGATCTGGAGGAGGAATGGGGTGTTGACTTAGAAACCACCCTCCGAAATCTGAGGGGCGAGGATGAAAGAGGCCTGCCCTTGCCAGAAGCCGACCAAAGGGCCTCAATTCACTACAGGTGGAAGTGGGAGATGGAGAATCCGGGAGAGTACCTCCCAGATCATCTCGAGGTCAAATGCCCCCATTGTGGGAGCCCAGAAGTCGAAGACGACTACGGCAATGCATACAGTACCGATGTCGAAGACAGGCTAAGCACACATGACTTGGACGGAAATCCAAAGCCCGGGGTAATTGTCGAACGCCACTTAATTGACGGTGATGTTGCCCTGTTCAACAGGCAACCATCCCTACATCGCATGTCCATGATGGTTCACGAGGTCAGGGTAATGCCGGGTAAGACGTTCAGATTCAATCTTGCTGATTGTACCCCTTACAACGCGGACTTCGATGGCGATGAGATGAACCTTCACGTCATACAAAGCGAGGAAGCTAGGGCAGAGGCCAAGATTCTCATGCGTGTGCAGGAGCACATCATTACCCCGAGGTACGGTGGAAGCGTCATTGGCGGTATCCACGACCACATATCGGGTGCATACCTCCTGACTCACGGGGACAGGGTTCTCCCAAAGAATCTGGTAATGCAGGTCCTAGGTGACACTAACTGGGACGGAGAACTCCCTCCGGAAGTTGAGAAGGATGGAGTGATTGGATATCGTGGAAGCGACGTCCTCAGCTTGATCGTCCCCGAAGGATTCAATTTGGATTATGTAAGCAGGATTGGAGACAGCGTGAAGGTGACCAAGGGAGATGTCTCAGGCACTATCGACAAGAGGGGCATAGGCGCAGAGGACGGAAGATTGCTAGACGCAGTTGTTCACACTCATGGCCCAGAGGCCGGTGCAGAATTCCTTGACAGGATGACTAGGATGACCATCTCCATTTGCACTTCTATGGGATTCACTACGGGGATAGATGACGAAGACCTGCCCCCAGAGGCCAAGGCCGAGATAGCGAAGATAAACAAGAAGGGAAGCGACGCCGTCGACGAAGAACTGGCCAAGTTCGGCAAGGATGGGAGGAGGTATGAATCAAGACCTGGAAGGACCCCTGTGGAGACACTGGAGGAGAATATCCTGATGATTCTGGACGAGGCCAAGACCGAGTCAGGAAACATCGCCAAGTCATATCTAGGGGCGGATAACGCTGCTGTAATGATGGCAACTTCGGGTGCCAGGGGGTCCATGGACAACCTAGCAATGATGGCCGGATCAATAGGCCAGCCCAAGGTCAGGGGTAAGAGACTAGAAAGAGGCTACCAGGATCGTGTATTGGCACACTTCCCACGAAATGCCAAAGGCGCTCAGGAGAAGGGTTTCGTAGGCTCGTCATTCAAGAGAGGGCTAGAGCCCACCGAATTCTTCATGCTGTCAGTGTCGGGCAGAGAGTCCCTCGTAGACACCGCTGTAAGAACGGCAAAGTCAGGTTACATGCAGAGGAGACTGATCAATGCAATGGACGACCTGAAGGTCGCAAACGACGGAATGGGTTCAGTAAGGAACACCGCTGACAGAATAATACAGTTCGAATATGGAGAGGACGGTGTTGACCCGGCAAGAAGCCGTGGCGGGATGCCGTTCGACGTCTCTCAGGTTTTGGATGATGCTCTAGGGGGTGACAACTGATGGTCGTCAAGAGTGCAACAAAGAAGAAACTGATGGATCTTCAGATAGACGAGGAATATGCCCACAAGCTCGCAGATGACAGAAAGTGGGACGATGTAAAAATCCTCACTGCTGGTCAGATTGCCCAAATCTGTGGAATCGACTCAGGAACTGCTCAGAGAATCCATGACCTCATGGCGGCTTCATCCAAGTCGGCCAGATCCCAACGCGCCGCAACTGAGAAGACCATGGTTCGGAGGAAGTCAGCAGCATCACGCCGAAGGCGTAAGACAATGATGCCCCTTCAGACATATGACCCAGAGGACAAGATGGTCCAGGTTATGAGGGACATAGACCACCACGATGAGATTTACAAGCAACTCCAGAACGCTTGCGAGGAGGAAAACGTCGGCCTTACGCCTAGGATGATCATGGACCTGACAGAAGGAATCAGGGCTCGAGGCGAAACGAAAGTAACCCCTGCCAAGGCCAGGAAGGTGATTCAATCAGCGAGCAACTCCCTGAACAGGTCCAGTGCGGACCCCCATGAGGCAGTTGGAATAACCACTGCTCAATCCATAGGGGAGCCTGGAACGCAGATGACCATGAGAACCTTCCACTATGCGGGTGTAGCCACAGTCAACGTGACACAAGGTCTTCCAAGGATCATAGAGATTGTCGATGCAAGAAAAACTCCAAACACTCCAACAATGAGGATATTCCTAGAGGAACTCAACAGCAAGGGCAAGCCCCTCAGGACGAATGAGAAGCTAGTAAGGGGTATCGCCGCAGGCTTGGAGGCCACAACAACCAGCGACATTGCGAACATAGACGTCGAGGTCGCGCAGCGATACTTGAGCCTCAAACTCGTCAATTCGAACATGCGACTGAAGAACATGAACGGGGCCGAGGTAAGGGACAAGCTACAAAGAGCACTACGACTATTCATACAGGCTGATTCCGACGAGAAGCCAAAGGAACTCAAGATCATCCCCGGAGTTTCAAAGGAGGAAGATTTGGAGACTCTAGCCACTGATCCACCGACCTACACGGATCTCCTGCAGTTGGAGGACAAGATAAAGAAATTGCAACTGAAGGGCATCAGGGGAATCGAACGTGCAAACGTTCAAGCTGGTGAGAATGGGGAATACTACATTTCCACAATAGGCTCGAATCTAGCTAAGGTCAGCGAGTTCGCAGGCATAGACCGTTCTAGAACATACACCAACAACATCAATGAGATTCATTCCTACCTCGGAATTGAGGCTGCTAGGCAGGCTATCATCAATGAGATGAGTGACACACTTGAGGGAGCTGGACTCGACGTCGATGTTAGGCACCTTCTGATGGTCGCCGATGTCATGACCAGCGAGGGCGAAGTCAGGGCGATAGGAAGGCACGGTGTCAGCGGTACCAAGCATAGCATATTGGCCCGTTCGGCGTTCGAGGTCACAGTTACTCACCTATTGAGGGCTGGAATTATCGGAGAGCGTGACGAACTCAAGGGAGTCACAGAGAACATCGTCGTCGGACAGCCCATCGCACTCGGTACTGGCAGTGTTGATCTGTTCTACATTCCCGAAGAGGCTTGAGGAAAAGGTGGAATTGAAATGGACCTAGGTAGAAATCTAAAACAGGGCCTGAACACAGGAAAGATGCTGTTTGGCCAGAGGGAGACAATGGGTGCCTGCGACAAGGGAGAGGCTAGACTTGTCATAGTGGCCGCGAACTGTCCCGAGGATTTCATCGACAGCATGTCCGAAAGTCACCCAAACATAACGATGCACAGAGTCGGCCTTGTCAACAGACAACTCGGGGCCGCGTGTGCAAAGCCGTTCCCCGTCAGCGCACTTTGCGTAATTGACCCGGGACAGAGCGATTTACTTTCTCTGCAGTCCAATATTTAGCCGTTCGTGAGTATATTCTCACATTCCCCACTCCCAAGGGGCTACTGGTCAATACCATTCAAGCGTACTACCCCTCCCTAGGCATATGGAAGAGGCGGTTCGGGCACTCCTCTCGTCCAGGGGAGTTAGACTGGAGCCCCCTTCAGAGGCTATTGAAATCCCCGAGTTCAGATTATTGGGCATTGCAGAGAAGGTCCCAGAGATCGGTGTATCAATAGAATCAGTTGTCTTCGTTTGGCATGTGGAATCGGGACTGGTGCCGATTTCCGATGCTGATTTTGAGAGGTGGTGTGTGGATGCACCCGCTGGAAGAAATTGGATTCTCTGCGAGCGTGAATTGCCAAAGGGATTCCACAATAATTTACCATCCGGAGTCGAATTAGTAGCATGGTCGCCCGAGACTCTCTCAAGGTGGATAGGGGATGCAGTAATTTCAGGCGAACTTGTTGCCAGTACTCCGAGCGCCAATAAAGTAGTGGATTCAGAAGCCCATGCTGGGAATGAGGAGGAAGACGATGACGATACAATAATTGTCCCAGCGATCGTAGATATCGAGTCATGGTTAATTCAATCAGGCAGAGAGGGCTCCCTAACATCCCCCGTTCTTCTCAAAGCGAGGCTTTGGGACGTTGAAGGGTCACTAATAGGCCCTGAAGGGGACAAAATACCATCTAATTGGAAATTAATTGAGGATCCGTGGTCCTCATCACTGGCCCTAAGTGAATCCATTTTGGAAAATTCAAATGTGATTATCAGGATGGTTGAACCACCTGCTAGTAAGTGGCTATCAGAAGAATCTCTGTCGGACAAGCTTCCTTCAATCTTGGACAGGAAGATACAAGGGGGAAGCGAAGAGAGTGAAGGTCCAGTAAGAAGTATCATGCTCGAATGGTGGAGGGCAGATGCTAACTCACTCTCGATGTCCAAACGAGTTGTCGGAATACCGGGATGGATTATCGATACTCAAGGGAGAGAGGGCGTAATACTTCATAGCGGGAATGGGAGGACTTACCCGATTCCTGACTAGTCCCTCTGTAATGCCATCAGCTCATCAGTCGACAAGGTGTCTCCCGACATTAGCCTGGACATCAGATCAGTAACCTCGGTCTTACTTTCTCCCTCTGCCTCGCCGCCCTCTCTCGCATCAATTGCTTTCATAAGGTCCTGCATGGAATGAATGCACCTGAGTGAAACAATGTACAGATTGTGAAGCGCATCAGCCTCTTTCTTCGACTTCGTGAGTCCTGAATGTGCTGAATTAGCGCGCTCTCTAAGCCTATCTACTTCATCGGACAACTCCACCATCAGGTCGTGCGCCTCTTGCGCCTCCGTAACTGCTTTCTCCACTCTGTTGTGAGCATCTTCCTGTAGCCTCTCAGCCTCTCTAACCTTCGTTTTCAAATCGCCCAGGCCACCGCTTGACTTGTTCCTCTCAACTGCCTCTGTTAATTCCTGCTTGAGCTTCTTCATCTCTCTGAAGAATTTCTTCTCGCTCGCTCCTGTGAAGCCCCCTCTCTCGTATTTCCTCTCTAACGCCTCCATCTTCGATCTAATTTTTGATGGCGGTGGGCCCGATGGCCGCTTCTCTCTTTTGCCGTTTTGTTCGGCCTCAGCTAATCTCGATCGTAGCTCCGTTCTTATTACCTTCAGCTCATCCGATCTATCAGATCTCTCTATCTTCAAATCCTTGACTTTGGAATTGGCCACATCTCTAATTTCCTTATGGCTTCTGACCTCGGAAATCAGCTCCTTGACTTGCCTATTCACCTCATTTCTGCTATCTAAGTAGGTTCTAACCTTGGCATTGTACTCGTCCCTAACCTCCTTCCTTCCATCCAAATCTGACTCCATCGTCTGGCATAGGGGTTGGAACAACTCACGAACTTCTGAGTATTCCAAAGTATTACCTCCTTAATTCCGAGATTGAAATTCCATATAAGGGCATAGCAGGGTGATTCTTGCTAATCCTCCCTCTTACTAGCGAGATTGCCCTTTCTTGGACCTCTCCTTGAAACTCCTAAACGCCTTCTTCGGCGACCCGGGTGCACCTCATCCTTCTTCTCCTCTGACGGTTCTGATTTCGATGATGCTAGCTCCGAGAGACTCCCAGACCCCAGCAATGCGTCTAGCTCTATGGTGCTCAATGTACCACCAGTCTTTGCTTTGTCCTTAATTTCAGAGAAGCGTACCTTCCTGTTTCTGCCACCAGTAATTCTGCGATATGCCTTTACTCTGCCAAGCTCCTTTCTAAGCCCCCTTCTTTCGGACTCAATTTTCTCTAGCTTCTTGTCAATCTTCGAGATTCTTTTGCTAGTCTTCCTGACATCAGATCTGGAAATACTATCAGTCCCGACTCCCGACTCTTCCACGGCCTTACTTGCAACGCTCTTGTGCTCCTTCTTCCCCCGGTCAAGCTTCGAAGTAATTTCTTTCATTTTCTTAACGCTAGTAACGTACTCCGCGTGGGCTGTTTCGGACTCAGCCTTCATAACAATGGAAGCTTGAATTTCAAAGAATCTTCGAAACGCATCAAGCTCCCTTGGAAGTGTGGGGACTGCTGTAAGGTCGTTGTCTATCGTCGTCAGCCTCCTGTAGGTTTCTGATAACCATTCGTTGAGGACATCTACTGGAGGGGGGATGAGGACATTTACCCGGTCTCTTTTCGATCTGGACTTATCCGCTGTCTTCCTCGTCTCGTGGAACTTTCTCAGCAACTCTCTTCTTTCTGAATTGGCGCCTTCAATCTGGCCTACTGCGCCACGAAGAATCTTCACTTGGCTGACTAGGTCAACCCTCTCTTCCCTAAGGTCCCTCTTCTGCCTTTCTAGGGATTTTATCTGTCTCTCAAGGCCACCATACATCTCCTGTAATTCGTGTCCGTCCAAATTCTCTAGGTCTTCGAAAGATGAATCCGATGGACTACTCATTCTTCCTCGCCCCCTTCCTTCCCTTTCTTCTTACCTTTCTTGGAAAACGAGGATGCCCCTCCTGACATGACTCTGTGCATGTCAGCCAGGAGGTCATCATGACCCGAACCTATGTCCCCGAAACCTTCCTTCAATCGCCTCTCCCAATGCTCAATCGCCCTCGAGGACTGTGACAAAAGCTCCTTGGCCCTATCTAATTGCCTACGGACATCTCTGATTTCTTCCTGAAGTGAGGCCTTCTTCTCATATAGTGGCTGTGCCTTCTTCACTGCCTCCAGCATCTTTGAATGAGCCCCCTCAGAAGTCCTGAAGTTGGCCACCATCCCTCTTCTAGCCTCAACGTACTCAGCCATCTCAGGATTAGCGTCCTTCCTCTCTTTCAACCATTTCTCGTTTTCCTCAATCAGTTTCTTTCTCCTAGAAATGAGCTTCCCCTCAGATTTATGATCAAGTGCCGAAGTCTCTATTTGAGACTCAATCCCCTCCAATTCCTCCAGTAACTTCTCCTTTTTCCAATCAGGGTCAAGGTTGACCATCCCTCCAGATTCCGATAAGCTATCCCCGTATTCCCTGACTCTGGTAATCAATGCCCGAGCTCTTTCCTGGCTCTCATTCCTTTCCATTTTCAAACTAGAAACGGACTCGTTAGCCAATCTATGGTTTTCTACCGCCTTCTCCACTTTAGGAGAAAGGGCGTCTTCCTCCGCTTCGAGGTTCCTTATCACGCCCGGAAGCTGGTCGTCTAGTACCCTCCATCTGGCAAGTAGCCCCTCGGCCAGCTGCTCGGGTTTGACCCTTAGTAGCCCTTCTGCGTCCATAACCATCCGGCCCACCCGGGACAGTCGGTTAAAGGTCACTATGTGACCTTGGCAGGGGTTTGATTGATACGGCCCCTTTTCTGAGCCAATACCATGGGTGAGTACCCTGAGAGTGGCATATTGCGTTATCTCGGGCCATTATTGGTCGCCCTGTTGGCGTTTCTAGCAACTCCTGGTCTCCCTATCCAAGAAGCAATATCTGCTGATTCCGAATTACCTTCTGACAGAATCCTCCTCAATTCTGGGAACTTAAGCAACTCTTCCGAGCCTTCCTTCATTCCTGCAGGATCTAACGAAGTTGCAATAGTTGGCGAACCAGCTCATTTGGGTGATCACCTAACAGCTTCCATTCTCGTACATAATCAAGGAAATTACTCCGGGGCAGTATCCATGGTTCTTTCTTCAGATAATTGGCCCTCTAACGTATCAGGAGAGGGTGTGGAAATCAGTCCAGGGTCAAGCCGTGATGTTTCAGCGATATTCACCCTGAACAGCACCGGGCAAGTCGATATTCACTGGGAAATTGTCAGCTCCGAGAATACCGTCAGTGATGACCTGTCCGGCATTATTGTGGTAGAATCTCTCCCTCCACAGTCCCTCAGCATCATAGTAGATAGTGAGAGCTGGACACTATCAGACGGACTTCAAGTTGGGATTTCTGTGCTACTTTCCGATGGCCACTCTAGGGATGTTGAGATTATCGCTGATTTGTCCAGTATGGGCGCTCCAAGAGGCTCCCAGAGCCATGCCGCCTCACTGTCTCCGGGGATCAGAGGAATGTCCTTCGACTTTGGAAATCCCGATGCAGATTACATTTCATTCACCATACTGCCAATTGGATGGGTGCCATCCGACCAAATCAGCATCGATTACCAACTATCCCCACCTGTCGTATCTCCCTCCGTTTCCACTTGTTCCACGGTGCCTGAAATTGCCATCCCTGGAGACCCATTAGTTATCGATTGCGTTATTGCAAACTCGGGAGATTCGGAGAGTCTTTCCGGGACCATTTCAGCAACCAGGCAATCCGACGGACTGATACTCTCAACATCTGATACACCACCGCTCCCGCCAGATGAAGAATCAAGCTATTCGTTAGTTGTTCCAGAATGGCCAGATGACGGCGATGCTATCGTTGAGATTGCATGGTTTTCAGGAGGAAGCTATGCAATGCAGAGCATCCAGATCCAGACTCGTGAACCTCCAGCTGAGGGATTCAAGCTTCCCTTCGACACATCTGCCGCGCTTCTCGGCTCTGTAATTGGACTTGTTGTGGTAATGGTCGTACTTGCTGTTTGGAGGGTAATTTCTGAGAAGACCCCTTCCACGGGGTCCGAGGACACCTTCAAACTTCGGAGAGAGTCAAGAATCGAGAGAAGGGCAGAGGTACAGAAAATGGAAATTTCCTGCCCATCTTGCGAGCAGAGACTGAGTGTGCCTAAATCGCATGTCGGTGGGGTCAAGTGCCCCTCCTGCACAAACCAATTTCAAGTCGGCACTTCAGAAGATTTGCAGGAAGAAGATGAAGGTGTGAGTGAAACCACCCAAATAACCGACCCTCCACCAGTCCTAAGCTCAAGCTCCACAGAAGAAATCTTGAGTTGCCCATCCTGCGAGCAGAGACTGAAGGTTCCAATGGATAGAAGGCCAGTAATGTCCCGTTGCCCCGCATGCAGGGCTGAATTTATGGCATTGAATGAGGGGGCGGATAGTTGATAGAACTAAGTGAATATGAGGAAATGTACCTCAAGAGGATGTTCGAATTTTTCGACTCAAGACCCGATGCAATCCTCAAGACCACGCAACTAGCTGAGCTCATGGGCGTCAGCGCCGCATCAGTCACAGAGATGATACAGAGACTAGCTTCTAGGGGTCTTGTTACTCATATCCCCTACAAGGGCTCAAGACTTACTCCTGCCGGATTTCATCAGGCAGCCAGGGTCAAAAGAAGGGAATGCCTTCTTGAGATACTACTGTCGGATGTAATAGGCTACACCGGTGATCTAGAGGAAGCAGCATGCAAGATGGAACACGATATGGGGCCGGAGTTGGAAGCTGCCATCGATAAGATGTTGGGCTATCCCGATAGAACCCCTTCTGGGAAGAAGATCCCAGTAATAGAAAGAACCGTCGAGATTTCCCAAGAGGGGCTGTTACTCCCAATTAGCAGCATCCCATTCGGCACAGAGTCAGTCGTTGAGATAATCGCCCTAGAACCAGTAGAAAGGAAAACATTGCAAGGACTGGGAATTGCCATTGGTTCCGTGATAAGCAAGAATGAGGCAGAGACTCTTTGCGATGGGAATACTATTGAGCTTTCGAAGTCAATTTCAACAAAGATACTTGCAAGAGTTAGGAGGGCGTAATTTGATTGATGAGGAAAGCCTAGACCATTTAGCCGATGAGATCTCTGATTTCACCCCGCCCGCACCTAAGCTGGAGTCAACAACCAACAGGTCCTCCACCGTGGAAAGTGACTGGAAGGAGGTCGAATTGAGGCAAAGAGAGGGGTCGCTAATCACACTGGATAGGGTCTTGATAAGCGGAGGGGCACGCTTAATCCTCCTTCTACCGCTTTTCGCAATCGTGTTATTTGGTGTGGCTCAGTCATATGGTGAGAATGACAATCAGTGGTGGGACAGTCACCTTATGGAAGCCTCCGGAGGACTAAGTCTAGTTACTGCAACCTACGCATTAACGCTACTAATAATAATTGCAGACATCGCCCTCCTTTCCTCTCTTCTGAGGATGATGTCATACTCTCGCTCTATATTCCACCAGGAGGCAGAGTCATTGACCTCATCAGGAATTACTTTCCGCAGCTCTCACGGTTATGCTGAGATGAGGGCCACAATTGATGGCTCAATTAGACAGGTTACTGCTACCTCTTCTTTGATGATAATTTCCGCTTTACTTCTCGCAACCAGTCTATGGCTCTCGAACGATGACGCAGGTATGCCGATACTGATTTCTTTCTCTACTGGCTCCCTATTGGCAGGTCAAGGAGTCCATCTGATTTCTCACCGAGCGAGATTCAATGCCTCTGAGCCTTGGGGGATGCTAGAGGCTTTCTCCCCCCCCATCCATCCCGCACTTCTCAACAGGCCGTTCAATGACGTCATAAAGGCGCACATTGACCCTCTCCTCACTATCAGGATTTCCGAGTACATCAAAACGGTAAGGGGCGGGCTAAAGGAAGGAGTGGGGATTTCTGAACTTCAGGAGTCCCTCCTCCACCTTCTTCATCTGAGAAGGTCATCGTTAATTTCAGAGTCCGAGTTCAGAGATTCTTTAGGCGCTTTCGTCGAGAGTTCTGCTATCGACGGACTATTCAACCATCCAGAACTAGGTGAGGAAACATGGGACAGGCTGCTAATGCATGCGAGAAACGAATGCAAGCCGTTCTTCAGACTGTATGACAGGATGAGGATGAGGAGGGGGGTCAGTAAGTCCGACGGCGGGTTCTGGTTCGATGTAGATATGGAGAATTTGGTAGTTGGCCAGGCAAACCTATTCGCCTTCGTTCTCAATAGGGGCGGAGAGCCCAGGGATCTATTCCTCAAGATCCAGACTCCTGACTTCAAACCCAATGAGTGCGTATACAAGCTCAGATCCCAGCCCCTTGACCCATCCTTCGATCCCATGTCATCCACCTCCCTCTCAACTGAGATGCAGGAAATGACTAACCATTCTGGAATTGTCTGGCAGAGTTTGCTTCCTTCGATCAAGGGGGAAGCCACTGTGACGGTAAGACTCGAGGATGACTCCGGCAATCTGATTTCTGGAAGGGTGCTTAACGTACAGGTGGGAAATGACCTAGCCACTAGGATGAGGAGGGCAGTAGGTGCAATGTTCATGGCAGGGGCCGCAATAGTGGTGCTTTCCCCAATAGCCCCATTTGCTAGATCATTATTGGGCCTCTGAGTGATAGTTCCATTCAATAGTGAGACCCACTTCGACGACGCATGCAGAGCGATGAGAGTGGCCCTGATGATGATCTCAGGACCAGGCTTCATGCTATGGAGACCCGACTGAGGAGGATGAGGGATCAGAGGGCATCACACAACGAATCTGCTAGAAGGGCCGCCGACTCCAGAAACTCTGTTCAAGAGCAGGGAAAGGAGCTCAGAGCCTCCATTGAAGAGAGGCTAAATGAGCAGAAAGAGGTCAGAGCAAGGGCAAAGGCCCACCAGAATCAGAGGGACGCGATTCAATCTAGGATCAGGGAGATCATCTCCAACAAGAGAGGCAAGAAGGGAGATGAAGGAAAGGCGAAGACAGGTGTCGTAGCACTCTCTGAGACTATAGCTAAGATTAGCAGTATTGAGAACAGGCTAATGACAGACGGGAACCTTACGCTGAAGGCAGAGAATAGAATTCTCAGAGAGCTAAAATCACTAATTGCCAGGAGGGATGAACTACTCCCAGCTGCAGCAGAGTTTGAGAGCATCAAGATAGACCTTGGCGACTTGGAGAGCACAATACAGTCACTCAAGGCAGAGGCTGATGCTCAACATAATGCCATGACGGATGCGCATAAGGAGGCCGACGCCATTTGGGAGGAAGTCAAGCCCATGCTGGAAGAGAGGGATTTCCTCAGATCAGAGGGAGACAGGCTGCATTCGCTGTTCGTAGAATCTCGCGAGTCCGCAAATCATATTCACTCTGAGATAGAGATACTTCTGAAGGAGGTAAATGAAGCAAGAGATGAAATGAGGGCCAGGAGAGAGGAGAGAGAAAGGGTCATCAAGGACCACAATCAATCTGTCAAGGATGCATTGAAAACTCCTGATCAGGACGAGGAATTGGCGGACTCATTGACCGAACAACTTCTGAGTCAGGGAAACCTAACCTTGGGCGGTTCGATGTCAGGGGATGCTCAAGGTTCACCAGTTGCTAAGGAAGAGAGGCCCTCTAGTCGTAAGAGGGTACGTAAGCCCAAGTCATTCAGGGGCCGTTGAGGGGATTACCAACCCCGATCTTCCAGCCTTACCTCTAGGTCGTCCAGTTCTAGTCCGGGCATTGCTTCGCCAACCATCTTACAGGCGTCTCTAACTACTGATGGGTCATCAAAGTGGTGCGTGGCCATGACTATGGCCTCGGCTGTGTTTGTTGGATCCGAACTCTTGAAAATTCCAGAACCAACGAAAATTCCATCCATTCCATGACTCATCATAAGGGCCGCATCAGCAGGAGTGGCAATGCCCCCAGCAGAAAATGTAACCACAGGGAGCCTACCCAATTCAATGACATCCCCAAGCACAGAGGCGACTTCTTCCCTGAGGTCACTCATGGAACCAAAAGGGGTCTCCTTGCTAATAATTGGGAACTCCGAGGAAGACTCCATTCTTCGAAAACCCTTCATGATTGTATCTATCATATCTTCCCTTCTTACATCAACCGTTCCTATGGCATGATCGATTTCCGTTTTTACGAGCCTAGCATGCTGAACAGCACTAACGACATTACCAGTCCCAGCCTCTCCCTTGGTCCGAATCATTGCTGCCCCTTCAGAAATCCTTCTTACTGCCTCCCCCAGGTTCGTGCATCCACAAACAAATGGTATGGTGAAGTTATTTTTTGCTATGTGGAAGAATGGATCTGCTGGAGTCAATACCTCCGACTCGTCAACCATGTCTACTCCCATGCTTTCGAGGACTCTGGCCTCTTCATCATGACCAATTCTCGCTTTTGCCATCACAGGGATGCTGGTAGTCTCGATTATTTCGCTAATCATGTCCGGATGACTCATCCTAGCCACACCGCCCATCGAACGAATGTCCGCGGGAACCCTCTCCAGTGCCATTACAGAAACCGCGCCTGCATCCTCGGCAATGTGCGCTTGCTCAGGGGTAACTACATCCATTACCACACCGCCCTGCTGCATTTTGGCGAAACCCCTCTTGAGGAGCTCTGTGCCGTGCCGCATTTCACCAAGGTCCACCGTGCGTGCCATGCTGATGTCCCGCGCTAATTTCTTCATGAACCTATTTCCTCTCGAGTAAAGAGAGAAAATAGCTAACCAAGTACTGGCGAGTCGCCCTCTGCAATGGGTAGATCCGGGGCTTCGTCCTCATTTCTTTCTAGCCATTCTTCAAATTCGTCAGGTATATCGCTGTCTGCAAATATCGCTTCAACAGGACACTCTGTGACGCACGCTGCACAATCTATGCACTCGTCTGGATCAATCACCAGGTACGTTTCGGCTTCCCTAAAAGCCTCGACTGGACAAACGGCGACGCAATCTTGGTATTTGTGGTCCACACAAGCACTCGTCACTACGTGTGTCATTTGCCTCGTGTGCATCCCGATGATTGAGGCATTTGAACTCTTGCTTATGTCCCGTCTACAATCACACTTCGGAGCACAATTTGTTCACTAACCGTGAAGCCATTTCGACGGGTTCATCCCCGGGATATGCCTCAATCTTGAAGGTCCCCTTCACAATCGAGCCACGGCTTTCCGAATCAATAAGTGACACTCTTCCCCTGCATAGTTCGGACAAGGATATCCTCACATGAATTGTTTTCTCTTCATCTATCCTCTTCCCAATCCCCTCTTTGGACAACTCATTAAGAACATCCCTCCCGAGCCTGCCGAAACAGCTCACTGCATCTTTCCTTTTCTCAGTTCTAGCCATTGCCACATGCTGTGGAGAGCCGTGAAATGACTTCTCTTTCGTCCAAATCACCTCACAACACCCCCCTGTGAGAAAATTAAGGCCACTTTCGATCATTTCTAGATCATCAACACCACTTGCATGGACCCGCCATGTCGCACTCAGTAGACCCATATCTTGTTCCAAGAGACAGTATACCTTGAAGGCTCGCAGAGGAAGCCCAATGATTCCCGAAGGCTTTGCTTCAAATAGTAAGGGCAGGTCGCACGGCCTGCGAGCGGGGAAGCCCCCGAGGTACGAGGTTGTTGTCATGGCAAAAGGCGCAAAGGCAAGGGCAGCGGCACGCAGGCAGAGGGACAAGTGGAAGTCCAAGCGCTGGTACTCAATCAGAGCACCTAGGAATCCCTGGTCATTCAGGGTAATAGGGGAGACTCTGGCAGAGGAGCCAGAGATGCTAATCGGGCGAAACTTCGAGATTATGCAGAACGAACTAGATGGGGACTTCTCAAAGATGCATGTAAAAATCAAGTTCAGAGTTGTTGACGTTCTTGGTGCAGACGCTCTAACTGAGTTCATAGGGCACCAGATGATGCAAGACCACATCAGAAGGCAGATACGCCGTGACAGAGGAAAAATTGACGACACTGTAGACATTGTTACCGATGACGGATTCTATGTCAGGTTCAAACCATTGATCATCACCAGGGAAAGGGCAAAATCCAGTCAGAAGAATGAGATCAGGGCAATCGCCAGGAATATCATTCTGAAGACTGGGGCCTCATCGACATGGGTAGATATGCAGAAATCAGTAATGGATGGGGAGCTTGAAGCTAGGATTAAGGAGGGAGCATCAAAGATTACCCCGATTCGAGCTGTGATGATTCGTAGAACACAGCTAATCCAATCCGGTGTAGTGGTGGAAGAAGGACCGACACTTGAGGAGATTCACGCTCAGGAGAAGGCCGAAGCGGCTTCCGCTAAAGAGGAGGAATCTGACGTTCTCGCTGCTGCGGAGGCATCTGCCGAAATCTCAGAACCATCCGATGACGATACCGATTCTGAGCAGGAGGAAACGGATCCGCCTTCGGGAGAGGATTCTGGAGAGGAAGTTGACTACAGTTCCATGAAGGTCACCGAACTAAAGGAACTGCTCAAGGCTGCTGGTAAACCAGTTTCTGGAAAGAAAGCGGACCTAATAGCGCGCCTCGAGGAGTAATCACATGGCCCGCATCGCGGTGCTATGCGGCACTGGAATGAGCGCTTTGGCTAGTGAGATGTCGGACTCCTCCGACTTTAAAATTTCAAGGGTAAGGATAGATACGGATTGGGGTAGCGTCCCATCCTCGATAGTTTCCACCGAGTTTGGAGACATTCTTGTAATCGACAGACATCACTCTGATGGAAAACTGCGTACCCCTCCTCACAAAATTGAACACAGGGCAAATGTTCAGGCCATTGTCAACAGCAATCCAGATATCGTGATGAGTATCAATTCCGTGGGTTCTATGATAGAAAATTTCCCACCGGGGACCATTGGAATTTCTTCGGACGTACTAGATCTCGCAGTTAGGCCATGGACTTTCCATGATGATGATGCCAAGCATGCCGACAGGACATCCCCTTTCGACTCACCCGCTTCGAAGATTTGTAGGAAAGCCCTAGAATCGACCCAGGTCCAAACGCCCTCCGGCCTCATTATCGCCCAATGCGTGGGCCCCCAATTCGAGAGCCCTGCCGAGATAGATGCTTTGGAGAAACTTGGTGCTCATGCCGTCGGCATGACGTTGGGCCCCGAGTCAAGACTCATGTCTGAGACAGGAATCCGGCATGTCGCACTTGCATGCTCTTCGAACTGGGCTGCTGGAAGGGAGCCGGGAGACCCTTCTGCTATGATTGATCACCATGCCGTTGACTCCATGGCTTCTTCGATGAGAGGCAGTGTAACGAACTGCCTTTTGGCGATTCTAAAATCAATTAATTAGCCGGATAGTAATATTTCTGGAACTATGTTGATGTGTCTCCTTTCAGTCCGCCAACCATGGAAAGGAAGGTCACCGTGGAAGAATGGATATCGACAGAGTCTTCATCAGTTCCCGATGGATCATGGTTGACGATGATGTCAAGGGTTGCTGAGTTCCACCACAAACACGCATTCTCTTCGGAAGAAAATCATGGTCATGATATGGGATACAGAATAGCCCTGACCGTGGAGGAATTGGGAGAGCTATCCGCTGCAATAACAAAGGCAAAGCCCCATTCCGAGGCAGCAGAGGAGTTAGCCGACCTATTGATACTAATATTGGGCCATTCCCTAGCGATGAAAGTTGATTTAGAGACAGAATTTCACAAGAAGATGGACAAAATTATGCTGCGAAAGGCAAGGAGGGGGAATTTGGGCATCAGAGTTACCGAGTACGAGTCGGAAGATTGAACACATTCCTAAACCATGGCAAAATAAATGCCCTATACCCAAGTCGAAGCACTATGCGCACAGGTGCCTTAGTCACCGCGCTTTTGATGGTGACTACTACTATTTCGGGATGCATCCACTTGGATGAACCCCCCTCCGAGGTTGGCGATGAAGACGATTCGGCACCACGATTCTTCGTCACGGGCCCTAGCGGCCTCCCGGTTGACGTCCCTCCATTGCCCCTAAGTTTCGTATTCAGTGATGTGGGGGAGACTGGTAAAGAACCCAGTATTGGCATAACTTCGAGTGGATGTATTTTCTTCATCGCCATGGAGAAAGTGATGAGGTCTTGTGATCATGGTCAATCATGGGAAGAGACTCAGGATCCCGTACAGTGTTCGCCTACTACCAGCGACCCTTACGGTTGGGTTGATCCAATCACGGATAGGATCTTCAACGTTCAGATGATTGGTCTTGAGACGTCATGGATATGTTGGAGTGATGATGACGGCGACTCATGGCTAGGCAATCCCCATGATTCAGGAACTACTCCAATCAATGACCACATAAAATTGGCAAGCGGCCCTTGGACCGGTGAGGGATATGGTGCGTTGGGACAATTCACTTCGAGTTTCTACGAAACTGCCGTATATTATTGCTACAACAAATTGGTCGGGATATTCTGCTTCACAAGTTTTGATGGAGGCGCAACCTTTGAAGCTGGAGGGCAGATTATCGGTTTGGCGACCACTAACGGAGGCCTTCATGGGGCCATTTCCACCGCCCCGGATGGAACGGTGTACGTCACCCCAAGGGTAGAGACTCCTTCTGTCATCGTTTCCAAGGACAATGGCTTCTCATGGTTTCAGAGAACTATGGGCGAAGATGTCGGCACTCCCTATCCGAGAAAGAACTCAGAGGTAGCAACAGATAGCCAATCGAACGCCTACCACGTTTGGACGGGTGCCGATGAGGGGGTCTACATGTCACGTTCAACTGACTCAGGTGAATCTTGGGAACAAGAGAGTATCCGAATTTCTCCGGTTGAAGTTGTCTCATCGGTGTTTCCACAAACCGATGCTGGTGATCCAGGACGAATTGCAGTAATGTACCTAGGGAGCGAGAACTCCGAGATGCTAAACCAATCAGATATCGACGGTAACCCTTGGGACGGGAATGCCCACTATGCACCAAACAATGTTACCTACCACCTCTACATTACCTTCAGTCTCAATGCTTTAGACTCCAATCCTGTCTTCCACACCATGAGGGTGACTGACGATCCTGTACAGGTAGGGAGTATATGCCTCAATAGCGGGGATTGCCGTGACATCGGTGGTTCAAACAGGAACCTCCTGGATTTCAACGACTTACACATAGACAGAGAAGGGCGCGTTTATGTCGCCTTTGCCGATGGTTGTACTGGCTCGTGTGCAACGAATAATAATTCCAGCGCCGAGGACTCTAGAGACGGCAGGGGTTCTGTCTACTATCTTGGAAGCGGCCCCAGCCTTTTCGAATCCCAAGGGAATCTAGCCGAGTTCTTTGTGGAGTAAATCAACGTCGTCATCGAAATAACCCGCTATCCAGAGGCTCAATAGTATCCCTCCGATTTGTAGAAACAATCTGATCACGTGCCCCGTGGGGGATAGCGAGGCGCCATCGCCAAGCTCTACATCGTAAATCCACATGTATAGGTTGGCCGGATACAATAGCACCAGAAGGGCGGCACTCGCATATCCAGCATCACTTCTGCTTCTCGGCAATATTAGGCCAATTCCAACAACCACCTCTGCCACTCCGCTAGCAAGGACCCAGAATGTAGCCGAACCTAGTATCGGAGGTACAATTGGCTCGAACCATGCTGTATCGGTGAAGTGCATGATTCCAACATACAGGAAGAAGGCACCTCCTGCAATCGAAAGTACCTCACGAATAAATGGATGTAGACGCATTCATATCCGCTTCCATACAGTGTAAGTGGTGGCGAATTCATCATTCGGGCCGGCACCCCCTTCATTGGATACAGATGGCGCCCACCCATCCTTGTCCCACTCGGGGAAAGACACCTCGCCACTGCCACTAGTATGGACAGTAGTGACATGGATTTCTTCTACCCTGTCTAGGAACATCGAGTAAATTTCAGCACCGCCAATGACCCAAAGCTCGTCACTTCCTTCAGCGAATGCTAGCTCTATGGCCCTGCCAATGTATAGCGCCGTCTCTGCGCCCTCATCAGTCCATGACGTGTCTCTCGACATCACAATATTGACCCTCTCGGGGAGGGGGCGAAATGAATCAGGGAGGGAATCCCATGTCTTCCTACCCATCACTACTGAATTGAAGCCATCCCCAATTGTCAGCTCTTTGAATCTAGCCATATCTGTTGGGATCCTCCAGGGCAGGCCGTTCCCCTTCCCGATGAATCCATCTTCGTCCATAGCCACAATCATTGCAATCTTCATTCAGACACCTCATACTGATATTGGGGCAGGGATATGAGGGTGGTGCTCATACCCCTCTATGCTTATGTGCCCGTATTCAAAATCGTCAATCTTCGTCACACTCTCATCAAGGACCAATCTTGGTAACTCCTTCGGCACCCTGGAAATTTGTTCTCTAGCCTGGTCTATGTGATTCAGGTACAGGTGACAGTCACCCCCGGTCCAGACAAATTCTCCCGGTTCTAATCCGCATATTTTTGCCATCATGCAGGTGAGGAGGCTATAGGAGGAGATATTGAATGGAACGCCGAGGAACGCATCCGCACTTCTTTGGTAAAGCTGGCAGGATAGTTTGCCATCATTGACATAGAACTGGAAGAAAGCATGGCATGGCATCAGAGCCATCTCCCCTAACTCGCCAACGTTCCAAGCAGAGACGATAATCCTCCTACTGTCGGGATTGCTCTTGATCATCTCTATTGCACCCTCAATCTGATCAATAATCCTGCCATCCGTTGCTTCCCACCTCCTCCATTGCTTACCGTACACGGGTCCGAGATTACCATCTTGATCAGCCCACTCGTTCCAGATTCTCACTTTGTTTTCCTGTAGGTAACTGACGTTTGTTTCGCCGGATAGGAACCAAAGTAACTCGTGTATGATACTGGGCCAGTGAACCTTCTTCGTCGTAATTGCAGGAAAGCCATTGGAAAGGTCGAATCTCATTTGATGTCCGAAAATCGACTTGGTCCCAGTCCCAGTCCGGTCATTTTTGTCGACTCCCTCTTCCAATATCCTAGTCAGGAAGTCAAGGTATTGCTTCATCTCCATCGTTCGTTGGTAGGGAAGTACATCAAGGATGCGGAGGGTTACTAGGGCGCCCCCATGAGCTCCAATGTCCCCATTAATTGGTCTGTGTACTTTCTGAACAATGCCTTTTTGATAGAACGTTGGCCATGCTCATCGACTCTCAGGAGGCTTGCAACCTCGTCATCGCTAAATGAGCCACCCCCATCCAAGGATAGCCATTGTGAGAATTTTATCGGGTTTCCAATATGAACATCAACTCTTTTCCAGAATCTTATCCCATTGCTTCCAGGGGGCATCACCTCCCTTGTTCCGATAACACAAATCGGGAATACAGGGACGTCTGGGAATCGTGCTGAGAGTCTGGCAACACCAGTCTTCCCGGGTTGGAGGAAAGGGGGATTTTCTCTTCTTGATCTGGTTCCCTCAGGAAACACCCCTACTGGATAACCAGCAGAAAGAACGTCCGATGCACGCGCTAGGGCATCCCTCCCTCCCGATTCTCTGTAGGTCTCAATCATCCCATTGCTTTTCATTATGAATCTGTTTGGCTGTTTCTGAAAATGCTCCTCTTTTGCTAGGTAGAATACCTGCCTTCTGGCCGCCAGAATCTTCATGATAGGATCCAAGTTGGAAATGTGATTGCCAGCTAGAATCATAGGTCCCGAGGAGGGAAGGCGATCAACTCCGTATATGTGCACATTGAATAAAGCCCTAACAATTGGGGATAGGAATCCTACTAGGAATCTGTATAGAAGAGGAACTCTGAATGGTTCTCCGGTACCTTCGAGGTCGACGCTCTTTGAAAACGACCTCACTGACTCTTCGGAGAGTTCTGGCATGCACCGACGTCGACCACGAGTGTTTGACTGTTTGTGACCGCATGAAAGCGTTCATTGCTTTCTTTGTAGTCCAAGGTATATGCGGAGGCATAGCACAGCGGCTGTTGTGATTTCCCTCATGCTTCTATTCCCGGTCTCCGCACCAGGTGCAGTGGGCGAATGGACTGACGACGGTTGGCTGAAGAATCTGATTGGTCCTGAGAGGTTGGAAAATGGTGATGAGTTCGGCTGTCACGGTTTTGAGGGTGTTTCCACAGTAGAGGACAATTGGGTAATCGAGGCCTGTAAGGATTACCTGACAGGCCTGTCCGACTCCTCAAGATGGGGGACTGATCCAGTTTCATTCGGCATTCCCGGGGACACCGTCGATCAAGACACAGCCGAGTCATTGGTTGAGTCGGGTTTTAGAATCGTGGGAGACATGATCTCGGAAGCTCCCGACGAGCTGTCTGTCATCAATCGAAATGGCGGCAGTCTTGAGAAGAACTCAGCGAACATCGATCTTCTCGAATCAGCCGAAAAGGACTCTCTTGTGAGTATTTGGTGGAGGGCTAGAATGGACGATCTGAAGCTAAGGGAGGACAAGGATACAATGACGTGGCTCGAGGAGCAAGATGTTTGGCTGACGACGTGGGGGGAATGGCATTTCTATCAGAAATCAAGCTCTGACATAGAGGTAAATATGGAGGGAGAGGCCATTGTCGCCACTCTTTCCGATACTGGCTCACAATGGTCTGTTCCCGGTTCTGTACACATCCAATTCGATGGTTCTGTGTCAGAAATTTCGTATGATTCTGGTACTGTTTTTCCCGAGATTGGAGTTAGCGAAAGGAAGCTTAAGGATGGGTGGAGAGAGACTGAAACAGGACTTATTGTAGCGATAATGCCAGGTTCGACAGTCAACATAGTTTTGGAGTCCGGAACAGACTCAATCTCATCATCGCCCCTTGTCACGTTCAATGACTTGCATCATGCCGTGACCATAGTAGGACATCACACGACGAACCTTTTCCAGTGGTCCTCGGACTTTCAGGAGTCCGAACTCACATTCACGTGGCTGATAGAGAGGCCCTCCGAGGAACCAATAAATTGGGCCCTGCCTGTCATTGCACTAGGGGTAATAGCCGCAGTGCCCATAGCAATTAGGAAGATTGTGGAGATGGATAATGAGCCAGATAATGTAGAAACTACAAACCAACTTCCGGACCAGTAATTTCTACTCTGTTTTCCCTCATCATATCGATTATCCCCCTCACCACCGATGGAGAAAGGCTCTCCGGAGCATGAACTCCCGGGGGCAGCATCCCCGGGTCCTTGAGCCAAGCCTCCACGCATCCGACTGTGACGAGACCGGTTGTTCGTGCCATAGATGAGCCGTCATCACCACCGTAATCGCTGACTTCCCATCTCATATGGTTCCCGTCATGATCGGCCGCTACAACTTCTAGCCAAGTGAACTCCGGGGTTTTCGGATTGAACCACCAATCTCGAAGCAACTCTTCCTCGTCAAGGGTGCCTGCATCTCGCTCATCGATGAATTTCTGTATGTGGCCCGGCCACCTTATTGTGTATTCTGACATATCTGCTGCCGGTATGGAACCAAGTACTGAGCGTAGGCCATCCGTGAGGAAGGCCTCCATCTCCCCTCTTTCCGGGACCTCTATGGTGTGCCTCTCCGAGAGGGCGGGAAGAGAGACCTCCTCGCCGTCCCTCACAACTCTTGCGGGACGAGTGTATTCTGCGATAACATCCTTCGGAGAAAATGGCGCCATGTAGTTCCATCCCCCTGTCGGGCCAGTTGGGTTCCCCCCTACTCTAACTTCAGCCTTCTTCAATGGTCCCAAAACCCTGTATGCCTCGGCCAAAAGCATGTTGGATAGTCCCGGGGCTATGCCCACATCCCAGAGCACCCTGCCTCCCCAATCTTTGGCTTTCTGGTCATCACGGTCCGGAGTGTGCTCACTGAAGCTCAGGTCGACGGTCGGGTATCTTTCTTCGGCTAGATTCGTGGTCAGTGCGTGACCAATATCTCCTGGAAGCATATTCACCACAATGTCGACATGTTCGAAATCCGAAAGGTCAGTTTCCAATGCATCTCCCTCATGGATGGAAATATTCTCATGCCCTACGATTTTCCCATTATATGGGTCAATATCGTGTACATGCACCTCATGACCCCTGTCGGCCAGGGTCCTTGCGACGTAGGAACCGACAAGCCCGGCTCCAAAGCAGTGTATGACGGCCACGAGTAACCCTGCCCACTCGACTCTATTGCCCCTTCGGTCGGCATTTTGAGTGCAAATTTCAGCGATGACTTGATTGAGTGGTCCACAGGCCACGTTGCATGGCAGGTGATGGCCTCATCGACCCATGGTCCTCAGATGATGCGACGGACTACTCACGCATCGTGGATAAATTTGGACTTGACACAGTAGACCCCTCGTCTCTTCCGAACCCCGGTATGCTACATAGAAGGGGGATTGTTTTTGCTCACAGGGACCTCGATGTTGCTCTTCGTTGCATCAGGGACCAATCTCCTTTGGGTGTCCTCACGGGGCTCATGCCAAGTGGTAGGATGCATCTAGGGCATAGTATGGTTATTGAGCAGGTTAGGTGGTTTCAGGAGAATGGGGCCGACATCACAGTAGCCGTTGCAGACCTTGAGGCACTAGCCACCAGAGGGACCTCTCTCGACTCAGGCAGGGAGACAGCAATCAGTGAGTATGTGCACAATTATGCCGCCCTAGGATTGGATCCAGACTCAACCAGTGTGTACTTCCAGAGCACAAGGCCCGATGTCCAGAGGCTTGGATTCACACTTGGTAGAAGGACTAATCTATCTGAATTCGAGTCTATTTATGGGTTCTCAGGTGATACAAACCTCGCTCACGTGCAAGCACCCCTTGTACAGGTCGGTGACATCGTGCATCCCCAACTAGAGGAATACGGAGGTCTGAGGCCCGTAGTCGTCCCCGTCGGAATTGACCAGGACCCCCATCTAAGGCTCACCCGTGACATAGTCGGTAAAACCCACTGGTTCAACATCAATGTAAGGAAGTCGGGGGGACTTACCATCGCTCTTTCTGTTCGAGAAGAAAACTCTTCGGAATTCGGGGTAGGTTCCGGTGGAAGGGTTGATCGGGAGGCCAGAGATGCAATTTTCACTCGCATCATTGATGCAATTTCCCCTCTTGGCTTTGCTGATATCAATACTAATCCCAAACATGGCACTCTAGAGATTCCAGCAGCCACATTGGAAGATAGATACCCAATCAGGATGCATCTTCTCGCTCTGGAGAGGTCCCTTGGGGGAATGGGCCTAATGCCCCCCTGCTCAACATACCACAGGTTCGCTTCTGGAATGACAGGGGGGAAAATGTCGTCATCCAAGCCCGAAACTACCATTTTCATGGATGACACGGCAGATGAAGTGGCCAGGAAGGTAAAGAGGGCAGTAAGTGGCGGCCAGTCGACCGTCGAGGAGCATAGGAGACTTGGTGGTGACTGCTCCAAGGACATACCCTTCCAGTACCTACAGTTCTTCTTTGAGAATGACGATTCAGCACTAATGGAGGTTAGAAGGGAGTATGAGAGTGGAAGGATGCTTGCCGGGGAGATGAAGCAGCTATGCATAGACAAGGCCAGTGAGTGGCTTTCCGATATCTCAGAGAAGAGAGAGGCATGGTCAGATAGGCTGCACGAATTCATGGCTCCCGATGCTAGATCATAACACATCTTTGGCATCGAAAACAGGGTATACCGGCCCCGGGTCTAGGCCTTCTGCTTCATCCTCTTCAATTTCCCTCGAAATAGCATCATCATGTAGGATTTGACTATGGCCGACCGGGTCTAGGAGCTCAAGGGTTACCGACATCACGCCCCTTTTCACGGAGTCGATACTAGTCACCATCTCTTCGCACCGAGTCAATATATCAGCCCCTTCGTTGTCTCTTTCTGCCTGCCTGCGTATCGTTCCTACCGCATCCTCAAATCTGTTCAATACACCTTCAATGTTAGAGACGTATCCAGTGGAACTCCCCCCCGGTGATACCTCGAGTCCAAGCTCCCCGATTCTTATTGTGCACGACGATGAACGAACGACCCTGGTACTCATATGCTCCTCGGAGTCGATCACGAGACTCCACGCCCCAGGCTTTTTTCCATCCGCGGGTATGAAGTCTGTAACCTTCCAGCCGCAACCTTCGCAGATCATCGTAATTTGGGTATGTTCCCCAAAGTAAGGAATCTCAGAGCTGTGTGCAATCATTCTTAGGGTTCCCTCGGTGAAGCAAATAGGGCAGTCCTGCTCAACCCTACTCTCCACAAGAACACCTCAGGATGCAATGCCGCTGGCGAAAGTCGGCGGAAGTAGAAGTAGCCTCCTTTCACCTAGCCTGACTACTTCTCCGGACATGTCCCCTTCGACAAACCTCTGAATCTTATCAACGGCCACTCTAAGTTCCAACTCTCTATTGAGGATATTACTCATTTTAACAATAACAATATCCCCCTCTGAAACCCAGTCCATCAATGACCCAATGCCTGTAAGGTCATCTAGATCCGCCCTGTGTACTATAGCATCACCAGGGGCTCTTGGAACAGGGGCGTCCGGGTAGCTCTTTCCAAGATCATGATAGTCCTGCCCAGGTTCTATTACCCCTCCCGGACTATCGAACTCAGGCACTTCTATCCACTTGGGCTCTGACCCTTTCTGCCTCGCCATGCCCCTCGTCGGAGCAGGCAACCCTTGAGTTATACGGTCCTCACAACCATTAGAGCACACTTACTGGGACTATTGCATTCCCCCAACCCCTCTCCCCGTCGGATTCATAAGGGGTCGTCATGAGAGGATGCTGTCGGGGAGTTCTCTCGGCGGGTGAAAAAAATGGACGCGACTACAGATGCGGTAAAGACTGGGACAAGCACTCTAGGCATCACCTTTGATGGTGGCGTGGTGGTCGGAGCCGATCACAGGGCCACAATGGGCCACTTCATTGCAAACAAGAGCGTCCAGAAGCTATTCGGAATCTCCGACTATGTCGCCTTGACAACAGCAGGTCTTGTGGGACATGCACAATCGCTCTCTAGGACACTCTCTGCCGAGCTCAGACTCTATGAGCTAAAGCACGGCAAACCAATGACAGTCAAGGGTGCTGCCACCCTTACGGCCAACATTCTGACTGGAAGGCCCCATTACGTTCAACTGCTAATTGTAGGGGTGGATGACTCAGGATCTAGCGTTTACAGCATAGACTCTGCTGGGGGATCAATTCCTGATGTCTACTGTGCAACTGGTTCTGGAAGTCCGTACATGTACGGGGTCCTCGAGGACCAATTTAGAGAGGCAATGTCTGAGACAGACGCACTGAAGGTTGCTGCCAAGGCCCTTCTTGCATCGGCCCAGAGGGATGCAGCCAGTGGTAATGGAATGGATCTCGCAGTAATCACACCGGAGGCGGGTTTCCGCCTACTATCAGAGGATGAGGTATCCAACCTCCTCCAAACACTATGACACTCCCGCAAAGTGCCACCTGCCTAAATGGCAGAGTCATTCTCTGCGCGAGCAGAACAAGGAATTGAAACTATGAGACTAACATTCTCCGAGATAAAAAGTAAGATTGGGAAGATAATTCCCAATGGCATTGACTATGATGTCGACCTAGAGGCTGGCTCCATCGCAATCATTACTACACAGCCCGAGTCATTCGGAGGAGCTGGGGGGGAGAATCTCACAGTGAAGATTGCCAAGGGAATAAAGAGAAGGGTGGTCATTAGGCCTCATCCCAGTATGCTTTCCGACGAGGAGGGAGTGAATGATGCTGTCAACAGGATAATTCCACCCGAGGCGCAAGTCAGGAGAATATGGCTCGACCCAGCACTTTCTGAGGTAACTCTCGAAGTAGATGATCCCCAATCTGCAGTAGGCCCCAGGGGGTCAATCGTACAGGCTCTAAGGGACGAAATAGGTTGGCTCGTAAATGTGGTCAGAGCTCCTGCCAGGGAAAGTAGAACGCAGACAGACATCAGGCGATTTAGAAAGGAATTGGCTGAGGATAGAAAATCTCTACTTAGGAAATTCGGAACTAGAATTTACAGGCCTCAGAGGCCGGGAGAGAAGTGGGTCAGAGTCACTGCCCTTGGGTCCTACAGGGAAGTCGGCAGGGCTATGCACTTGGTGACCACAAACGAATCTAAGGTTCTGGTCGATTGCGGTGCAAAGCCAACAAACAATAGGAGTGAGGTTCAACCATTCTTTGCAGCTCCGGAGATGCTCCCGCTGGATAATATCGATGCAGTGGTGATAACACACGCTCACGTAGACCACATAGGAATGCTCCCAGTACTCTTCAAGTATGGGTATAAGGGACCAGTATACTGCACCCCTCCCACGAGGGACCTGATGACCCTTCTACAAATGGACTACATCAAGGTGGCCAAAGCTGAGGGGAATGAGCCACCCTATTCGAAGGGCGATATACAGGAGTGCATTAAGCACGTTGTCGACATTAACTGGGGGGACAAAACTGACATCGCCCCCGATGTTAAGATGACTATGGAAAATGCCGGGCACATTCTCGGTTCGTCAAGTGTGTATATGCAGATAGGAGAGGGCAGGGAGGAGCACAGACTACTCTTTTCAGGCGACATAAAGTACGAAAAATCATGGTTGTTCGATGCAGCAACTGTTCGATTCAACAAGGTAGATACATTGGTGATAGAGTCTACCTACGGAGGCCCCCAGAGCATTCAACCAACTAGGCAGCAGGCAACACAGGATCTACAGGACCTGATTGTAGACACCCTCGGGAGAAAGGGCAAGATCTTCTGCCCCGTCTTCGCAGTAGGACGCTCGCAGGAGGTGATGATGGCCATTGATGAGCTATTCAAATCCGGAAAGATTTCACCAGTTACAGTATGGCTGGATGGAATGATCTCCGAAGCTACCGCGATTCACTCTAGCCACCCCAATTATCTGAATAGGGATCTCAGAAGTAAGATGCTTAGAGGAGGCACTGAGAACCCATTCAACTCCACTTGGTTCAAGCAGGTCGAGTCGCGGGAGCAGAGGGAGTCAATACTTCTGGACCCCAATCCATGCATAGTCCTAGCTACCAGTGGCATGATGACTGGCGGGCCAATCATAGAGTACTTCAAACACTGGGCACCGGAGCCAGGAAACACGCTGTGTTTTGTTGGCTACCAGGCATCCGGCACGCTTGGTAGGAGGCTTCAGGATGGCCATTCACAGGTGCCATTAGTGGACAGAGGACAGACCCTGATGGTGGATGTCAGAAGCAATATGGTCATCATAGATGGATTCAGTGGACATTCCGATAGAAACCAGCTAATGGACTATGTTTCAGCTCTTAACCCGACCCCTAGGAAGATCCTCTGCCATCATGGGGACCCTCAGACATGCAACGCATTCAGAAAGGGCCTACGCGAGAAGTTCAAGGTGCAAACTTACGCACCGGACAACCTGGAAACACTCAGATTACTTTAGTCATAGTATCGGGCTGTCGAAGTCGGAGTCGTCTACACTGGCAACCCCCTCGTTCTCTACGTCATCCCCGTCCCAGTAGTCACTCGCCCCCCTGTCATTATCCGAACCCTCCTCTCTAGTTGGCGCTAGTGCCAAGCCTAGGGTTAGGGGGGTCAGTAGCAGGAAGCCCCAAGTCTCAGTGGTCACATAACCCTCTGAAAGAAATGAACTAATGGACAAGGAGAAGAGTACCGCCGAGGACAGCCAACCGAACGCTACCCGTCCCCCTCCCATGAGGTCGTATCGGCATTTCATACATCAGTCAACCTCTTGAACCGTGAACTACAGCTAGTTACATGGACGGTAAATGGCTACTTCTCAGGTGCCCCTGTGGGAATTTCTTCGGTGCGGCTCTTGGCGGCAGGGTATCGTGTACACGTTGTTCGAACAGTAATGACATTGTAACCGCCTCCTCGTATCCTTCACCCGAGAAGCTTGCAGAGGCTGTTTCGAGGTCAAATTTACCCAAGGAGTTGTCAGCCGAAGTCACCGAAAAAATATCCAAGGCAGAGTCCAGACACATGAGGGCCAGAAACAGGGAGTCGAATTCTTTCGAATCCATTATTTCGTCTATGAGGGGTGCCACTGGCCAAGATGGGATAATGACTCTCGGATCAGTAAGTGAGTCATTGGTTGAGAACGGCCTAACTGATGTAGACGCATGGGAACTCATCAATGATGCAGAGAGGGAAGGAATATTGCATCGGGCCGGAGAAGATATGTGGGGCTGGGTCCAGTAACCTTCATCCCATATGCGTCGTCCCCGGGAGCAAGGGGCCCGTGGGTTAGTCTGGTCTATGCTAGATGCTTTGGGAGCATTTGACCCTGGTTCGAATCCAGGCGGGCCCACCACTAACCAATAGTCGAAATTGCTTCGATATCGAAAATTGAAACCGCAACTTCGAGAGCTTCTTTTTTGCTAAACCAACGAGCTTCTTCAATCTCATCGTCTTTGGGGACTATCTCACTCTCTTCGAATTCACCTCTACATCGATAGGTGAATGAAACCCAGTTTATCCCATCCTCATTGAACACTTCTTCCCTGATTATCGCACCGTCGTTTTCTCCGAATGCATCACCAGTCTCTCCCTTGGGGTCATCAATCGAGATCTCTATGCCTAGCTCCTCCATGGCTTCCCTGACAGCGGCTTCCCGGGGATGCTCGCCATAGTCGACGAAGCCACCAGGTAGGGTCCAGTAACCCGTGAAGAAACCACGAGAGACCTTGGTCAATAGAACCTGATTCTCGGAATTCACAATCATCACCTTTGAGACCACTCTGTGCATGCTCCTGTACACACATTCACGAGCCAATGGGTCTACACATCCATCCGATATCAACTCGTCTTTCCACGTCCAATATTCGGGCCATTCAATCTTTGGTAGTGCGTAGACAACCTCGTGTAAAACCTCGCCAAATTTGATGCGATTGACTCTGCGCTCAGACCATTCAATTTCCATTGAACGAACTTCCTCTTCGGTAGGCAATCTTAGGGAGACTTCGCCGACTCGCCCCATGATCGCTTTGTGAGGCCCTTCGCCATTCAGATCAACAAGCAGAACTTTCCCGTCATGCTCAAGGTAGAGCGATCGAACCATTTTACACCCCATCAACCCAAAAGTTCGCTTACTGCAGCCCGCTCTTCTAAAAGTGCAGCGACATTCTCATCAATTTTTGACTGTGCAAAAGTGTCTACAGGAAGGTCTTCCACCACAACCACGTCGCCATTTTCACATCGACATGGAAAACTAAACACAAGCCCTTCAGGAACCCCATACCAACCCTCCGATGGGAGGGCTACAGAAACTATGCGTCCATTCGAACCTTGCCACCAGTCACGCATGTGGTCGATGGCAGCGGAGGCGGCGGAGGCAGCCGATGACGCTCCTCGTGCTACGATAATTTCCTTCCCCCTAGTAGCTACAGTATCTAGGAAAGGACCTTGGAACCACTCATCTTCGAATAATTCTGTTGCCATTTTACCATCCACGGTCGCAAATCGCGGGTCTGGGTACATCGTGTTAGAGTGATTGCCCCAGATGAATACATCATGAATTTTCGAAGCAGGAACTCCTGCGCGCTCAGCTATCTGCCCCACTGCTCGATTTTGGTCAAGACGGGTCATAGCTGTAAATTGCCGGGAGGGTATACTCGGCGCGTTCGCACAGGCAATTAGCGCATTGGTGTTGCAAGGATTGCCGACAGTAATAACCCTCACATCAGGTGAGGCTACTGCATCGATTGCCTTTCCCTGGCCGACGAAAATCGGACCATTCGCAGCCACTAGGTCCGATCTATCCATATCTTTCGTCCTGGGTCGTGAACCAACCAGAAAAATTGCATCGGCCCCTTCGAATGCAATTTGGGGGTCATCCGTGCCAACTATGCCGTGAACCAGGGGGAATGCAGAATCCTTCAGTTCCATCATTACTCCTTCTAAACGTTGCATTCCAGGTGGTATCTCAAGTAGCTGAAGGGCAATTGGCTGATTTGTTCCAAAACAATCGCCACTGGCTATCCGCCATAGCAGTGCATATCCAATGTTACCAGCTGCACCCGTAACGGCAACACGAATCGGTTTTTTCATTTCACCAACCTCTGCTCCCATGACTGCATTATCTCCATCGCCCTTTCCCATATGTCTCCCTCGTTCTCCGGCAATAGGATGGGAACTTAGCACTTTGCGATTCATCGCCTCCGAGAGAATCATATTCCCCCACCATTCATTCTCCGAAACCCTCGCGCCGACGGCTTCAATAAGCGTCTTCTTCTCGAATGTGTATCTGATTGGGCCTACGGCCCAACGGGAGTGATGACAATGCGCTTGGGAGTAGTCAAGGAGCCAGAAGGAGAAAATAGAGTTTCCATAGTTCCAAACTCGGTTACGAAACTAACCAAGCTAGGTTTTGAGGTACTGGTGGAGTCCGGTTCAGGAAGTAGCGCCAACCACTCTGACGATGAGTACGAATCAAGAGGGGCAACAATAGTTTCCCGTGAATCCGCAATGTCCTCTGACATCATCATTTCAATCAGGATGCCCGAGACTTCATCCATAGATGAGGGCACCATACTGGCCTGCGTCGCCGACCCGTTCAGGAATCCGGAGAGGGTCCGCGAGGCAATGGACGCAGGAATCACCCTGATGAGCATGGATATGATCCCCAGGAGACTGTCAAGGGCCCAAGCAATGGATGTAAACTCCAGCCAAGACAACCTCTCCGGTTACAAAGCAGTTCTCCTAGGCGCAGCACATGTGCCCAAGGGCATACCTATGATGACAACCAGCGCAGGAACAGTCAAGCCAGCGAAGTTCGTAATCATGGGGAGTGGTGTAGCAGGGCTACAGGCCATAGCTACCGCAAAGCGTCTGGGTGCAGTGGTATATGCATCCGACGTTAGGAAGTCAGCTGCTGAGCAGATCGAATCAGTAGGTGGCAGGTTCATCGAGGTTGAGGGCATGGATGACTTCGAGGACGAGTCAGGCTACGCAAAGCCCCTGACTCCTGAGTTTATCCAGAAGGTAAATGATACGGTCTGCGAGGTCGCAAGCGATGCGGATGTTATTGTTACCACAGCTCGTATTTTCGGTAGACCTGCCCCCATTACGGTGCCTTCTACAGCAGTCGAGTCATTCAAACAAGGCTCAGTGATAATTGACATGAATGCAGACGTAGGTGGAAACTGTGAACTCACTGTCCCAGGGGAGGTAACCAGCCAGCACGGAGTCACAATTGTCGGAATCGAGAATCTAGCCGGAACTATCCCTGCGACCGCCAGTATGCTTTTCTCAAACAACCTCACAAATTTTGTCAGTAGCTTGGTGAAGGATGGCAAGTTGGAGCTGGACATCGATGACGATATCTTGGTCGGTGCGCCCGAAGGATCTGACTTCCATATTCCCGGAATGGGAGGCGTTCTAATTTGCTCTGATGGCGTGATTCACCCTAAGCAGTCCCGGTTGTCGGAGGTGGTCGAATGAGCCTTACTCTAGGAGCCTTGGTGGGCAGCATCACAGTTTTCGTATTGGCAATTTTCCTCGGATTTGAGCTAATCAGCAAAGTTCCCGCCACCCTGCACACCCCTCTGATGTCTGGAGCCAACGCCATATCTGGAATCACCATAGTAGGAGCCTTGATTTTGTCAAACTCGTCGTTCGATGGTGCGAACACCGATGTCGCAGCCCTGTTGGCCTTCATCGCCCTTGTTATGGCCACAATCAATGTGGTTGGCGGTTTTATGGTTACGAACAAGATGCTCGGAATGATAGCCGGACGACGTAGGAAGGGAGGGGAATAGAATGGTCGATCCAGTTGTTTGGGATATCGGCTATCTGATATCAGCGTCATTGTTCATTATCGGCATAAAGAGACTATCGAGCCCTAGGACCGCACCTGAGGGGAACAGCCTAGGGGCAATGGGAATGCTATTGGCGGTATTGGTTACATTGGCTAAGCTTCAGACCGAGGGAGTCATAGGTTGGGAGTTGATTGTCGGTGGACTACTGGTTGGATCAGTAATTGGCTACCTGATGGCTACTAGGGTTGAGATGACAGGAATGCCTGAATTGGTCGCGCTCTTCAACGGATTTGGCGGCGGTGCTTCAGCCTTAGTCGGACTTTCCGAGGCCATGAAGAGAATTCAAGAAGCGAATATTCCGGAGCCCGGTGTCGAGCTCTATGCGATTTGGATTGCTATCGGCTTGTCTGGAATAGTGGGCTGGATTACCTTGACAGGGAGCCTGGTGGCCATGTACAAGCTCAAGGGAGGTTTCACAGTCCCATTCTCCGGCAAGTGGGTCAGATTCCCAACATGGGGGCCACCATGGCTCAATGCAGTTAAGGCGATCCTTCTAGTGACCTCATTCGTACTAATTTGGATGACTATCCAAGAGCCCTCCAATCAATCATGGATTTACGCACTGGCTCTTTCCTCGGGACTACTTGGAATATTGTTTGTTCTGCCTATAGGCGGTGCAGATATGCCAGTTGTCGTTAGCTTGTTGAACTCACTATCTGGTATCGCTGCCGCGTTTACCGGATTCGTGATCGGTAACAACGTGCTCATCATAGCGGGCTCGATGGTTGGGGCGGCTGGATTAATTCTCACATTCATTATGTGCAAGGCGATGAATAGGGAACTTTTCGATGTTCTTTTCAAAGCCTTTGGAGGTTCAGGGGAGAAGGATCAATTGACTAGGACCAAGGTAGGTAGCGACCCAGAGGAGGTCGCTATGGTACTTGACGGCGTCCAGAGAGTAATCGTGGTTCCTGGGTACGGTATGGCTGTCAGTCAGAGTCAGCACGCAGTCAAGGAATTTGCAGATCTAATGGAGTCTGAAGGGTGCGAGGTCCTGTATGCTATTCACCCAGTCGCTGGAAGGATGCCCGGACACATGAATGTCCTTCTCGCAGAGGCGAATGTTCCGTATGAGAAGCTGATAGAGATGGATGACATCAATTCGGAGTTTCCCGACTGTGATGTGGCGTTGGTTATCGGTGCAAACGACACCACTAATCCCGCTGCTAGGACTGGTGAGGGGCCACTAGCTGGAATGCCAATTCTTGATGTCGATAAGGCAAATGTTGTGGTCATCATAAAGAGGAGCCTCTCTGTTGGATATGCTGGCGTGGATAATGATTTGTTCTATATGGATAAGACGATGATGCTTTTCGGCGATGGTAAGAAAATGATGAACGACCTCAACTCGTCAATCAAGGACCTATAATGAGAGATGAGCATCATGAAACCAAGCAACGGTTATGAGTCTCTCACTGCCGAACATAGCTCGACAGCTACCATGAACTCACCTGTGAAAAGACTCGCCGCGGTATTCATTGTAGTTGCACTATTAGCAGTCCCCGCGATGGGGATGAGCGCTGGCCCTAGTTACGAGAACGGCGACGGAGATCCAACAGTCAAGTACGGATGTTCATGCCATAACAATGGTGCTACATCTGCTAGAGTGGTAGTCATGGTCACGGGAGTCCCAGTGATGTATGAGGCCAGCCAATCCTATGAGTTCACCATTACAGTAGCCGATGCACTAACTCTCTCCGGCGGAGACGGCAACAAAAAAGCTGGTTTCTTGATGACCTCTGAGTCCAATGGAGCCTTCAGCTGGGCCGATGATCAGGATATCAGGCAGGCCGACGGCGCTCCCGACGACATCTCCCACTCAGACCCTGACTCGGATGGCATCTGGAGTGTCGTTTGGACCGCTCCCCCAGAGGACGTTGGCCCCATCTATTTCTGGCTAGCAGGTAACTCTGTAGATGGAGCAGGGGTACCTGACGAGTCCGACTACTGGAACATCCTGTCATTCTCAATCAATCCCCCTGGAACAGTATCGTCGGATGAATCAGGCGCTACTCTGGATACTAGAACAATATCTGTAGGCGACTATGACACCCTCTTTGTGGTAGAAGAGTCCGATGCCCAGAGGGAAGCAGAAAGACAAGAGGCATTGTCCCATGCCGTTTTCTCACAGGGCAATCTTTTCTTCTGGACCAGTCTCGTAGCCCTCATTTTCGGAGCTCTTCTTCAACGAGAGATCTTGGAGAGAAGATACGATGAGGGCCCTGAGTTCCTCGCAATGGAATTGGCATACCCACAGGCTATCCGAAGGTCGCTTCTCAGCATCGCCTCATTCATCGTTGCAGTTAGATGGACTGCTTCAGACTCCGCGATTTACTTCCCTCCCCAGGCCGTCGTTAAAGAGGGAACCAATGTCACTGAACTGACTGGTTTCTTGATAGGATGCGCCTTCTTTACAAGCGCGATGTTCGCCTACGGCGTATACAGAACAATTCTGGCCGCAAGAGCCGAACAATCAGTCAGGGATCGCTTGTGACATGTCTGAATACTCACCCCCAAGGTCCGATTCGAACCCCTACTCCCACATCTCAGAGCTCCACTCCATATTCAGGAAGACCTCCGTTCTACTAATTTTCTCAGCCGCCCTGTGGTCAACGGCATCCACTTCAATGATCAATGAGTGGATTTCTTCACTCTCTCTATCATATCCAGAGTCCGGTATGGCCATTTACTCCCCAATGGATTGGGTAGAGGTAAGGTGGACGCTAATCCTTTTGTTCTCGTCTCTTTCAGTATTGCCGTTTTTCTCGATTCTAATGTACAGATTCGTGAGCCCCGGCCTATACAGGGATGAGAAGAAGTGGGTCTCTGTAGTCCTCATCAGTTTCTCAATTATTGCACCTCTGGCTACAGTGGCCATTTGGACAGGGGGAATCTCAGCATTCTTCTCCCTCTCAGAATCATTAGGCCCAATTGATGGGGTCGATGAAAGGTACGATGTCACTCAAATTATCTCATTATCCATCGGAATAACATGGGTCGTTCTCATCTGTTCAATCACGGCAATTTCTCTCTCAATGTCGAGATTATTCCTAGGATCAGAGGGAGGCTGTACCAGATTCAGAATTAGACTTCTGTTAATCTCTACGGGAATCCTAGTGTTGACCCTCCCCGTGATATATGACGGCCTGAGAATCGCTATCGCTGTGATTACAATATTTATTGCAGACCAGTCATCAAGGATTGTCCCTATTCGCTGAAAACAGGTCCTTGATATATTTACGTCAAACCACTCAAATCTACATTTACTTGAAAGGCATGCCTGACACCCGAAAGTCGTGAAGTCAGTTAGGTATGCGACTGCATTAGTCCTTATTCTACTAGCGGCACTGATCAATCTTAACCCGGATTCCGTAGATCCAACCAATGCCTCCCAGATAGACCCCAATGCAGGAGAAACTGACCTTGTCGGTTTGCAAGAGAGTGAGGAATGGCTCGTCCTAAGGGTCGCATTTCCAGATAAGCCACACAGTGATTCAAAAATCGACAATATTTTCGACACCGATGAAGACGGCTCACCTCATATGTCTGCTTCACAATATGTCGCTCAAATGTCAGGTGGATTGTCATCATTGGAGGTCACAATCTCGGAAGGAACATGGGTTTCCCAAATGGACGAAGGATTCTGGGGCGCAGACTCCTCAGGAATTAGGGACTCGGGACTAGATGGAAGGGGGGTTGAGGGACTAGTCGAGGAATCGGTTGAAGGTCTCCTTGACGGAGTCAACCTGTCTAAATGGGACTACAACAATGATGGATTAGTTGATAGATTATTGATTCTACACTCTGGATCGGCTCAGGAGTCAGGAGCTTCTTCAGACTCCATATGGAGCCATTTTTCTGAACTACAGGACCCGATAAAGGTAGGAGAATGGACAATTGGCCATTATACGATTTCGTCTCTCGATTCAGGAATGGGGACCGTTGTTCACGAGATGCTTCACCAGATGGGGGCACTAGACCTCTATGATGTCCATTCAGAGCTCCCCTCCAGTACGTGGAATGGGCTTGGGGACTGGGACATCATGGCTAGTGGGAATTGGAACGACAATGGAAGGACCCCTTCCATGCCGGGGTCCTCCACGCTGGATTTGATCGGAGCTCATGGAGTCATTGATGTAGATACAAAAATCGATGGAACATACGTAATAGCCCCAATTAGTAGTACTTCAGGAGGAACGAGAATCCTTTCTCTCGAAACAGCTCCGGGCGAGAGGGTACTAATCTCGCTCCGCTCGGATATTGGATTTGACTCGGCATTGCCAGGCCATGGTATCTTGGTAGAGTATCAAGACATGAATAACGGGAACTCCGCCGACAATACAGTAAATCATGATCCGAACAATGCTTGGGCTATAATCATAGAAGCAGATGGCGACGATGCACTTCTCAGGAATAGGGACTCTGGGAGCGAGGGAGACGTCTTCTCACTAAACGACACATTCGGAAACACAGGTATCAGAATCAAGGATAACAGGGGGAGATTTGTGCACTGGACAGCCACAGTTACTCAAATCTCCAATAATTCGGCATCAGTAGAAATATCCACGCCATCAACCCAAACAACATCAGTCCTGACTCAGAGAAACCCCTTGCAGCTTCTCGAAGGAGAATCGTCCTTTGCCACTGTTTTCACCCCCGTTCAGTGCAACCTTATCGTCAATGTCAGTGCAGACCTCGGGACTTCAACTGCGGTTGAGATAGACCTCCCTGCAGGATCGTCAGATGTTCCCATCTTACGCTATTCAGACACATCTTTGTCTCTGGGGACATTGTCGGGGACTATTGGCTGCGAGGGCGACACTCCTGTCACGATAAGATCGGATTGGCAGAAGATAGGAAACCGAGTACCCCCCCAATCACTCGAGGCCGTAATCAAGTGGGACGAGCCATCCTCTATTTCGCTAGACTTGGAATTTGAGGGCGAGGGCCCAAGAGAGTATGATATCGGAATAGAGGGCGCGGCTAGCAGAATAGCCAAAATTTCTCATCAGGGCGAGATTTCTCCAGGCGACCATCTGATAGTTGAGATAGATCCAATGGGCCTGATGGAATCAGGGATGTATGCCAGAGGACAGGTCGTATTTCAGGATGAATTTGGCCTGGAGCAGAGGATAGACATACTCCTAATTGCAGAATCACCTTTCACTGGTGATGGTTGGTTGGCATGGCTATCGACTCCCTCTAATGGGCTTCCAATCGTCTGCATCCTACTGGCAATATCTGTGATTACAGGCTCAAAAAAGGAATGACTACCTTTTGCTTGGGTTACTCCACCTTGAGTCCGCAGGAGGCCGCGATATCTTGAGGAATCCCCAGTCGCCAGCATCCACATCTATCGGACAAACCCAATGCTTGTTTACGCCAGAGGCAAGTCTGGAAGTCAAACACGCCCTGGCCCAATTACCCACCACCTTCTCCTTGTCGTCTGGGTCATTGATTAACCATGGAGCATGATCCTCCCCCACAGAACCAGTATAGCATCTCCAGGTTGTTCCGAATTTGAATCCGGGACGAGTATTGAGGCCCCTGTCCCATAGTTCCTTCAACAAGCTAGCTGTCCTAGTCAAACCGAGATCCGGATTAGTAATGCCAGTCGAGAAACTATCAACGTGGAAGTCCTTTGAAGGGCGACCTATGAAATGCACGAGTTCTCTTTCAACCCAATCCAACTGACGCCCACCGTGAATTGAAACGCCGATAGTTTCCGATGGCCACACCTGGATATCCGCGAAGAACGCACCACCAGTGTGGGTTTCAGCGTAGCTATAGGATGAGATTTCCTCAAACACGTCATTAGATGGAGGAACTAGCTGTCCATTAGGGTCGGCCATTGACAAGTGGTATGTGACTACAGACATCTCTTCATCGATAACTAATGATTCTGCCACTCTCCCCCTATTTTCTACCTCTTTTGTCCACTCGTAAAGCTCGCTCCCATCAAAGCCCTCTTCCGATGTGAACCATCTTACCTCTGCAACCGGGGGATCTTTCCTTGGATGCATATCCGACTCCCACCTAAGGCCCCATGTTTTCTCTGAGTATTCAAGTCCCATATGTTCGAGGTTGCTCTTGAGAACAACCTTGTTCCCAGGTACCCTAAGGGCCTCCATAATCGCACCTTCGGCTATGACATCACTGTATTCATTCGTTACATTGAGAATCCAGTCATCACTTGGCAACTCAACATGCCTGTGGTCCCTGCAGAAAATCAACTCACATGCCTCTAGAACCAGTCCACCTCCGGTGATCGGTCTTCCAATGGCCGACTTATGCCACAACCTCTCGGCTGCGGGACCATCGTAGATCCACCCCCCCTCGACGCGTTCCATGGCATTACGATGGCATCCCAAACTTGATTCCGTCGGTCTAGTAAGTATCATTCGCCTTGACCCACACGCAATAGCCATGGGGTCGACGGAAGAAGGCAGATCGGAGGCTGAGACATTAAGGAGACTCGGCTCCTTGATTGAGGATGTTGAGGGAACGAGAGTGACACTCATAGGAGATGTGATGTTAGATAGGTACCACCATGGGTATGCCAACAATCTCAACTCAACAGCCCCTGTTCCAGTACTGCGTATTATCAGATCAGAAGAATCACCGGGTGCGGCTGCTCACATTGCTAGGGGCCTAAACTCGCTTGGGATGGATGTCGATTTCTTCTCCAGCGTGGGTGACGATGAAGAGGGAGGGAGAATTCTTGAGATGCTTTCTGGAGATGGAATTTCCACAAAGGGAATTTCAGTTGTTGCAAATCGCCAGACTCTGACAAAAATTAGATTTTATGGCAGTAGGGAGAGCCTTTTGGATCAAAGCCAGGTCTTACTACAGGCCGATAGGGGGCCACTGGACGAATTGAACGAGTCGATAAGCGACGGGCTAATTAGTGCCGCATTGGAATCTATGCCCAACAGTAGAGCAATTGTGTTGTCAGATTACCACAAGGGCGTGATAACAGAGTCGGGTGCATCGAAGCTGATCTCCAAGGCCAAGGAATTGGATCTCCCATCCATAGTCGACCCCAAATTAACAGGGCTATCTAGGAGCAGGGGTGCTGATGTTGTGATTTTTGGCATGAGGGGGCTAGAACTTCAAAGGAGGAGGCTAATGATGGATAATTTTTCGGATACAGCTTCTGAACTAATTTCAACATATGATTGGGGGGCGATTCTGGTCCTTGGCGGAGTAGATGGAATCAACCTCTACCTCCGCGAGGGCGAGGAGCTATCCATTCCATGCCGTGCAAATGCTCCACGTCAGCAGATCGGACTTCATGATGCCGCTGCTACAGCCTTAGCTGCAGCTCTCGGAAATGGCCTTGACATATACGATGCAGCTTCTCTCGCAGCCGCTGCCTGTGAATGTGTTCTCACGGCCGAGTCCAGTCATGAGTTCGTCAATAGGGACACTCTAGGAATCTGGTTAGAAGAGCTATCCTGGAAGCTACAGATTTCTGATAGATGAGGAACATGAACCCAACGGGTTCAAGACATATCCTATAGGGCCACGAACGTGAATAGGAAGACCCTGCTTGTAGCCCTAGCAACGGCACTGGCACTCGCTGCAATACCCAATGTGGTGTCAGCTGAGGATGGCGAAGCCTCTTTCCTGGGGTTCGACGACGATAATGGGGTATACATTTCTGAGCTTACATCAATCACCGGATTCCTCGTTTCATCAGCTGAGCCTTCTACGGACTCTACATGGTCCGTCTTCGATCAGTCACTGGAGGAAACAAACCCTCTTGGGAGCGGCATGATTTCGTTTGGGGACCCCCATCAATATGGAAATTTCATGAAATGGCCATGGGAGGTCGCTATCGAACCAGATGATTTCGGAAACTGCTCATGCGTTCTGCAGATGGCAGTCTCCTATGAGAATCAGAGCAGCATTACCTCTAATCTTGCAATATTTATTGGAAACCCGTCTGGAGCAATATTGCTTTCCGAAGACCCATCAGATGATTCATGGGCAAGGGGCGAAATCGAATTCTCTGGATGGTCAGATTCCAGCGAATCATCTGCAACACTAGGCTTCTCAGTTAGGCCAGCAGGATCTCTTACCGAAACGTGCCAAGAAACTCCGGAAGCCGGCACATCGTCATATCTCCTCACCACTCCTGCCACCGGCCCATACTCCTCGATGGTCGACGTGTCTGAATTTTCCGATGGATGGTATTCTGCATGGACCTCAACGACATCAGAGACGGGAACTCTGAACCATTGTGCCCCAATTCGAATTGATAATTCTCCCCCTGTTTCTGTGATTTCCGGATCTAGTGAGGCTCAGGAGGGGGATGAAGTGATACTATTTGACGGGGGTTCTTCGGATGACGGATATTGGGGCAAGGGCGATTTATTCCACATTTGGACTGTGTTGGACAAATCAAGACCCGGTTCTGCACCAATCTCCGTCAATCAAGGAGAAAGCACGTTCTCTATGGAAACGCACACCTCTGGAGAATTTGAGATCACACTCAGGGTTGTCGATGGTAGCGGACTATACAGCTCAACTTCCAGAACCGTTTCTATTACCAATGTGGTTCCATCAGTTAAGCTGGTTGTCGATGGAAAATCAGTAGTTCATGGTGAGAGCATTAGGCTCTCTTCCGGCTCATCCTGGGGAATAGATGCCTCTGAATCGATGGACAGTTCCAATGATGTCAACGGACTGAGGTGCGTTTGGAAGATTGACAATAACCCTGTTTACGAGGGCTGTCAGAGGTCATTCTCATGGCCTGAAAATGAATCGCAGAAGATAATTCTCACAGTCGAGGTAATCGATGACGATGATGAATACTCATTCATTTCCGTTGAACTAGTGCATCCAGACTATTCCGATGATCTCCCTCTTGGGCTCATAGTGCTAGTAGTTTCAGCGGCCTTCCTTGCATCTGCGATAGTTTTCAGGAGGAACTCTTCATCCGGGGGCGACATACCCAAGTGGCAACCAGATGAACAAAACTGAGATTTACCTTACCACATTTCAAGAACATGAGCCTCAGCGGAGGGTTGAGAACAATGTCAGGCTTGCCCTTTGATTTGTCAGAGTATCGTAGTAGGCAGCAGGGCTTTCTGTCAAGTATGCCCCAGAATTCTCTTGTTATTATCCCTAATAACCCCAAATCAGTCAGATCCAACGACACCCATTATCGATATCGCGCAAATTCGTACATGCTTTATTTGTGTGGATGGGGAGAGCCAGAATCAATATTCACAGCCCAATTTTCAGGCGGTAAATGGACAACCTCCCTCTTCGTCAGGCCGAGAGACACAAACTCTGAGATTTGGGAAGGAAGGAGAGTAGGGCCAGAAGGGGCAGTAGAGGGATGGCCGGTCGACGAGTCATTCCCCATTGGAGATGTAGAGGAACATCTCTCAAAAGCTCTTGAATCTGGCCTCCGGCCATCAATAATTACCGGGCTAAATCCCGCGGTCGACAATATTGTTTCAGAATGCGAAATGTCGGAAATACAGGATCCAAGGAAAGTTCTGGATACTATGAGGACGATTAAGTCAGAATCCGAAATAGAGCTAATGCAGCAAGCAGCTGATATCGCATCTTTGGCCCATGTAAAGGCAATGGAGGGAACATTTCCCTCTGTTGGTGAGTGGCAGATCCAAGCTATTATCGAGGGACACTTCATTGATTCCAAGAGCCAGTGGAGCTACCCTTCCATTGTAGGAGGGGGCGATAATGCGACAATCTTGCACTACTCTAGTAATTCAGAAACTGTCGAGGATGGAGACCTAGTTCTAGTCGATGCAGGGTGCGAGGTTCATGGTTATGCATCTGACATCACAAGGACGTGGCCAGTCAGTGGCAAGTTTACAGAAGCTCAGAAGGAGATATACAATCTAGTTCTTGAGGCCGAGTTGGCTGGGATAGATGCATGCAGAGCGGGCTCACCATGGAGGTCCATGCATGAAGCCTCATCAGCCGTTCTAGCCAAGGGCCTAGTACAATTGGGAATCCTCGATTGCACTGTTTCCGAGGCTCTGGGGAAGAATCTGGACGGCCCCTTCAGGAACTACTTCATGCATGGTACCGGACATTTGTTGGGTCTGGATGTTCATGATGTCGGAGGTGGTAGGAAAGGCGACAAAAAGCCCGGCCCGGTACTAAGGCCGGGAATGGTGGTGACTGTTGAACCCGGACTCTACTTCGCAAGTTGGAGGGACGATGTAGAAATTCCCGAGAGGTATGCTGGTATCGGCATAAGAATTGAAGACGACGTACTGATTACGGAAGACGGCCCTGTCGTACTATCCTCAAGGTGTCCCAAATCAGTGGATGAGATAGAAGCCATAGTAGGCAAATCAGGGTGATACCTTGTCATGGTCCAAGATTCTTGAAATGCAGGATTCCACAAACCCCCCGCGTCTGTCGGTAGAAGAAGCAACCTTGATCTACGAAGAGGCCGACCTGAATGAGCTAATGCATGTCGCAAACATGAGGAGAAAAAAAATGGTTCCAGGCAATGAGGTGACGTATCTTGTTGATAGAAACATTAACTACACCAATGTATGCACTATAAATTGCCAGTTTTGCTCATTTTACAGGCCCCCTGGACATGCAGAGGTCTACACTCAGACAATCGATGAGATTAGTGAAAGGATTTCCGAGTTGGAGCAACTTGGCGGCTCTAGGATCCTGATGCAGGGAGGGGTCAATCCAGAACTGCCACTTTCTTGGTACACAGATTTACTCGCCGAACTTAGGTCGAGACATCCAACTATAGATTTAGACTGCTTCTCGCCGATAGAAATTGAGGGTATTGCTGACGTTTGCGGACTAAGTACAATGGAGGTTTTACAGCAACTGAAGAAGGCTGGAATGCACGGCCTACCGGGAGGGGGGGCCGAGATGTTAGTAGATGACGTGAGGATGGACATTTCCCCGTTGAAGGGCTCAGCAGAAAATTGGCTCAGAGTCATGGGTGAGGCCCAGCAGCTCGGTCTCACAACATCAGCCACCAACGTGTTTGGATTTGGAGAGTCCCGGGCAAATAGGGTTGAACATATGTACAGGATTAGGGAGATGCAAGACGGTGCAACATCCGAGGGAAGGACGGGTTTCACTTCATTCGTCTCGTGGCCCGTTCAATTAGAGAACAACGCGTTCGGCAAGAGAAATAGGGGTTCCAATAGGGTGGAACTGGGGGCCTCTTCAAGCGAATACCTGAGACACTTAGCTGTCTCACGACTTTTCTTTGACAACATCAGCCACATTCAGGCGTCTTGGCCCACAATGGGCCTTGAGATAGCCCAGATTGCACTACTGGGGGGCGCCGATGACGCCGGATCAACAATGATGGAGGAGAACGTCGTTTCAGCATCCGGTACTGATAGGACAGAGGCTACAGAATTTGAACTCCATAGGATAATCTCCATGGCTGGTTTCTCCCCAAGGAAGAGGGACTCTAGATACAATATCTTGGAGACTGCTAGACTATTCGAAATCGAAGCCGGTTCGCCACCGCCGATTCAGATATGACTATCCTTCGACTCTTCCGCTCCTGACGGGCAGGTCATCAACGGATACTTTCGCATTATTCTCTATGATGATGGGCCTAACCCATTTCATCCTCGTTCCCGAGTCTGTAACCCCTTCCACAACAATCTCCCAGTGAACGGCAATCATTGCAGAATATATTGAACCAGGCCATGTATCATTAGGCCCTTCTAGGACTATTTTACTCGATGATATATCATTCCATGGTCCGCTGCATTGGACCCTCATAGGTTCTAAGAGCAGTACCCGGCCCCTGCTAACAGTCATCGGTAGTGACTCTCCCACACCGGTGCCGTGTTCGTCAGCTGTCGAAACCCTTCTTTCCGGAAGTGCCGTCGACATCCCAGGGGCAGGCTGACCAGTTTCGCTAGTATTGGTGGCCTTCAGCAGAGTCTCCCTTTCAGGAACAGCAACACCGACCTGAATTCTACATCTATCCGCCCTGAAACCCTTTGGAGATTGGAAACTCAGAACCTCGATAGAATTTGGACCACGATCACCAATTTCCATCAGGGGGCTACCAAGTGGTTTGGAGATGTATTCCTCCTGCCTTCTTATGTCCCTCACATTGGCCACTATTCTGACAATTATGGGCAGTATGAAGATAGGAAATGAAACTAGGATTAGAAGTGGGTAGTCAAGAGGCCCTATCCTAATTGGCGTATAGATTATTTCTGCCACGGACCCAATCAACTCAATCAATGCAGGCTCTAGTGCATGAAGAATAAGAGAAGCAGTTAGGATAATCACCGATGGAAGGATCATCCTTCTAGCCAGGGCGTGTATTGGATCCGGCTCGATGTACCAACCATTTCTGGTTCTCATCAGGAAAGGAAGAGTCTCTCTGGTTACCTCTGTTCGAATCTCAGGTAGATTTTCACCACCTTGCTTCTCATCCCTCCACTCAACCATCCAGCCATTTTCTACTCCTAGTTTGAATTCGGGCGGAGGCTCGTTTTCAGATACCAATAAGACCTCTACAAGTGGGATTTCCTCAGGATTGGTATTGTAGTGCTCGAACGGTGGATACCGTACTCTCTGAACCGATCTATGCATAGCTCAACCCCAAATTAATGCCTTAGCAGCCTTACCTGCTACCTTGCGGAATTCTGGAACTTCCCTCAATAGCCTTATTCCTAGGGGAATGGGGTTGTCTATCTCCCCTGTTTCATTAATTATTTGTATAACATCCTCCTTACACCAAATAGAGAATATTTCGTCGAGTTCTTCATCACTAGATTCGGTGACGAAGGCATCTCTGAGGGCCTTTGCCTTGCCATGCTTTCTCCTCATTGAATCAAGAATTTTTGAAATTCTGGCCATATTTTCTTCAGAGTGGTTCCCCATTTCAATAGCCTGTGAAATTTCTGGTACTAGTAGGTCTACCTGTTCAAATCCCGGCCCGATGCCCCCTCCAGTTGTTGGCTTGCATGAGCCCGCAGCATCGCCGAACAGAGCTACTCTCGGTCGAGCGGTATTCTTCAGCATGCCACTAGGTACTGGACCTCCAAACTTCCCGACAATTTTGCAATTAGCGAATCTCTCGGACCAAATTGAATCATTCATGAGCCTCCTTAATAATGACTCACAAGAATCCCCCTCGAGAAGATCAGGGCGACTCCACATACCTACTCTGGTAGTACCGCCCGATGGAATAGCCCAGGCGAAGAAACCCGGTGCAATGCTATTGCCAGTGTACATATCCAGTACACCATCCACCCCTGGATATCCCGTAACCTCAACTTGAAATCCGACCATCATCTCCTTAGGTCTACCAAATTTGAACTTCTTCCTAACCCATGAGTGCGCACCATCACACCCACAGATAATCTGACAGTTTACGATGGCCTGTTTACCGTTCTTATCTACTCTGATCGAGGCATGCTCATCCTTGATTTCAGCATCTATTGGGATGCTATCTAGCCAAATATCAGCCCCAGCATCAATGGCGCTCCGAACCACACTCTCGTCAAACTTCTTTCTACAGACGGACCAGGTTCTAATCCTATTTGGGTCCCCTATCTCAACGGCTTCGCCTGATGGACCATGTATCCTAGCGCCCCAAATCACGCTCAATGCCGTGTTCTCGAGTGAAACCTTACTCATCGCATCGGGATTTACCAATCCAGCGCATTGGAATGGCCGGCCAATTTCTCCGTGCTCCTCTATCAGGAGTACAGTGCGCCCTGCCTCTCGTAACTTCAAGGCCAGATATCCGCCAACGGGACCGGCTCCTACAATGGCCACATCATAGTGGAACTCCATGATGTCTCACTCCCCAGCTACTTTCTTTTGCCTTTTCCCTGCTTTCTTCGCATACTTTTCAGCTTTGAAATCAGATCGCTAGCTTCCGACTTCGTTACTTCTTCCTCTGTAGCAAGGTCAGCAATTGCGAGTGTTTCCGACATCGATATTCCCAATTGCTCGGACATGTTCCTAATCAATTCCATCTGTGGCTCCGTAGCGGGCATTGAGGAGTTGGAATCCCTCATCTTCCCGATCAATTCACTAGCAGTCCCCTCTCGACCACCTGTAAGCTCGCTCAAATCACTGACCTCAACAAGGGACAAGGCATCGGTAACAGACATTCCTGACTTCTCAATTAGTGACATCAGGTAGCTCATCTGTTTCTCACTAGCCGGAGGTCCTCCGTTCGTTTTCGACAATTCCGTAAGTGTACCAATTAGTTCGCTGGCTTCTTCTCCACTGAGACTCCCGACTTCCCTGTCTCCCAGAAGGGATTTGACCACATCTTCATCTAGCCCGGTAATCCTACTCTCGATGAATGACATTTGCTTGGGCGTTGGTGTCCTCCTGCGGTATTCAATTGCCTTGTTATGGGCGTCCTTGAAGTCTCCCGAGAAGTCCTCCCAAATTGAAACTGCATCAGTAGTTCCCATTTCAATACCATCCAAGCTAGCCTCCATTTCAGATGTGAATGAGGAGGAAAGAATTTCCATTCCCCCGGCCTTGGATCCGTAAATAGGCGCTACATCTAACCAGAGAGTCCTGCCATCGTCTGTCGGAACCAAAGAACCACTGTCATTCTCCACATATCCTCTGTCCTGTATCCTCTGAACGATACTGACATATGTCGAAGGTCTACCAATCCCAGCAGTTTTCATCTGTTTTACTATAGAACTCTCTGAGAACCTTCGTGGCGGCTTTGTCTCATCAATAGTTAGTAGAGGGTTTTCATCCCCCTCGTCTAGTTTCCACTCGGAACCAACCTGCAACTCGAATTGGGGACGGCTCCTCCGCGGGTCAGGTAAAAATTCCGAGGACGCCTCCTCCCATCCCGAATGTACCAGCCAGGACGCTGTTCCCGCTAATTCCTGTTCAATACCATCTACAGATGCCCTCAAGTCCCTTCTTTCCCTAATTGAGTCGGACATCTGACTAGAAGCAAAGCGACTCCAAACTAACCTATACAGCCTTCTGTGGTCAGCCTCAACTCCGTCGACTTCCTCCGATGCCGGGGATGTAGGCCTAATTGCCTCGTGCGCGTCCTGCACATTCGACGAGCCCTTTTTCGCGTCCGCTCCAAGTGAGCCTGGACCTAGGAAGTCTTCACCATACTTCTCCTTGATTAGCTCCTTGACCGTGTTTCTTGCAGTCTCACTCGTCCTTGTTGAGTCAGTCCTGATGTATGTGATATGCCCGGCCTGGTATAGGTCGGATGCGATTTTACTAGTTTTTCCCATAGACCACCCGAGTGAAGAACTGGCAGCCTGTAGTAGAGTATCGGTAGTAAATGGTGCCGGGGGCTTCCTCCTGTTCTTCCCGTCCTTGATAGAAACTACTCTCATCATTCCTGAATCCGTAATGACGCCATGAACGGTCTTGGCATGTTCACCATCGAACGTTCTATCCGGGAAATGCTTTCCATCGTCATCAAACCAGGCACCCTCATCTCCTTTCTCGTGAAATCTTACTTTGAAATTAAACCCATCACTGGTTGCACGAACACTGTGGAATGGTATCGGGACATGTGCCTCTCGCTCCAACTCCCTTTCGACTATGAATCCTAGAGTCGGAGTTTGGACCCTCCCCATCGATTTTAGATTCCAACTCCTCGCGAATTTAGAGCACCTATATCCTACAAGTCGATCCATGAACCTTCGAACCTTTGCTGCATCAACTAGGTTTGAGTCGACATCCTTGTGATTGGCAACGGCATCTTCAACAGCGAGTTTTGTTATTTCATTGAACGTCACTCTTCTAACAATTGGGAACTCAGAGAATATTATGCTTAGCCTCCAAGCAATGAACTCACCTTCTCTGTCTGGGTCCGTAGCAATGTATACCTCTTCCACGCCCTTGCTGTTCGCCTTTCTCATAATTCCAGAAATAATGCCCTCAGCCCTATCTGTCCATTCCCATGGAGGATCAGGCAGTTTAGTTCCATCAGATGCCCACATCGCCTTGGATCCCTGCTTGCCGCTTTTTCTAGTTGGAAGATCCTGAACATGCCCATTGCAGGCTTCTACAATCCAGTCCTTTCCAAGGTACTTCTTTACCGTCTTTGCCTTGGTCCCAGATTCCAGTATCATTAGCTTCATGATTTCACAACCTAGCCCCAATTCGAATCGAGTGCTACGTTTCCTTGGGGCCAAGTGAGCCCCGTATAAACATGAGTGAGCACAGTTCGTTCCAACGCGCGCGCGTGCATGTGTGTGTGACGCGCGCGCGTAAGGAGACGACTATTCACGAGGCCAATCTAGACACATTTTCATCCCAAATTTCCTCTGATCCGGGACCTCCACAGCCAAGACAGCCTGGATATCCTGCACGAGCTAGTTTCATTGCAACATCTGAAAGCTCCTCCCAGAGTTTTTCAATTTCATTAGACTCAGATCTTATCCAACATGTCTCCATTGCAGGCTCAATTTTTCCAATCTGAAACTCGATCTTACCATCGCAATCATAGAAAATTTCGTCTGTGGATCCAGAATTTACTGATGGTTCTGTAATTATCGAGGGAACCTCGTCTGAAATTCCTAGAATCAATAATTTAGCAGAATCAAAGCATGAATCTGGGACATATAGGGCCCCTCCTGGTGTCCTAAGTAGCCTTCTCGCCGCTTCGTACATAGACGGGGCCCAATCGACCATGTGGGCGCGTGGGGTACGTAACTCTTGAAGGGTATAGCATCGCGGCTTAGCTCATGGGGATAGGATGGAGCATGTTTGCTCGTCCGGTAATTAGCCGCATGGATTCAGAGAGGGCCCATGGGCTAGCCATCAAATCCCTTTCTGGTTTCGGCCAATCATCTGTGGGACTAAGGACTCTCAACACACTATACCAGTCACCAGAGCTGCCAACCCATGTATTTGGTAGGCTTTTCAGACATCCATTAGGCCTTGCAGCAGGAATGGACAAGGGAGCTTCAGCACTTTCTGCATGGCCTGCTATGGGCTTCTCCTGGGTAGAGTATGGCGGTATAACGAGGTTCCCTCAGGAGGGGAACCCGAAACCCAGGATGTTTCGAGCAGATGCTGAACAAGCTCTAGTAAACAGTATGGGTTTCAATAATCCAGGGGCATCTTCAATCAGGGATCAACTGATTCAAAGGAGAGCATCGGGTAAGTGGCCTAATGTCCCTGTCGCTGCAAACATTGGAAGATCGAAGAAGGTGGACAATGAACAGGCCCCCTCTGATTATTCTGCAACACTAGAAACTCTCTGGGATCATGCTGACATTTTCGTCCTCAATATTTCATCGCCCAATACTCCCGGCCTCAGGGACTTGCACGAAGACACAATCCTAGGCTCAGTTCTGAAGGCCTGCAATTCTGTTAAGGAAATGAAGGGCGGGGGAAAACCAATGCTTCTCAAATTGTCCCCCGACGCTTCAGATGAGGAATTACGCTCATCCTCCGAAGAGGCCCTAAGAAACGGAATTGACGGCTTCGTTGCCACCAATACCACGCTGAAGAGACCCGTCCCGAAGAATACGAAGTCACGCCACGCCTTTGCTCAGAATGGCGGCGTCTCAGGAAGACCACTTCAAGAGAGGTCATTGGAGGTCGTTTCTATGCTGTATGAGTCATCTAACGGCAAGGTGCCAATCGTCGGTGTCGGTGGCATAGACTCGCCAGATTCTGCTTGGAACTCACTGACTTCCGGTGCTTCACTGCTGCAGTTGTATTCCGCTTTGGTTTTCAGGGGCCCATCCGTAGTTTCTGACATAGTAAGAGGCCTGAGGGCCCGAGTCAGGGAGAATGGGTTCTCTGGCGTAGAAGAGGCTGTTGGCTACAATAACACCTGAACTAACAATCAGAAATATCATCAATCATGTTCATGAGGAATCAGCATGACGGGCTCCTCCAGTTTCTCACTGTCCAGGAAGAGGAGGCTGCTAATTGTCGGTTTTTCAATGGCGGTATTACTTATCCTAATGTTCGTCTCAATAGAGCCCGAGGTACAGCATTCGATTGATGAGGTGATGGATGATCCCGGTGCGTTTGAAGGCCAATTGCACGTCAGGGGTGAAGTTATGATAGGAAGTCTGGACACAGAAAATTTCAGCTTCTCGATAACAGGTCTTACCCATGTTCTGCATGTAGACTACTCCAGTACTGTGATACCGGATGGGTTTGACGAGGGAAACATGATCGCAATAAAGGGCGATTTGCAATATTTAGACGGGTATTGGCAACTGGAAGCACATGAGATACAGACCGGTTGCCCCTCGAAATACGAGGCCTCTTCGTAGTTACGCCATCCCGATTCTTTGAAAGGGAAGCGCTCCCCGGTCGTGTTGGGCTAGGGGGGGTGTTGACGTGCTCTGTTATTCACAAATCGTCGATAATGGTGACCTGAAGTCCGAGGGCGGCGTAGACGAGCCGCTGGCGACCCGCCGGTTGACGTCGACGCCTCGTCCCCAAGAGATGCAGGTTGTTGGAATTGGCTTCCGGAGGGTAGCCATGACCATCCTATGCCCGGGAACCAGGTCAGGCGCGGAAGCGAGCAGCCCGACCGGGGATGCTGGATGCCTTGGGATAACGGGGCTGAGGAGATCGGTGA